>DALYDX010000036.1:0-1593 GCA_031972835.1 Minisyncoccota bacterium | reverse complement strand
CGCGGGACGGGCAAGGCCGAAGCGGGATTTTTACGAAATTAAATTCGGCGCCTTTAGGCGCTTTTATTATGGAAAACGAAACAATAGAAAAAGTATCAGGAACTGTATACGAGATTTCATATCTTTTTGTGCCACATACTTCTGAGGAAGATCTTCCTGCAAAAGTAACAGCAATAAAAGATCTTGTAAGTGAGCGTGGAGGAATCTTTATATCTGAAGATCACCCAAAGCTTATAGAACTTAGCTACCAGATGGATCGTACAATTGCGAACAAGAAAGAGAAATTTACAAAGGCATATTTTGGCTGGGTAAAATTCGAACTTGATCCATCAAAGATAGAGGAGATCTCAAAGATCCTTGCTGTAAATGAAGAAATCATAAGATTTCTAGTGATAAAGACTATTCGCGAGAATACTCTAGTATCAAAGAAACCTTTTGGAAAAGATTCATCTCGAAAGCCTCGTGCAAGTGACGAAGAAGCAAAACTTCCTATAAACAAAGAAGAAGTAGATGCAGAAATTGAGAAAATGGTTAGTGCTGAATAAGAGACGAGAAGTTTTGTAAATTGTTATACAATATAGAAAATCAAGTTTACGTCGAATTATTAAGTAAATATAAAAATAACCATGTACTTAAACAAAGCTATGCTAATTGGGAATCTAACAAGAGACCCAGAGCTAAAGTCACTTCCTTCAGGGGTGAAAGTAACAAGTTTCAGTATTGCTACAAATAGATCTTGGAAAGACGCAAATGGTGCAAAACAAGATGCGACTGAATTTCACAATCTAGTCGCTTTTGGAAAACCAGCTGAGCTTATCGCTCAATACTGTAAAAAAGGAAGTTCTCTGTATGTAGACGGACGCCTTCAGACACGTAGTTGGGAACAAGATGGTCAAAAGAAGTATCGTACTGAAATCGTGGTAGAAAATTTCCAATTTGGTCCAAAGGGCACATCTGGTGCTGGCGGTGGAGATTTCTCTAAATCAGAGGGTCCTTCAAAAAATGGTGGGGAAGTAGACACGATCGAATATCCATCTGAGGACATTAACGCCGAGGACATACCGTTTTAAAAATTAATTATAAAAGTTATGAAACAAGATTATTTCTCAGCAAATAATATCAAGCATATCGACTACAAAGATCTTGATGTTTTGCGAAAATTCATAAATCCAAACGGACGCATAATGTCTCGCAAGAAGACAAATATGACTGCAAAGAACCAGAGAAAGCTCGCGTTTGCTATCAAGCAATCACGCTTCATGGGACTTCTGCCTTATATTGCTAAGTAAAAAGATTAAAATGAACAAAAAATACCCTATTTATATAGGGTATTTTTTGTTTTCCACAGCATACAGATTGACATTTTCTGTAATCATGATACGATATAAAAGTTATGAATATGATAAATACACAATCAAATATTTCAATCGGCCTCGCGCACAAGTGCGGAGCGGTTGCACCAATCGTTTTTGAACGTGTGTATTCTGTCGTTTCAAATATCTCATTTCCGACTCGGTCGGATGTTAAAAGGGTTTAAGAATCTATCTTGAATGTTTAAAACATCCTATCGGGCAACCAATAGGATGTTTTAAA
>DALYDX010000035.1:0-1940 GCA_031972835.1 Minisyncoccota bacterium | reverse complement strand
TTAGAGTAAAAAAAAGTAACACAGAAAAAGAAAGCACAGAAGACAAAACCCTCGCTCTTGTGCGTGAAGGTTGCTCTATCGAAGATATTGTAGAAAAACGTGGGTTCAAGTCAGGCACGATTATCGAGCACCTAGCGACGCTTGTGAAAAATGGAAAACTGGAAAAAGATGAGGTCAGAGCACTTTGCACACAAGACTTACTAGATTGCCTGCCATCGATTTTTAAAGCATTTAAAACAGAAGGCCATGCGACACTTGCCCCAGTTCATGCGCATCTAAAAGGCACGTATACATACGATGAGTTGAAGCTTGCTAGGATTTTATTCTAATGGAATCCTTCTATAAAGAAATCACAATTTGTTGGATTCACTGATTTTACTTTTTTACCAACTCCTTATATGCAGATTCTTGGCCGCAAATGTATATAGATGATTGAAATAAGTCTTATATATCAACATTATTTACTTCTTGACAAATGTATTGTATTTTGCTATAATACAACAGTAATAAATTTAAGCTTTTATGTTCAAAAAAGTAAAGATTATTTTACACCAGAGGTGAAGGCGCATTTAGGTGCGCTTACAGCCCCACACATGGCCCTCCCTAAACGGAGATATTGTGTGGGGTTTTTTTATTTTATTTTTTTAAATTTGTTATAATATTCGCATGAGTAAACAAACACAAAATATTATTGCGATCGTAGGTATTATCATATTTGGGTACTTAGCTTTTACATACATGGGCGAAAATCCTGGCAAAGGTAACGACCGGATTATGTCTCCAGAAGAAGTGTCTTTACCAGTAGGTGAGACGATGCAAGTTTTGGGTCTATCGATTACACTAGGCGAAGTTACAAATGATTATCGTTGCCCAGTAGACGTACAGTGTATAGAAGCTGGTGCGATAAACACAAAGATTATTTTGTCTGACGGTGTAGATACATTTGAGACTTTCTATTCATCTGATGGAGTTCCGATGAATTTCAATGGCTACAATATTTCTATTGTCGGAGCGTCTCCAGATCTATATGTTGGCAAATCAATCAATCAAGATGACTATGTTGTAACTTTCCACGTAGAGAGTGCACTATCAGGTGTAGTAGACAATCCATATTATAGTGGCGGAGCGGGCGGAACTGTACCTTCAGGCGAGAATCCATGTTCTGCTATGGGTGGAGTATGGGACGGAGTAAATCTAGAATGTCTTGGTATCGGTGCAAATACTTGTCAGGAAATTGGCGGGACTTTCAACGAATGCGCGAGTGCATGTCGCAACGATCCGAAAGCTGAAGTCTGTACTATGCAATGTGTGCAAGTGTGTGAGTTTAAATAAATTCTATGGAATTCATATCTACATTTATCACCCTCGCGGGGTTTATCATCGGACTTGGCGCGGTAACGGTTATCGACCTACATGGATTTCTCGCACGTAAGTCTCCGTATTGGACCGAGGCAACTATCCGTGCACACAAAGTCACCAAGCCTCTCATATGGATCGGCATACTACTTGTCGCTATCGGAACATTCATATCTGGTACAAACGAGCTCATCACATCTACTGACTTCGCATTCAGGCTTGCAATCGTATTTCTCATGATCTTAAACGGAAGTTTTTTGTCTTTTGTTATTTCTCCCGAGCTTTTGAAAAGAGAAAAGGAGGGGAGAGCAAGCGAGCTTTTGCCGAAAGCTATGCAGAACAAGATAATCGTAAGTTTCGTCGTCTCATTTGTCCTCTGGTGGGGACTGTTGGCGTATGTTGTAAATAGCTTAATAAAATAATTCGCTTTAAAAAAACTTTGGTATAATAAAAATATTAGAAAATAATAAATATTTCATATGTCTAAATCAAAAAAACTTTTGGCAGTCGCAGCGTTTCTATCTTTTGCGTTTGCAATCTACTTGTGGTTCATGGGGGATAGAGAGAGTGCGTTGTTCGTCGGA
>DALYDX010000034.1:0-2251 GCA_031972835.1 Minisyncoccota bacterium | reverse complement strand
CAAAACAATTCAACATGATGTTCCAGACGAAAGTTGGTGCCTCAGAAGATTCAGGTTCTATTTCATATCTTCGCCCAGAAACAGCCCAAGGAATATTTGTAAACTTCAAAAATGTAGTCGATGCATACCACCCAAAATTACCATTTGGTATTGCGCAGATTGGTAAGGCTTTTCGGAACGAAATCACTCCGCGTGATTTTCTGTTTCGCCAACGTGAGTTTGAGCAAATGGAAATCGAATATTTCACACGTGAAGAAGACTGGGAAAAACATTTTGATTTCTGGAAAGGTGCAATGCTCGAATGGATGGGTGAAGTGGGAATCGATACTACAAAAACTCATGAACTACTAGTGAGCGACGAAGACCGGGCATTTTATTCTAAAAAAACTGTAGACTTCGAATTTGATTATCCTTTTGGTAGAAAAGAACTTTTTGGTCTTGCATACAGAACCGATTATGACTTGAAAACTCACAAGCTCGAATACATAGACGAAGAGGGAGGTGGGAAGATTACTCCACATTGTATAGAACCATCTTTTGGTGCAGATAGAGCATTCCTAGCAGTACTACTTTCCGCTTACACGGAAGACGAGATGAACGGAGAAGTGCGAGAGTATTTAAAATTGAAACCAAGTATCGCTCCGATTATATGTGCAGTATCTCCACTTTTGAAAAACAAGCCTGAGCTTGTAGAAAAGTCACGCGAAGTATTCTCGATGTTGAAAAAGGAATTTGGACGTGTTGCTTATGACGACAACGGCAATATCGGTAAGCGTTATCGCCGACAAGATGAGATCGGTACTCCATGGTGCATAGTCATAGACTTCGATACCCTAGGAGAAAATCCAGAGATGTTAAACACTGTTACAATCCGCGATAGAGACACTGGTACTCAGGAACGTGTTGCGATAAAAGATCTAGTATTATATATAAAAGAAAAACTCGCATAATAAAATCCGCCAAGTTTGGCGGGTTTTTTTATCTGTAAATCAATTTTGGATTTTTGCGTATAAGAGGGAAGGTGAGATCAAGTTGGCATGATCCGGGGAATCTCATTTTGTCTTCAACTTTTTCTCCCCACACAACAAACTTTAGTAGCATCCATCTCTCGTGTGCCCCAAAACAGACACCATAAGCATTGTTGTTGCTATAATATCCTCCAACAAAATATCCATGAATCATTACATATGAAACAGTATTGTAATCAATTTCATTTCCCAATGTCGTAAGATTTCCTTCGAAGGTAAAGCTTCCACCCGGGAATAAAGAATCAATAGTGTACCGAAGAGAATACGCACTCGCGAGTTGTTTCGTCGAAGTGATTCCGACCCCTGAAACTAATTCAAAGTTTTTTGCGATGAATGGTTTGTATCTAATAGTTGCCAATCCCGCATCGTATTTTTTTTGAATAGTAAAAAAAGTTTTATCAATTTTTCTGTAGCATAGATATTGTCCACCAACTCCGAAATGAGGATTTTTCAGATCGAAAGAAGCTTCAAATTTCTCTCCAAAGAACAATTTTGAACCATAAGTTGTATTTGAGGTTCCTACAAAACTACTACTCCTTATATGTCCAAAAGTATAATCTATATACACCGTTTCTTTTTTCAAAGAATCTTCCGTTTGGCTTTTTGCCAAAAGGGGTATTAAAACCATTAAGGCAAATAAAACCAAATTTCTTTTCATAATACTGTCTTTTCTTAATTAAACTCTGGAGTGAGCTTAATGTCAATAAAAACAAAAACCACAGAAAATTCTGTGGTTTATTTTTACTCTGTTGGTTTACCAAACATGAGCGTGTACGTTAGATGAAATCCTGCAGAATATGCAACGGAATACAATACAAAATCCGTTACGTATACCCACCACTTCTTCTGATCATATACATTTATAACTGTTCCAAAGCATATTCCAGACACCAGAGATGTTTTTGATATTGTCCTAAATAAGTGATACCCGTCTGTCGTCCAAACGAATACAGTAGAGCTTCCGGGGAAAGCTTCCCCTTGATTTGGATCTCCATTTGCCCATTTGTTTTCCCAACTACTGTCTGGGTTCCAATAATTTTGATGAGCATCTGGAAAATCATTTTCAAAATACTGATAATGAAATGCCAGTGTTTGACTAATACCATCACTTGCTCCAGCAATAAAAACCAATCCTGTTTTTACTGTGTATTTTTGCCAAGTAGAGAGTCCGCTATTATCGCTTTTCAAAAAGCTTGGACAAGAAAGGGATTTTTGAGCTTTTG
>DALYDX010000033.1:0-3046 GCA_031972835.1 Minisyncoccota bacterium | reverse complement strand
GCGCGATTTTTCTTTTATTTATTCTGATACTTTTTTAAAAAAGTATCGCAAAAACTTCTTTGCGTTCAGCCAGAAGAATACTCACAAGGTTCAAGCTCGCTAAAAGTATTAACTCGACTGCTGTCTCAAACAGAATACTTTTCCCTTATGGAACGCTCGCTTTCACCTGTTCGTATAGTCTTCTAGCTGAAGGGCAAAGCCTGGGCTCAAGGATTCTGAGTTCCTAAATAACTAAATCCATACTTTTAAAAAGACACTGCGAGCCTGGCGAGGTGAGTACGAGGAATTTTTCAGCAGAAAAATATCCGTGCTTTTTAAAAGTGATGGATAAAAGAAAGTTTTCCGGTCGATAAAAAATCAAATAAGCAAAGAGGTCACAGGAGTCACTTTTTGAAAAAACAAGAATAAAACCCACCAAACGGCGGGTTTTATATTAGTCTAATTTTTTTAAAACCTATCTAGCATATTCGATAACTCTCGTTTCGCGAATCAAAGTCACTTTAATCTCACCTGGATATTTCAATTCAGATTCAATTTTCTTTGCAATATCACGAGCCATTTCCTTTGCTTCTACATCACCAACTTTTTCTGGAGTGACAAATAGTCTGATTTCACGTCCTGCTTGAAGTGCGTATGATTTCTCAACACCATCAAAATTGTTCACAAGTGCTTCAAGCTCAGCAAGTCTTCGTAAATAGTTCTCGACACTATCTCTACGTGCCCCAGGTCTACCACCAGATATATAGTCAGCTGTCTGTACTATCACAGCTTCTATCGTCTCATGAGGACAGTCGTCGTGATGACTCTTCATAGCAGTAATCACACGTGGATCAGCACCGAACTTCTGAAGAATACGAATACCAATGTCGATATGTGTACCCTGCACTTCATGGTCGAGTGCCTTACCGATATCGTGTACGAGCGCACCAGCTTTTGCTATTGCAACATCAGCTCCTAGCTCTTCGGCGATCATACCTGCTATATGTGTCATCTCTATAGAGTGCTGGAGTACATTTTGCCCATAACTTGTACGGAAATATAGTCGACCGATGATTGCTACTATACGTGGATCGAAGTTGAATATTCCACATTCGTACACTGCCTGTTCACCCTTTTCTTTGATTATTTTATTGATATCCTCCTTTGCCTTGTCTACCATCTCTTCGATCTTTGCCGGCTGAATACGTCCATCGAGAATTAGGTTCTCAAGCGCAAGGCGAGCAATCTGTCTACGCACTGGATCAAAACTAGATATCACGATTGTCCCAGGCGTGTCGTCTACAATAAGCTCCACTCCAGCTGCACGTTCAAACGCTCGGATGTTGCGTCCCTCCTTACCAATAATCTTTCCTTTTATTTCATCGTTTGGAATTGCAACGTTTGTCGCCATAAGCTCTGCTGCAGTAGAAGAGGCGAGACGCTGGATAGATGTAGATAAGATATCTTTTGCACGAGAATCCAATTTCTCTTGTCCCATAACCTCAAGTTTTTGCATACGAACAAGCAAATCCTCTTCGTATTCTTTTTCGATTGTAGTAACAAGTTCAATTTTTGCCTCTTCACGAGTCAGTTTTGCTACACGTTCGAGCTCTTTGTGTTTTTCTTCTTCTAGCTCGACTGTTTTGTCTTTTATTTTCTTTATTTCTTCAACTTTAGTTTTTATACTTTCAACCTCTCTGTCGATTTCAGTCTGACGCGCATCCAAAAGCTCTTCTTTTTTGATAAGGCGCTTTTCTGTTTCTTTGAATTCTATTTCGCGATTCTTTTCATCTTTTTTTAATTCCTCGTCACGTTCTTCGGCTTTTTTCTTTGCTTCGTCTGTGATACGTTGAGCTTCTTCTTTTGCAGATATCAAGATCTTCTTGATTTCAAGCTCCATGGAACCTTTTTGTCCCAGTGCAATAATAAGTCGGAGATAATATCCGACACCAACACCGATCGCAAGCGCGATACCGATGAAGGTCAATAAATGTATGTTCATAAAATCTGTAATTACCTACGAGAGATTGGCGCGTTTTGAGTGATTTTTATTTGAATTTTAGTATTTTTTAGTTTCATTTCGGGTGTTTCAGAGATTTTTCCTTCAAAAAAGCATTTAAAATCTAATAAGTAAAAGTAATTGTTTATAAGTTCGATGTCTTTATATTAGCAGAGCAGGGGTGTGTTGTCACGGACTTACCCAATAGACCGTGTAAACAAAACCCCATATTTATGGGGTTTTGTTTTTTATACTTTAGCTTTTACGATCACTTCGTCGATCAGGCCGTATTTCTTGGCCTCATCTGATGTCATAAAGTAGTCTCTATCTGCATCAGACTCAACTTTTGCAAGCTTTTGTCCAGTGTGTTTTGAGAGAAGTTCGTTCAGCATCTTCTTCATGCGCAAAAGTTCACGTGTACGAATCTCAACATCACTTGCCTGACCTTCAGCTCCACCGAGAACTTGGTGGATCATCATGCGAGAGTTTGGCAACGCAAATCTTTTACCCTTTGCTCCACCCGCGAGTAGTACCGCGCCCATGGAAGCTGCCATACCTACACATATAGTAGACACATCTGGTTTTATGAATTGCATTGTGTCGTATATCGCCATACCAGCTGTTACTGATCCACCTGGGGAGTTGATATATAGCTGGATATCTTTCTTTGGATCTTCGTGAGCTAGGAATATGAGCTGAGCAATAACTAGGTTTGCGGTATAGTCGTTCACTTCGTCGTTTAAAAAAATAATACGCTCCTTTAAAAGGCGAGAGTATATATCATATGCTCGTTCGCCAAATTGTGATTTTTCTAGGACTGTTGGGATTAACATATTGAGTAGGTGTCAGGTTATAGGTGTTAGGAAATAGTAATAAAATACAGAAAATCCTATAAGACATAGCTAGTATAGCAAGAAAGGAGGCCCTCGGGGAGGGTATTGACAAAACAGGGATAAAAATGGTACAATACTAAGTATAAAAGTTCACAAATCAAAAAACCAAAAACTTATAAGATATGAGAAATATCCAGATTTTTACTCTTTTTTCTTTATTTTTAGTTATCTTTAC
>DALYDX010000032.1:0-3223 GCA_031972835.1 Minisyncoccota bacterium | reverse complement strand
CATTTGGGTGGAGAGCACAAGGAGAAGGCAGATGCACCAGTTGCGTATACTTTCGAACCAGGATATGAGGTTCTCATGTCTGCACTTGTAGAGAAGCTTGCTCGCTCACAGGTATATCAAATGCTTTTGGAGTCTAGTGCGTCTGAACAATCATCTCGCATGATGGCGATGAAGAATGCATCTGAGGCTGCAGGAGAAATGATAGATGACCTGACACTCGCATTCAACAAAGCCCGTCAGGCTGCGATCACGAAAGAAATATCAGAAATTAGCGCAGGTATGGCGTCAGTAAGTTAGTATGAAAAAAACAACTGCAATTTTAATAGTTCTACTTTTTGCCTTAGCAATCGTTTTGTTAGTTATTTTTGGAAAAGAAGAACGGGTATCAGAAGATTTTTCAGAAATTCAAGTTACCGAAGATAAAGTAAAAGCATCGTATACAGCCCTTGAAGAATTTCAGGAATTAAGAACTGCTGCAAAAACTTTTACTAGTATTTCTGCTGACACTGAAGAGGTAGATAATGGTAAAAAAATTTGTGATAAAAATATACCCGCAAACTGTCTCACAATTAATTACTCTGTAATCATTCCTGGGTGGGTGGAGGCAAGGATTTATCTCATTGATAAGCCTGAAGAAGGGGATATGTATGCCTATGATCAACTTGGTGATATTGGCCCCGTTGTACAGTATGTAAGTGGAAGTTGGAAAGTGGCAGATATTGAGTATTTAAAAAACGTTAAAGAAGATTATTTGCCGAAAATATCTCAAAATCCATATACTATTTTTACTAAATCAGATGGAGATGGAGGCTGGTCAGGTATTACATTTATCATTGATCCCAAAATAGAAAGTTTTCCTTATTGGGTAAATGTGATGTACAGTAATGATTGTTGTACAGACACCGAGGGAGATGTATCTGAGAAATTAAAACAACAATTTATAGAAAGTTTACAAATTAGTCATTATTAACCATTATTAATCCAAGTACAAAACATATGAAAGGAAAAATCACATCAATTATCGGGCCGGTCGTAGACGTAGAATTCGCAGAGAATCTACCAGCTATTTATAACGCGCTTACTGTCGACAACAACGGCAAAATGCTCACTCTCGAAGTCGAGCAACACGTGGGAGGCAATATCGTACGTTCTATTGCGATGGATACAACTGACGGTCTTTCTCGTGGGCAAGAAGTCACAGACACAGGTGCTCCTATCTCTGTCCCAGTCGGCGCACCAGTTTTGGGTCGCATGTTCAACGTACTTGGAGAACAAATCGATGGAAAAGAAGAAGTGAAAAAAACTGCAAAGCTTTCTTCTATTCACCGTGAAGCACCTGACTTCGTAGATCAATCTACAAAAACTGAGATCCTCGAAACTGGTATTAAAGTTATCGACCTTATCTGTCCGGTTGTAAAAGGAGGAAAGGTGGGACTTTTCGGAGGAGCGGGTGTCGGCAAGACTGTTGTTATCCAAGAGCTCATCCACAACATCGCATCAAACCATGGAGGTTACTCTGTATTCGCTGGAGTTGGAGAGCGTACTCGTGAAGGAAACGACCTCTACCACGAAATGAAAGACTCAGGCGTGCTCGACAAAGTAGCCATGGTGTTCGGTCAGATGAATGAACCACCAGGAGCTCGTATGCGCGTTGCTCTTACAGGTCTCACAATGGCCGAGAACTTCCGTGACCAAGAAGGAAAGGATGTGCTTTTCTTCATCGACAACATCTTCCGCTTCACTCAAGCTGGTTCTGAAGTATCCGCACTTCTCGGACGTATTCCATCTGCTGTGGGCTACCAACCAACACTCGCATCAGAAATGGGAGCGATGCAAGAACGCATCACTTCTACAAACAAAGGTTCTGTTACTTCTGTGCAGGCAGTCTACGTGCCAGCTGATGACCTTACCGACCCAGCACCAGCGACGACATTTGCCCACCTCGACTCAACAGTGGTGCTCAACCGCTCACTTTCTGAACTCGGTATTTATCCAGCTGTTGATCCGCTAGACTCATCTTCTACAATTCTTGATCCAAACATAGTCGGCAAGGAACACTACGAAGTTGCTCGTGAAGTGCAACGTATCTTGCAACGTTACAAGGACCTCCAAGACATCATCGCGATCCTTGGTATGGAAGAGCTTTCTCAAGAAGACAAAGACCTCGTTGTCCGCGCTCGTAAAATCCAGAAATTCCTCTCACAACCATTCTTCGTTGCAGAACAATTTACTGGCGCACCAGGACAATACGTTTCGCTTGCTGATACAGTACGTTCATTCCGCGAGATATTGGATGGAAAGCATGATGACAAGCCTGAGCAGGAGTTTTATATGAAGGGAGCGTTGTAAAAAACAAGTAGTATACTTGAATAGTGCTTTTCAATACACTTGTCTTGAACGAACCTATGAGTCGAAGATAAAAAGTATTTTAAAAGAAAAAGACCCGTGTAAAATATTTTACACGGGTCTTTTAAGAACCTTAAGTATCTTCTACATGAATATTTACAAGACCTATTATACCCAGTATTGCACATAAGGATCCACTAAAAATAAAAAAGAATCCAGCCCCAGTTTCGCTCATAGACGGTATTTTAATAACGGGTTCAATTGCCATACCAATAAGAACAAGTCCTATAAGTAGAATCAAGATACAAAAAATGGTTTTTAAAATTTTTGAAATCATATTCGGTTTTTTTATATTATATATTATATAACTATTATTGTCAACTATTTAGATTTTCTATATATCAATATTTTATGGTATCCTTTTCATTGTAAATAATATGTCAAACAAACAACTACAACTCAAAATAATCACTCCGGAGCGTATCGTCCTCGACGAAGCGGTTGATTTGGTTACTTTGCCGACCACCGAAGGGGAGATTACAATCCTTCCAGACCACATTCCTCTCATATCTACACTTGCATCAGGCGATGTTGTTGCGAAAACGGGCGATGAATATATCCCAATGGCAGTGTCGGGAGGATTTATAGAAGTGTCAGGAAACGTGGTAAAAGTTCTCGCTGATTTCGCCGAGCATGTATCTGAGATTACTGACGATGCAGTATCGAAAGCAAAGGCTCGTGCTGACGAGATCATGAAGATGAAACACAATACTGAGGATGTAAACTTCGAACACTATGAGGCCGAACTAGAACGTTCACTCACTCGAGTCAAAATCGCCGATAAATGGAAAAACAAAAAATATAGAATGTAAAAATA
>DALYDX010000031.1:0-3325 GCA_031972835.1 Minisyncoccota bacterium | reverse complement strand
CCACTCGCTCCACCTCCAACAACTATGCAGTCATACATTTCACTACTTTTCATATATTTATTCTGTTGTTATACCGTCAAATTCTGCTTCTTGGTCAATCGCATCTTGTTTTGTTGCGCGTACGATTCCATCTTTGTGATGAGCTGGTGAGTACAGTGTGTAGAGTTTTAGACTCTCGGTCGATGAAGTATTGATCACGTTGTGTTCTGCGCCAGATGGCACGACAACAGCGTCACCATCGGTAACATCGTAGGTATTGCCATCGATTATGACTTGTCCGTTCCCTTTTTCAAATCGGAAAAATTGGTCATTGTCACTATGAATTTCCATACCAATATCTTCATTTGGAGCCAGGCTCATAAGCACTAACTGAGAATGCTTACCAGTGTACAGAACTTTACGAAAAGCTCCGTTTTCCTGTGTTAGTTTTTCTATATTGTCTTTATATCCTTTCATATTTTAATTATACAACATCTTTACCTGAAACATCTAAAAACAAAAAACCGCTCGGGTTATGAGGGTTTTTGCGAGATTTTACTTTCTTCTCTTACTTTTTCGATTTAACTTTGGTTTTCGAGCCGCAAGCATCGCCTTTTTTACAGCAAGACGCTTTTTTGTCTTGCGAGGGTGATGATTTTGAGGCTTTACATCCTGACTTGTTCTTTTTGCCATATCCTCAATATTAAACTAATTTTGCCAAATAGTACAGCTTTTTATGGTTTTATTCTCAAGATAAACTCCGGGACAATACTTTCTGTTCTATATTTAGCCTGGATTGATTTCGGTAATTTACTAAAATTCTTTATGATTTTTCTACACTTATCACTTCCACAATTGCATTTCATGGTCCATATGTCGTCTGAGGCGATTATCGTAGAATAGTCGAACAGAACTTCTGCATTTTTCGATATAGCACAAATCGAATATATATAGAGTTTATTTTTTTCTTTTACAACTTTGGCATTTGGAATACAAGAATGATTTACCATATCTGCCAGTCTGTCTTTTGGGCTAATAAAAAGGTCACTGTCGAATCGATACGCATTTGATCTCTCTGTCTCATCCATATCATCATCTTCGTTGCACTCAACAAACTTCCCTCTTACTTCAAAAAGTTTCTTGTCTTGCTTGAAATCAAAAAGTGTAAAAACACCTTTCCCGTTGCGTGTCTTTTTAACTTTGAAAAACTTCTTTTCTTTTGAATTTAAAATAATCGTCATAATAGTGATTATTTCAGATTCGTTTTCTTTGCAGTATAGATATACAGATCTTCAACCTTCTTGCGAGCCCATGGGGTTCTGCGCAAAAATGTCAGACTAGACTTTATACTTGGATCAGTTATAAAACAATTGATATTGATCTGGTTGCCGAGCTCTTCCCAGCCGTATTGCTCAACCAAAAAAGTGAGTATGGCCTCGAGAGTCTTGCCTTGTAGTGGATTGTTTGGGTGTTCTTGCATATGTATCGCATTCTACCATTTTGATCAATTTGAGTATATAATCATCGTTATGAACGAAACAGACGAAGATGAAATAGAGGATTTGATTGAAACAAAAGACAGCAACGGAAACACTCTCGCACACGGAGATTCTGTGATCTTGATCAAAGACTTAAAATTAAAAGGTAGTTCGATTGTCATAAAGAAAGGCACGAAAGTTAAAAGTATCCGTCTGACTGATGAACCAAACGAAATAGAATGCAGTGTAGACGGCATGAAAGGTATTGTTCTAAAAACAGAATTTCTAAAAAAAGCTTAAAGTATCTTTACCTTTATACTCACCTCATCACCCTCGAAAATCCCCTCCTTGGAGCGGATTTTCTTGTTTACACAGAGTAGATATCCAGATTCCTTGTGAGGAAAAAGTGACGTATCCCAAGCGCTGTCGCCAATCTCTGCACGGATTTTTACAAAACCTTTTGTAAACACTTTTCGTATATCTTGCGAAAGCTTTTTGTCGAGGGTTACAAAGTGCCAACCGCCGTCACCCGGCCATCGCCAAACTTTTGTTTTGATGACAAAATTCTTCTTCATATAAAACTATCTTACAGCCTGTTTATTTTTATTTTCTAGAGTGTAGTGCGATATATCCTAGGAGTACTGCGTATACGATGTGGTCATCGACAAAAGGATTGTTTTCAGGAAAAAGCAGAGCCGCGTACATAAGCAACAACATTACGATACCTGCGATTGCTCCCCACTTCACATATCTATTTAAAATTAGCGTTACTCCAACAAAGAGAAGTCCCAACATGAACAACCAATCAACCAGAGCAACTCCAGCTAGACTATTGAAAAATGGAGCGAAAGGTCCTTGCACAGCATTTGCGAGGAATCCTGTTGTCGGACTCCCCCCAGCAATCCAAGCCTTCTCCGAAGTAGTTGCAAACCCTAAGCCAAAAGTCTTGTCTAAAAACGCCCAGAGAAAGATAAACCCCATTAGAAAACGAAGAGTAGTGATGGAGAATATTTTAAAAATAATATTTTTCATATATTTTATTTATCTATTTATAAATGTGATTGTGAGTTGAAGCACTGTTGCAAAAGTTACCCAGAGTAGATATGGAACTTGGATATAAGTGATCCATCGAGTATGTGGGAATATTGCGATCATCGCCCACACGAGCGTACCTAGTACGAGCAGTATATCTATCGCAGCGAGAGTGTTGTTCTTGAGACCGAACTGAAAGTATGTGAAGGAAAAATTGAATATCAGATTCAAGATAAATGGGAGCGCCACGATAAAAGGGATTTGCTTGGTTGCGAGTTTGTAAAAAACTGTTCCAAATGAATACGCGATAAGTATATAGAGGACACTCCAAACGGGTCCAAATATCCACGAGGGTGGAGCCCATGATGGTTTTAAAAGCTCTGAATATGTAGTAAATGTTTTCATAATATAATTATACTCCAGAATCATCTATTAACCACATAAAAAAATTCACCCTTTCGAGTGAATTGATATCAAAATGTTGCCATATTGTCTTTTGTAAAAGATTCTTTCAATTTATCTCTTACATATATAAGATCAGAAACGAACATCGTCTTACTTGTTTGAAAAACATAGCACATAGCCATATCTTTTATTATAGATTGAATCCACACCAGCAGATCGTCATCGCCCACAAATTCTGTTTTCATAAGATGAGGATTCTCCTTCATGAGAAGATGTGTATAGGTAGCGATCTTTTCATTGTCCGACTTCCCTTTGTGGTCATCTTCTTTATAGCTTGCTACTTTGATCACCTGTCCCATTCTATTTTTACGAATTCGAAAATTTTTGGGTCCTATAACTAAATACAGAAAAACCCCGATCAATAGACATCC
>DALYDX010000030.1:0-3676 GCA_031972835.1 Minisyncoccota bacterium | reverse complement strand
CCACCAAACAGAAAAACCTGCAGAGTTGCAGGTTTTTTCGTGAGTGTGGAAGACGTAGGTATGTTTTGGGTAGCTATATAAAATACCGAGTGTCAGGGTCGTGAAAATTTTCGAGTGACGATGAGAAAATTATTCCTGACCACAAATGAGTCAGAGGGAATTCCAATAGGATCAACCAAAATAAAAACCCTGTCCTATTCGGACAGGGTTTTGAAATGCTGAACCCATCAGTAGACGTTTAACCGCGCCGGCTGGCACGTCGATTTGGCACTGACTTTCTCTTAGCAACATGGGCATACGATCCGCGTTAGCTACTGGTTCACTTATAAAAAATGTGATCTCTGGGTAGTGTGTACAAGGACGACTTTTTACGCCCTATTGGGACTCGCTTTCGCTATCGTCCCCCAAAGTATTTTATATAAGTTGTATTTCAATATTTTATTTTCAAAAAATCAAACTTATGCAGTTTCACACTTCAATTCCTTCAGCATTTTAAAATATGGACCAACACCTTTGATTTCAAATTCCTCAGAAAACGCGCGCCAACCACGCTCGTAATAAAATTTAACCGCACTAGATCTAGAATTACACCAAAAAAGTTTTATCCCGGTTTTATTGGAAATAAAACTTTCTGCATGGGATATAAGCAGCGACCCGAGTCCTCTTCCCTGCCACTTTTCATCGGTTGCCATTCCACGTAATCGATATGAATCTTTTCTGTTCAGCCTGTCTAATTTGAAGCTTGCACAACAAAGTGCTTTCCCGATAGGATTTCCATTTCTGGTCTTGTAAACTGCAAAATGATAGGTAAACAACTCATAGTCACCTTCGAACATAGCGGATGATTTTGGTAAATCCGGACGTAATACTTTGTGACGTAATTCAAAAATATCTTTTAATGATGCCTGTACTACAACAAATTTTCCTTTCATAAGAAACTTTTTTTACAACTATAGCATAAGTTTTATATTTGACAAATATGACTTTGTCTTATACTGTGTGTGCATATAAATTGTTCTATATGGAAACCAAAAATGAAATAGTACTTTCAATTGAATTTATTAATTATGGCAAAAATCCTGGCACAAGATTTACCGCAGCTTCAGTAAGAGAGAGTGTGGAGAATGCTTGGGAATCTACCGACAAATTTCACTTTGATTTTAAAGGAGTAGAAACAATCACAGAAGGTTTTGCAGATGAATGCTTTGGAAAACTTATTCTGAAATATGAGTACGATGAAATACACAAAAAAATCGTTTTTACTAACACTTCTTCATTTATAAGAAGCAAGATTCAGGATGCATATATTGAAAATTCTAAATAGGAATAATACTTAAATTCAAAACCGCTTATATAAGCGGTTTTTTATTTTTTCTCTGTCACGAGTTTCAAAACATGATCTACGAATTCAGAGAAGTTGGTTCCTACTGGTTCAAATGATTTTGGTACAAGCGATTCACTTGTAAGTCCAGGCAATGTATTGATCTCAATAAAATATACCCCGTTTTTTGAAACTATGAAATCACTACGTGTATAGTGTCGTGCGCCGAGCGCTTTGTGCATTATGCGTGCGTAATCCTGAAGTAATTTCTGCTCACTAGAACTAAATTTACCTGGAGAAATTTCTTTGGCTTCTCCATTATACTTTGTCTCATAATCAAATATATCGCTCGGATTTTTCCGAATCTCAATAGGTAAAAAAGAATATACGTCTTCTCCACGAAAACCTTCGAGAGTTGTCACAGTAGCTTCTTTGCCATGTATATATTCCTCGACAAGTATATCGCCCTCTGTTTCTAATTGACCAAGCAGTGTATCAAGTAACTCTTCATAAGTTCTCGCAAGTTTGATACCAATCGAAGACCCGCCGCTAACTGGCTTCACTATCCATGGAGGTGGAAGAGTTTTGAAAATATATTTTGCAGCCTCAGTCATGTATTGCTCAAAAGGAAGTTCATCTTGAGTAATAAAATTTGGAATAAGAATATCGTTTGCGATGTTGAGCCCAGCTTTCTCGGCAATCTCTTTTGAGAATCTTTTGTGCATACCGAGTGCTCCTGCAAACGGACCTGATCCAGTATAGGGAATCCCAAGTGCTTCAAGTTCCTGTGCAATTTTACCGTCTTCACCCGCACCACCATGCAGTGCGTTCCATATTACATCTACGAATCTACCGAGTTTATCTTTTTCAATTGGCAGACCACGCATATGCCAGATACCATCCCTGTCTACCAATATATCTACTGGTTCATATCGGTCGCGTGGCAAATGTTTAAGTAGCATCTCACCACTTTTAAGCGAGACTTCATATTCATTACTATTTCCACCTCGGAGTATACCTACACGAATCATGTAATCAGTATAGCAAAAACTAGGCATTAGGCTCTAGCAACAGGTGTTAAGAAAGAAATGTTTTTCCACGACGGAGCTTGTGGAATGTAATTGCGAATCTATGTGCTTCTGAGTTCGCGAGTACGATAGAAGCTTCGCGGTTTTTTATGTCAGACTTTTCACCCAAGATCTCTCGAGCTTTATGTTTTTCATTTTTAACCACAGAAACAATCGGAATTTTAAATTGATATCTTTTGAGTACTTGCTTGCCTATATTTAGCTGAGCTACTCCACCATCGAGCACAACAAGATCAGGCACTCCCCACTCTGTATGTCGAAAACGACGCGAGAGCATCTCCTCGAGCGCACCGGTATCATTTGCTCCAGATTGCGTACGGATAATAAACTTTTTATATTCTGATTTTACTGGGACGCCGTTCTCCACTACTGTCATCACACCAACCATGTTTTTGCCTGACATATGAGCGATATCATAGGCTTCGATACGAAACTTGTTTATTCTCCCCTCCTCTATATTCTCGGTTTTTATGAGAGATACATCATGAATATGCTCTAATGCGAAAATCGTTTTCTTTATTTCTCCAGCTTTTTCAAACTCACGAATTTTTGCAAGACGCATCATGTCTTTCTTGAGGCTTAAAATTATTTGTGCCTTCTTGCCAGAAAAGAAAAGTTCTAGGTTCTTGATTGTTTTTTTATACTCCTTTGCAATTTCTCGGTTTGTTGTGTCTGGAGTTAAACCCAGCTGTCGATAGAACTCATATTTATCTTTATGTGCAGAACTATTGTCTATAAATGGAAAGATGCGACGGACTATCTTTAAAGCTTCTTTCAATGCACTTCCGTTCGTATATGGACCATAGATAGCTTTCAGATTACTGCTTCCTGCTTTTAGTTTTTTGAAATCAATATTTTTACCACGCTCGATTATGATCTTCGGTAATTCTTCGTCCGTAATACAAACATAATTCCAGCTTTTATCATCTTTCTCTTTTGTATTGTAATATGGCTTATATTTCTTGATCAAATTCGCTTCAAGTATCAAAGCTTCTAGAACTGAGTCAGTTTCCTGGAATGTCAGCGTACGTGCTTTAAAGACCATATCTACAATATGCGAACCACGGGTATTGATCACATCCTTGCCAAAATAGCTTCGCACACGAGAGCGGAGCGAAGTGGCTTTACCTATATACAGAACCCCTTTGTTGTCTCGAAAGAAATAACAACCTGGAGCGTCAGGAATTTTCAATTTTTTTAAGTCAGATATTTTCATGTTTGACAAGTATACCAGAAGAGTGTAGAGTGAGCAAAAATAAAAAATGGA
>DALYDX010000029.1:0-4266 GCA_031972835.1 Minisyncoccota bacterium | reverse complement strand
GAACTTTGTTGGTTTCTATACTTTCTCATTCTCGGCGCCTACTCGGCACTTGCCGGTGTATTTATATTCCTCCTATATACTCCATGGAGAAAATACTGGAGAAAATATCATCCGATAAATACAGAGCCTAATTAGCTTGACAGTCTGATTTTTTAGGAGTACTTTGATAAAAAAGTACTTATGAGAAAAACTAAACTACTCGCAGTATTATTCTTTTTATTTTTAGCTTTTGAATTAAAAGCAGCCATAGATCCTGAGTTTGATGTACCAAAATATGTCACCAGGAGTAAGCCAAAACATATTTCCAAGGAAGACGCAGTATTTTTATTCAAAAATCAGAATGAACAACTCGTTGTAACATTTGTGGAAAGGGAAAGAGATTTTGGTAGATTTTTAAATCTACCAATTTTCCCTAAAAAAGCCTGGAATGTTCGATATGAGCAAATTATTAAATTCGACGGAGAATGGAATATTTTGTATAAAAATGAAGTCTCTCGAGAATTGGCAAAAAATCAAATAAGTATCTGGATTTTTTTGTCTATTTGGATTATTACTGTTTTTTACTTAGCGGATCTATTTTCAGGTAATGGATTTTTTGGTAAAAAAAGTCGAACTGAATATAATAAAATAACACTGGGTGCAGGTATAAGTTTTTTGATAGTAGTCTTTGTTTTTTCAAGAATAATATTTTTTCTTGGTGTTATTGATTCCAATATCGCAGGTCTTATAGCCATAGCATCTTTGTGGGGAATATTTGTAATTCAAGTTATGTATTGGAATTACAAAATTCCGATTGTCGAAAAAAAATCAAAATCTAAGCCGATAGGCGTATGATTAAAAACCGCTTTTGAGCGGTTTTTCTTTATATTTCTTGGCTGGTATAATATTTTTATGAAAAACTTCAATTCTATGGGTTTCTTGCCAGAACAGTTCGAGGAAGATCCAGAAAGTCAGATAGCCAAGCACAACAAATATGATTTCATGCCTATCGACGAGGTTAGAGACTTGGAAGATGAAGTATGGAAAAAATATGGGGAAAATGATGTTTTAGATGAATCTCCAGTAAATGAACTTCCAGATGAAGATGAAGTCAAGCTGGATAGTATGAAACATACTCCACGTGAGTATCATTTTGGTCATTACTTGGATATGAGTGATCCAGCTGACGTGGATTTTTATAACTCAAAGATGGCTGAGTATGGATACCAAAAAGAAGATACTGATCCACAGTATATTGATGATCGAGGTACACATGCGAAAGAGTTGGATAAACTCCAAGAATCTATTTCAGAGCGGAGATCTTTTAGTGCTAGTAAATTACAAAGTGAAACACCTTATGAGATTAGAAAATTTAATAAATACGATAAAGATAAATCTGGCAGCAGAGATAATCTTAAAACTCTAAAGAACCTAAAGCCAGAAAAGCTTGAGAGAAAAAAGAGGGGCCAGATTGCAAGAGTTAAGCAAGATTTAGTTTTAGGTGATACGAAAGATAAGGTAAAATATATCGACAAACACTCACTTTATGCGGATGAATTTGATGATTTTCTAGAAAACGAACGCAATCCAGATGAAATTTTAGATTTGGATATTAAAAAATATAATTCTTGGTAATATCACTATTTGCTAATATTATGCACCACATTCATCATACCCACGCGATAATACTCGGCAGTAAAAATACCGGCGAGGCAAATAAAGTCCTCCACTTATACACCCAAGAGCTTGGTTTTATTAGTGCGGTCGTACAAGGTATTCGCACAGAACGATCAAAGCTCCGATTTGCGTTACAAGATTTTTCATATGCAGAGATTGATCTTGTGCGGGGTAAAGAAATGTGGCGTGTGACCACAGCTATGCCTCGCGAATCGTTTGTAAATGCAATACGCGATCGATATATATTCAATGTCTTTGGGCAAGTCGGCGCACTGGTTATGCGACTTTGCGCGGGCGAAGAGGCAAATGAAAGAATTTTTGAAGACTTACTTTCTGGTTTTCGTTTTTTCAATCAGGAGTCGCTGTCAGACACATCAAAACAAAAAGCCGAACTTGGCCTAGTGCTTCGTATATTGCATCACCTTGGTTATATTGGCTCTACAGATACTTTTGCTCCATATCTAGATGAAGCATTTGATCCAAACCGAGAAATATATGCCCAGCTTGAAAAGAAAACTATTCTTTTTGAAATAAATCGAGCCCTCAAGGAGAGTCAGTTGTAGTATACAAATCGCTTATTTTATCTATATTTTATGATATACTTTTCCTTATGGACGGAAAAAATGAAGCTCCAGATACTTTAAATGAGCTCGCAAAACATCTTTATACCAAGGACGATCCTGTGGTAAATAAAAAACACGTAGGTGTCCTACACAAAAAGGAATTTGCGGTGCCTGAGACTTGGGTAGAAGAAAAAGAGCCCGAAAATAATAAAATATCAAAATTTGATGCTATATCTGATTCAATGAAACCTACTTTTTTTAAGAAAATTTTTATTTACTCACTCATAATACTTTTGGGTTCTTTGGTGTTTGCTGGATATAAACTTTTTGGTGGACCAGCTACAGTTTCAAATGACAATATAGACATAGTGATTTTAGGAAACTCTTTTGCTGCAGGTGGAGAGGAGCTTTCTTTGCAGATTGAAGTTACAAATAGAAATTCTGTTGCACTCGAACTTGCTGACTTACTCGTTGAGTATCCAAAAGGCGGAGTGACTGAATCTGGTAGCGACATAGTTAGATTGCCTAGAATAGAAGTTGGTACTATTGGATCAGGACGAACACACTCAGAAAATATAAAAGCTGTTTTATTTGGAGAGCAGGGTAGTGTAAAAGAAATAAAAGCTTCTCTTGAATATAGAATCCAAGGTTCAAGTGCGATATTTGTAAAAGATGTAACTTTTCCAGTAACTATAAACTCTGCTCCACTTGCTCTGTCAGTTGATGCCCCTACTGAGTCAGCGAACAATCAAGACATAACTCTGACTGTTACAGTTGCTTCGAGTGCTCCAAGCAGTGTAGACAATATGCTTATGCGTATAGAGTATCCGTCAGGATTTAGATTTAGCGATGCCACTCCAGTGCCTGCTTCTGGAAGCAATATCTGGCAGCTTGGTGATCTTGCAGAAGGTATGGAGAAAAAAATAATTATAAAAGGGTCTCTCTCGGGGCAAGATGGTGAAGAGCGTGCTTTTAGAGTCTATGCCGGGGAGGCATCACCAAGTAATGTAACTGAGATGGCTGTAACATATACATCATTATCGCATATTATCTTGATCAAGAAGCCATTTTTGGAAACAGATATTATTGTAAACGGTTCTAGTGCAGACAATATAGTAGTTACAAGTGGCAAAGATGTAAAATTTGAAATAAATTGGACAAATAATCTACCGACACGAGTTACAGACCTAGAGATGACAGCCGTTATAAATGGTAATGCATACAACGAAAGTTCTCTTGAAGCATCAAACGGTTTCTATGACTCTCTGAACAATAAAATTATTTGGGACAAGAGTACGTTCAGTGACTTTATGGCTGTAGAGCCAGGTGACAGTGGAACAGTATCTTTTAATCTATCTTCTATACCACTTTATTCTGGTAATACTTTACTTGAAAATCCTTCGATTTCTGTAGAGATTAGTATAAAAGGTAAACAGCCATCTCTCGGTGGTCTCGTGAGTGAGGTTACAAACTTCCAACGTAAAACAGTGAAAGTTATGACTGATCTTCAAATCGCAGGCAAGGCACTGCATTTCCAAGGACCTTTTGTAAACACAGGACCTGTTCCACCAAGAGCTGAACAAGAGACAACATATACAGTTACTTGGTCAGTTACAAATTCCGCTTCTGATGTAACTGGAGCAGAAGCAAAAGCAGTTTTACCTACGTATATCAAATATGTTGGATCTACATATCCTGCAAATGAAACTATCTCCTATGATGAGACAACTCGTACTGTCACATGGAAGCTCGGCAATGTCTTGCGAGGAACCGGACTCACTACAGCACTTCGTGAAGCATCGTTTAAAATTGCACTCACTCCATCGACAAGTCAGATCGGTACAGCACCACAGATATTGCTTGAAACAGTGCTCACAGGTTCAGATGTATTTACGAATACAGTTATCAGAAGTTCAAGGTCTGCATTGACTACAGCTCTATATAATGATAATAATTTTGTAACTGGCATGGAGAAAGTTCAGCCGTAATATATGGAAAATAAAGAAAAAGACAATTTAATGGAAAAAATCATATCACTCTGCAAGCG
>DALYDX010000028.1:0-4526 GCA_031972835.1 Minisyncoccota bacterium | reverse complement strand
TCATGTTTGACAAGTATACCAGAAGAGTGTAGAGTGAGCAAAAATAAAAAATGGATCCAAAACACCCGTTAAAGTATTTCAGGTTAAGCAATGGATATCCTGATGTACAGAAATTAGCACTCGATCTGGCAGGAACAAAAAGCAGAGGAGCAACATTCAAAAAATTTAGCGTTCTCATCTATAAAATAGAAGAGGACAAAGAAGTATCAGTAAAGAGAATCAAATTCCTTATTGAGGAAATGAAAAACACTCTTACTGAGATACCAAAAGAGGTATTAGATTTATTAAAATATGAACTACTATTTTGGAGATATTTTCCAAAAAATAGAAAGATCGATATCTCCCGATCAGACATATTGGGAACAATGGGAAAAATATTCAACGGAGATGATTATGTGTCTCCCGCAAAAATATTTTATTTTTTGCAAAAAGAGATAACAAAATAAAATGTAAAACGAGGAACAGTCCCCCTCGTTTTTTTTATTTGACAAGTATTATTGGCAGGTATAAAGTTAAGAAAAATTTAAAAAACATGAGCGGATTCGACACAACTTTTAAACACTGGCTCAATGAAAAAGCCGGCTACCTTATCTACAAGGGCAAGAAGAAAAAAATTCAACAAATATTTTTCACAAGCTCTCCAGTGCCAAATTCAGATGAAATGAATTTCAAATTAAAAGGTGGAATCATCACTCGAGGAGAAGGAATCGATTTTGAAGAACTCTGGGATCGTTTCTACAAAGAAACCGGAGAAAAAAGACCTAAAAAACAAAAGAGGATCGGATATATATTTAAAAGAAAAGGAAAAGTTATTTTCAAAAAAGAAGGCAAAAAAGTTGTCAGAAAATACAAGAAATTGAAATAGATAAAAATGAGGGTAATCCCCTCATTTTTTTATTTCCTCTTCAGAACCTTCTTTAGATATTTACCAGTATGAGATTTTGGCGAATTCGCAACCTCTTCTGGGGTTCCTTTCGCGATTATCTCTCCCCCACCAATACCACCCTCAGGACCAATATCGATTATGTAATCTGCAGATTTTACAATATCTAGATTGTGTTCAATTAAAACAACTGAATTACCTTTTTGTACAAGTTGATTTAAAACTGAGAGTAAATTCGCTACATCATCGTAATGGAGTCCAACAGTCGGCTCATCGAGTAAGTATATAGTTTTCTCTATGTTTGTTCGATAAAGCTCACTAGAGATTTTCACACGCTGTGCCTCTCCACCTGAAAGCGTAGTCGCAGATTGACCAAGTGCAACATATCCCAATCCTACATCCATAAGGGTTCTGACTCTATCGTACACAGCTGGGATATCTTCGAAGAAGACAATCGCCTCCTCGACTGTCATCTGCAAGACATCGTAGATATTTTTGTTTTTGTATTTGACTGTGAGAGTTTCCTTGTCGAAACGTTTTCCATTACACACATCACAAGTTACGTATACTGTAGGCAAAAAGTGCATCTCAACTGCAATCTCTCCGTTTCCTTCACAGGCTTCACATCGCCCACCTTTAACATTGAAAGAAAATCTATTTGATTTCCATCCACGAAAACGCGCTTCCTCGGTTGCAGCAAATAAGTCACGGATATGTGTAAATGCTCCAGTGTAAGTCGCCAAGTTAGATCGTGGTGTACGACCTATTGGAGACTGATCGATCAGTATCACGCGAGATACGTATTCTGTACCAGTAAAGCTTGTGCAATTATAAGTCTGTGCACTACGGAATTTGCGTTCATATCTAGCTTGTAAGTTCTTGTGTAGAATCTCGTACATAAATGAACTTTTACCAGAACCAGAAACTCCAGTGATACAAACCATTTTACCGAGTGGAACTTCTACATTTAGATTTTTGATATTGAAAATTTTTCCTCCAGCGATCTTGAGTGAACCCTTGTCTTGAGTGCGGCGTTTTTCTGGAATTGGAATTACCTCTTCGTTTCGCAAATATGCGAGAGTGCGAGACTTAGATGAATTAGTCTTTGCGGCCAAAAGTTCTGCGAGATCTCCAGACACAACAACCTTACCACCATGCACTCCAGCTTTTGGCCCGATGTCGATTATGTAGTCAGATGCATATATAGTGTCTTCGTCGTGCTCTACCACTATGATCGTGTTTCCTATATCACGTAGGTTCTCGAGAGTCTTTATGAGCTTGTCATTGTCACGTTGATGCAAACCGATTGTTGGCTCATCGAGCACATACATAGCACCCACAAGTCGTGAACCAAGCTGTGACGCGAGACGAATACGCTGACTTTCTCCTCCTGATAGAGTACTAGCCTTTCGATCAAGGGAAAGATATTCTAATCCTACGTTTAGTAAGAACTCTAAACGTGATTCGATCTCCTTGATAATAACTTTTGAAATTTCTTTTTCTTGATCTGTTAGCTTCAAATCTACAAATAGATCTGCTGCATTACTGATTGAAAGCTTTGTAAGATCAACTATGTTTACTCTTTTTTTAGATTCATTTGTTGATAGAAAAACATTAAGTGCCTCCACACGAAGTCTCGCCCCGTGACATATGTCACAAGGCTCTGTACCACCAAAGAATTTACTTCCTAGACCATTACACTCCGGACATGCACCATATGGCGAGTTGAAAGAGAAGAGCCTTGGTTCTACTTCTGGGAAAGAGAAACCATCACGTGGACAAGAGAACTTCGTAGAAAGTAATGTTTCTTCGTCGGCGATTTTTATCACCACAAGTCCATCACTTTCAAGTATTGCTCGCTCTACAGCTTCAGATAGACGCATACGTGCATCAGTAGGACCGTCTTTGAATTCATGTAAGGCAAGTTCATCGACAAATATATCTATGTTGTGAGCTTTGTTTTTTGATATATCTATACGATCACGGAGATTTAGAAGTTTACCGTCGATACGAACTTTATTGAAACCTTTTCCGAGCATATCGTAGAGAAGCTGGTAGTATTCGCCTTTTCTACCGCGCACGACTGGTGCAAAAACTTGAATCGGGATCTCACTCCACTGTACACCCATCACTTCTTTTTTATTCTTCTTGCTCTTTGAATACACAGATACTTTTTCAAGCACAAAGTTCAAAATTTCTTCATTGGAAAGTTTTTTAATCTCATCACCACATTCCGGACAGTGTGGTCTTCCAACACGTGCATATAGCACACGCAGATAGTCATAGATTTCAGTAATAGTCGCCACGGTTGAACGAGGATTGTTTGAGCGAGATTTTTGATCGATTGAAATCGCAGGAGACAGTCCAGAGATCTCGTCTACATCTGGCTTCGGCATTTGGTTCAAGAATTGTCGCGCGTATGCAGAAAGACTCTCGACATACCGTCGCTGACCTTCGGCAAAGATTGTATCGAAAGCAAGTGAGCTCTTTCCAGACCCTGACATACCAGTAATAACCACCATCTTGTTTCGTGGCATTTCAACGGTGATGTTTTTCAGGTTATGAGTCCTGGCACCTTTAACTATGATTTTTTCTGATGGTTGTCCTTTTTTCATATTTCAATAACGTAAGCGCACCCAGGGCGGTTGCTTGCGGGTGTATATCTCTATTCAATTACCGATAGAGTCTATCATAAAAAAATATTTGACGTAAGTGCCTATGAGTAGTACGATGAGCGAAATATAGTAAAAATGGGAAAAAGAAAACAGCATAAAGTAGAAGATATCATGTGGTCTTACACAAAAAATGATTGGATTGATTGGATAAGCGATATATTAAAATATGAAGTAGCATATCCTATATACACAATAAATCGAGAAAGTGAAAATGTTCTTATGGACATGCCAGAATGGCTTATAAAAAACAAGATTGATACTGGTGAATACCAAAAAGCATTGATATGGCATCTCAAAGATACTGTTGATATACAACATGGGTCTGTGTACAATATAGCAAGAGTTGAAAAATTACTCGAATCACTCGATTCAATAAGATGGGATACTTTTATTGATGAGAAATTTTTTATCGATATTCTGATGTCTATAAAATTTGATCGATTCAAATTGTCTCGTAATTCATTAAAAAACGAATTACTATCCATACTGGTATATCAAAATTTATCATCAGCTGGAATAAAGGACCTGGAAGAATATGTTATTCGTGAATTACCTGACAAAATTAATGAGACTCTTTTTTGGGAAGGATACTTGCGTGTTATAGAGAAAGTTCACTCAAAAGATCTGATGGTGCAGTTAAACGCATTATCGATTGTAATTGACCTTTTGTGTGAAAAAAAATCAATTAAAAAAGATGTAATTCCAACGATAATTGATACTATAAATGAATTTTTTTACAATTATCAGGACAAGTATGGTTTCGAAAGAATCTCTCAAATATGGAGAGACGAGGAAGCAAAAAAACCTTTTAACAAAACAAAGGCAAAAATATTTGATGCAATAGATAGCCATTATCTTAAATGCATCCTAGAAGATATCTTTTAAATCAAAAGCAGAATTAATTTTCTGCTTTTTTATTTTCCTCAATCTTTGGAGCCTGTGATGCGTCCAATCTTTTGTTTAGTACG
>DALYDX010000027.1:0-5855 GCA_031972835.1 Minisyncoccota bacterium | reverse complement strand
TGCAAAAATCGACAAATGAATACTAGAGAAAAAACATTGACCAAATTGAGCAGCCACACGGCTGCAATCTTCCCCCTGCTTATGGCCCTCAAAAAATTTGAGGAAAAGGGTATCGAGTTTAATGGAGGGAGCAAAGCTCAAATAGAACTCCTGAGCCTGATGGAGGAAGCAAGTCATATCCGATATCCGGAAGATGAAATTCAAAGCTTCATTTCCGATAATGCGCCAGAGCTTAACAAGATTCTCAGGGATAAAGGATTCAACATCCAGTTGGATGAAAAAATGCCGTTTGACCTTGGTGTCGTTACAATTATGGACCTCATGGCAAAATGGCTTGCAAAAGCAGATCCGGCAACTGTAAATCATGAAGGTGTTGACTACCCTGCTGCACAAATCAAAAGTGGTGCAAGTATTGTAAACAATGGCAGACTTAATCCTACACTGATGATCCGTACGAGAAATGGCTTGTGTGTGTTTATCCAAATTGCTGATTATGAAAGATCTGGTTTGGATTTGTTCCACCATATCTTCAAACAGGCACGCACGATGACCCACTCAGAAACACCGTGTGACGCAACCATTCCACTTGTGGATTTGGACGACCAACCGGACATCAGCTGGATTGTTGGATTAAGATGTGACTCACCTTTCTTCATAATCAATCAAGCACTTCAGCAAAATAAACTGAAGATCACACTTGACGGAGTTCGTGCAGAAAGTGCCGTAGCACTGGCCGGGGTGCGTAGCATAAGCTTTAATGAACGCCCGAAATTTGTTGTTGACCGACCATTCAACATATGGATAGCATATGCAAATTCGGAATTGCAGTACTTCCCACTCTTCTGTGCATACGTTGCGCCGGATTCGTGGAAGGAATCAAAATAAAAAATATAATAAAAAATCCCTCACACTGTGAGGGATTTAATTATTTGCCTTTTATGATTTTATGTGGTAAAAAGAAGCCAAATTGTATTTATGAAAAAACAAAAAAGTCTTTTCGCACAATCTTTACAGAACCTCTTGAATCTCATAGCTGAGGAAAAAGAGTGGACTATACAATATTTAGCACACCTCCTCATTGAGAGTAATATCAAAAAAAGAGAACTCAACAATTGGTTTACTGACAGAACTTTTCCTTCGAAACAAGCTCTGAGAAATATAGAGGGCTTCCCCAATATATTCTATAAAAATGAACATATGCAAAACAGCAGTCTTCCTGGAGTTGATATTGGTACTATAGAGAGCGGTGATTTAGTGAAACTATCAGAAGTTGTGAAGAAAAGTAGGAATCGTGCAATTGAATATGCACCACGTATACGCAAAGCACACGAACATTTTTTAGGCATAATCAATCTGGATATTGATAAAGGAAAAGAAAAAGGTATTTTTGCTTCTACCCTAGATATTGGGTGTAAAAACCTGAAAGAATACATGCTTGAAGATGAAGTGAAATACACTTACACTCCGGTTTCCTATGAAAGACCTGGACTCTCCTACGAAATCCTAGAGCTAATGCTCGGGAGAAATTTTCATAGGATAGTGGATATAAACGATAAAGTTGAAGAGTTGTTTTTTCCTAAACCAAAAGACAGTGAAGCTATATTTGATATATTCAAAAATATGCAAAATTTTTACGATTGGGCATTCGACCACCCGGAAGCAATCGTGAAAATCGGACAAAAAATCAAGTCTGCGATAGATGAAGCAGATCAAGTATATGCTAAAGTGATGGATGATTTCTTTGAAAAGAATCGTGACGAGCTTATTGCTCTCGCAAATCCCGAATAATTTAAAAATCCCTCACACTGTGAGGGATTTAATTTTTATATATATTCAAACTCGTGGAAAACAGATTTGTATAATTCGATAGTGCGTTTTGCTTCGTGTCGAGAGAGTGTGTATTCTGAACCATCGTGTGCGATGCGATTGCGAACCTTGTGCGCTTCCCACGCGTTTTGCAAAGTTTTGAAATCGCTCGCTTCTATATTCTTCAATCTCTCACCCAAATTGTCCCCTTTGTATCCCATACGCGCCACCATCTCGTCTAGTATGATATCTGCCTCAAGTATCGCCTGACGCCAATCATTTTCGTTTTCAGTATCCATGTGTCGCTCGATAGATTCCCAGCGTTCATTTTTCTTTTCAATTACAGGCTCTGCGATAATTCCCTCTTTCTCGAGCTCTTTGTGTTTCGCTTCTTCGATTTCTTTTATACGAATATGGGTGTATGCAATCAGTACTGCCATGAGCACTCCTATGATACCCAAGATGATAGACAAGACTTTGAAAATTCCTCCACTTACTATCGCATTCCAGATAGCTTGAAGTAATTCAACAATCCTATAAAAAAGAAACTCTACGTTTAGATATGTAGGAAAAGCTCCGCCTTCATTCACTTTTACACCCTGACCCAAGAAAACTACAAGCGCCAGTATTCCAAGTACAGATACCATGACCCATGGAATCGCACTGATACCGCCGCCACCCGACGATGCTTTTGGTTTTGGTTTTGGAGCTCCTGCCATATGACTATTCTAACACAGGTCGATTGAAGAGGACCTTGTCTTCAAACTTTTTCCCGACTTCGAAAAGTTCGTGTTCACTGTGGTGTGGTCCCATGAATTGCATTCCGAGTGGCAAATTGTTTTCAGTAATACCAGATGGAATCGATATTGCAGGCATCCCAGAAATATTCGCTGGTACTGTAAAAATATCAGAAAGATACATTGAAACTGGATCAGACTTCTCCCCTATTTTAAATGCTGGAGTTGGAGTGGTCGGCATCATGATAAAGTCTACAGTTTTGAAAATATCTTTTAATTCATTTGTAATTTCTTTTTGAAGTGCGAGGGCTTTGTTGTAATACGCATCGTAGTAGCCATGCGACAACACATATGTTCCGAGTAGTATTCTGCGACGAGTCTCTTTGCCAAAACCAATCCCGCGAGACTTGGAATATACTTCTTCTAGATTTTTTCCATCTTCTCGAAGCCCATATCGTATTCCATCGAAACGCGCCAAGTTCGAAGATGCTTCCGCTGGCTGGAGGATATAGTACACCGCAAGCGAATACTGCATAAGCGGTAGACCTACGTCTACTATTTCATAACCGAGCGATTCCATATGCTTGATAGACTCTGTCATATTTTTTTCTACTTCAGATGAGAGTCCAGTCAAAAACTTTTTTGGTACACCAATCTTTTTTGAATTTGCAAACACAACTTTACGATCCTCTTTTGCCACTGATGTCGCTTCCATTTTGTCTGGTACACCTAGTGCGTCAACTAGTATTTCCGCATCGCGAGTATTGCGAGTAAAAGGACCTACTTGATCGAATGAGCTCGCGAGTGTGATAACGCCGTATCGTGAAATCGTACTATATGTCGGCTTGATACCCACCACTCCACAAAATGCTGCTGGCTGACGAATCGAACCTCCAGTATCTGAACCGAGTGCTGCGAGAGCCATATTGGCAGCAACTGCCGCCGATGAACCTCCAGATGAACCTCCAGGCACACGAGATGTATCATATGGATTCTTTGTAACACCGTAATATGAAGTCTCTGTCGAAGATCCCATGGCAAATTCGTCCATGTTTGTGCGACCCAGCATCACTGCGCCGTTTTCTTTTAGAATTTTTACAATAGTACTATCATAGGTTGCGACATAACCATCGAGGATGTGTGAACCACAAGTTACGGTCTTGCCTTCTGTGAGCATATTGTCTTTGAGTGCGATTGGAATACCAGTGAGTAGTGTTGCAGAACCATCTTTAAACATTTTGTCTGCTCGATCAGCTTGTTCGAGTGCATCAGAAAAAACTTCAATAAAAATATTTAAATCTTTATTTTTTTTCTCAACCTGTTCCAAGTAAGCATTCGTCAGGTCGCGCGCATTATACTCGCCCGCTTTCATGGCGTTGTGTGCAGATTCTATTGTGAGAGTATTTAAATCTATTTTCATCCTATATTTTCTATAAAATTTGTTTTACTTTTAGAAAACCATCCGCGCTTTCAGGTAGATTTTCTGAAATCAATCCGAGTGTATCGTCACCTGAAGAAACAACCATGTCCTCACGGACTACGTTTAGAGTTGTATTTTGGCTAGTTACAGCACTTGAAATACTCACAGAACTAATCTGGTCGATGTATTCGAGTATGGAACCGAAGTCTCCGAGCAGACTCTCCTTCTCGGAATCACTCATATCTAGGCGCGCCAATGCGGCCAATTTGTCTATATCTGCCTTTTGCATCCTTAGATTATAGCGTATTTTGATTATTATTTCATTTGACAAATGGTTTTTTTATGATAAATTGAAGAAAAAATATAATATGAAAATAAAAGACAGGAATTTTCTCGGCTATACTATACCGACAGTTCCCAATCAAACTACAAATTTCAATAACTCTCCATATGGCGAGTTAGATATAGTAAACTCAATTTTAAGAAAAACAACATTGAAACTGAGTGCTGGAAAAGATAGCGACGATATAAAGTACTACTGCATAAAAATTGAAGGTATGGGAGATGTGGAAAAAGAAATTGGATACTATAGCGATGCATTTCTTGTTTGGGGAAAATGGGCTTCTATATCACCCATCAGAGAATCACAACCGCATCTTGATAATGATTTTATCGGAGTAGTTACCGACCTTAAAAAAGGCATGGCAATTTTCTATCTCGAAATGTACCCAGAGAAAAAGTAAAATCATAAATCACAGGTATCCCCTGTGATTTTATTTTGCCATTTTTAGAAATTCATCCTCGTCTATTACACCAATTCCAAGCTTCTGTGCTCCTGCAAGTTTTGACCCCGCACTCTCCCCTGCGACTACGAAATCTGTTGCTTTTGATACAGAGCCAGCGACTTTGCCACCTCTATCTAGAATCATTTTCTTGGCTTCTTCACGGGAAAGTGTCGGGAGTGTACCGGTAAGCACAAAAGTTTTTCCTGTAAATTTACCAACAGCTTTTTTGAATTCTCGTGGCTTTACACCATTGTCTAAAAGCTTCTGAATAAACTTCTGATGATACGCATCAGATAAATATGAAAGTATACTTTCTGTAACTGCAGGGCCGATGTTCTCTATCTGGTCTAAGTCAGACTGCTTTGCATTCAAAAATTTCTTTAATACTCCAAAGTGCCCAGCAAGGTCTCGGGCTGTTTCTTCGCCTACATGTATTATTCCAAGTGACACAATGAACCGATCAAGTGTCGGGGTCTTACGCTCGTCGATATTGCCGATAATATTGCTCGCGCTTTTTTCACCAAATCTTTCAAGTCCTGAGAGGTCAGCTTCTGTTAGTGTAAACAAATCTGCTGCATCAGTGATAAGACCTTCGTCTTGGAGTCTTTCAATAATCTTTGGGCCGATAGTATATATCTCAAATGCATTCACGAAGTGCACAAGTCCGCGAGTCTCTTTTGCAGGACATCTTTTGTTTATACAATAATACGCAACGGACTTACCTCCCTGACCTTCTTTCTTTTCAATTGAGATATTGCAGACGGGACACTTTGCTGGCATCTTGAAAGATTTTTCAGAGCCGCTCCGAAGATTTTTCAATACTTCTACAACTTCAGGAATCACATCTCCCGCTTTTTGGATCACGACAGTATCGCCAATTTTCAAACCAAGTCTTTCGATCTGATCCATATTGTGAAGGGTTGCTTTGGAAACAGTAGAACCTGAGACAAGTGTCGGCTCAAAATGAGCGAGCGGGGTTAGAACACCAGTTCGTCCGACCTGGACTGTGATACCCAATACTTTGGTCGTAGCTTTCTCGGCCGGATATTTGAATGCGCACATATACCGTGGGGCCTTGCCTACAATACCGAGTCTTTTTTGTAAATC
>DALYDX010000026.1:0-5974 GCA_031972835.1 Minisyncoccota bacterium | reverse complement strand
AGGCCATCGAGCGCATAGCTTATGCTTCTGTGCCTGTCCTACCGCTTGAGCTGGCGTTTATAGAAATGACGGGTGCAGAATTGAAATCCTAGTAAAATTATGTTATAAATTGCAAGCGTTTACGCAATATTGCCCGATCGTCTAATGGTAGGACACATGGTTTTGGTCCATGGTATTGAGGTTCGAGTCCTTGTCGGGCAGCAAACTTGAGCTAGCACGAGATGCTTATGAAATAAGCTTTCTAATTAGCTAAAGATCTATACAGTTATTGAAGACGCCGCAGGCTAATCCAGACAAAAAACACTTTCCGCAAAGAAGGTGTTTTTTGTTGTTGACTTCCAAAACCATATACCCTATACTATAGGGTATATGGTCAAACAAACACACAATCATGTTCACAAGCACGGTGAGCCGAATACAAAAGCTCGCAAAGTTATTAATATGGCAATAGGAAGTGTAGCTAAGATTCCTGAGATGGTCGACGATGGACGATACTGCCCTGAAATTATTCAGCAGATCGATAGTGTCGTAGGTCTTTTGCATAGCGCACGAAAAGAATTACTAAAGGGTCACTTAGAGTCTTGCCTTGCTGAAAGGTTAAAGACCGACAAGGAAGGCTCAATCAAAGAATTGTTAAAAATCTACAACATGCAGTAGATTTTTAGTGTTTTATTATTAAATTTATATAAAAAATTATGTCTAAAATTTCAACAACATTAGCAATTTCTCTTATGGTAGTAACAAGTGTTTTGGGGTGGGTTGCTGGGTATGCCAGTACTGCTGACTATAAAATGAGTATGTACGACAAAACAACTATGGATTTTGGTCGTCCAGATCGAACACTCGACCTTCGTTATATTAATGCAATGATTGCTCATCACAGAGGAGCTATGCTCTTGGCTACACAAGCAGGTACACAGACACAGCGACAAGAGATGAAAGATCTCTCTGCAATGATTCTTCGCGATGAACCAAAAGCAATTGATGAGCTATACACATGGAAAAAAGACTGGTATGGAGATACAAAACAAGTAAAGGACCCAATCGTTTCTAATCTTGGAACGTATGATGAGAAATTTGATCTTCGCTTTCTTAATGCACTTATCGCACACCATGAAGCAGGATTGCTCATGACAAAAGAAATAAAGACAAAATCAAGTAGAACTGAAATTTTAAATAATGCGGATGCGGTTGATACATTCCTTACAACAACATTAAAACTCTTCAAAGATTGGAGAACACAATGGTATAACATTTAATATCAAATCCCTATATGACAAATAAAACACTAAAAATTAAAGGGATGCATTGTGCAAGTTGTGCAACTATTATCACCAACAAGGTTTCTAAACTTGGAGGTGTAGATGCTGTTAGCGTTAATTTTGCGACGGAAAAAGCAAATGTGTCTTTTGATGATGCTGTTGTTTCTATCCATCAAATGAATAATGAGGTTGAAAAATTAGGGTACACATTTATTGATGAAACGAGTTCACATCCTATGGAAGACCACAGTATGCATACTGGAATCAACGAATCAAAAGACGAAAAAATGAAAGAGCTTCTTGTTATGAAGACAAAAACTCAGTTTGTACTACCGATTGCTCTTCTTGTCTTTATTTTGATGATGTGGGATATAGGAGCAAAATTATTTACTTCAGTTCCAAATCTTCCGTTACCGATGTCCATTTTCAACACCATCTCTATGGTACTTGCTAGTGTTGTATTGTTTTGGATTGGACAACCCTTTTTACAAGGAGTAGTAAAATTTGCTAAATATCGTGTTGCTAATATGGATACTCTCATTGGTATTGGAACATTTGTTGCATACCTTTACAGTATCTGTATCACGTTATTCCCTTTAATGAGGGTAGCTTTAAAACTTCCTGAGACCACTTACTTTGATGTCACTATCGTAGTAATTGGTTTCGTGATGTTAGGTAAATACCTCGAAGCACGATCAAAACTTCGTACAGGTGAAGCGATAGAAAAACTTCTCGGACTCCAAGCAAAAACTGCATTACTATGGCGTAATGGTACTGAAGTAGAAGTACCAGTCAGTGAAGTGCAGATTGGAGATATTATTATCGTAAAACCAGGATCAAAGATTCCTGTAGACGGAATTATTGTGGAAGGATATTCATCTATTGATGAGTCAATGATTACTGGTGAACCAATTCCTGTTGATAAAAAAACTGATGATTTTGTTGTTGGAGCAACAATCAATAAGCAAGGAAATTTCAAATTCAAAGCTACAAAAATTGGATCCGACACTGTGCTCGCTCAAATCATAAAGATGGTTGAGGATGCTCAAGGATCAAAAGCTCCCATACAAGCAATGGCTGACAAAATTTCTAGCGTGTTTGTGCCAATCGTACTTGGCATAGCGGTACTCACTCTACTCCTTTGGCTTACCGTAGGTACATCAGCTCTCGGTTTCTCAACAGCACTTTCTTATGGAATTCTTTCTTTTGTAGGAGTTCTTGTTATCGCATGTCCATGTGCATTAGGACTCGCCACACCTACAGCTATTATTGTCGGGGTAGGAAAAGGAGCAGAACACGGAATCCTCATTCGCAATGCTGAAACCCTCGAAAAACTTAGCCATGTAGATACTGTCGTTCTTGATAAGACAGGAACAATCACAAAAGGAAAACCTGAAGTAACCGATATTATTTCTCTTGATACTGCATGGACAGAAACAGATATACTACGAGCAAGTGCTAGTGTAGAAAAGCTTTCTGAACACCCTCTCGCAGATGCTGTTGTCGTTAAGGCAACCGAACAAAACATACTTCTTGAAACGGTTACAAATTTCCAAGCACTCGAAGGTGTCGGAGTAGAAGGAATGATTGGTAATAAGCACATAGTAATCCATAAGCCATCGAAAAGTGGCACTGTTACAGATAATATTAAAGAACTACAAGAACAAGGTAAGACAGTTGTTATTATAGAAGTTGGTAAAAAACAGATCGGTCTTATCGCACTATCAGATACTCTAAAAGAAGAGTCAAAAGAAGCTGTAGCAAAACTTCATGCAAGAAATATTAAAGTAATAATGCTCACAGGAGATAACTATTTGGCAGCAAGCTATATAGCGAAACTTGCGGGCATTGATGCTGTTATTGCAGAAGTAATACCTCAAGAAAAAGCTGGAAAGATAAAAGAATTACAAGATGGTGGTGCGATTGTTGCAATGGTTGGCGATGGTATTAATGATGCCCCTGCTCTTGTACAGGCCGATGTCGGTATTGCTATGGGTACAGGTACAGATGTGGCAATAGAATCAGCAGGTATCACGCTCCTCGGAGGAGACGTTTCAAAGATTGCACAAGCGATCAAGTTATCAAAAATGACAATGCGAGGTATAAAGCAAAATCTTTTCTGGGCTTTTATATTCAATGTGGTAGGCATTCCTCTTGCTGCAGGACTCTTTTACCCAGCATTTGGATGGTTGTTAAATCCAGCGTTTGCAGGACTCGCTATGGCATTCTCAAGTGTCTCTGTAGTATCGAACTCATTAAGAATTAAGGCAAAGAAATTATAATATGAAAAATTACATACTACATGTTTCTGGAACTCATTGTGCGTCATGCAAAATACTAATTGAAGATATTCTTGTTGATCAAGATATTGTCAAAGGTGTTAATGTAAATCTAAAAAATGAAATTGTCCATATTGATACTGATAGCAATAGTAGCCCAGAGGAGATAGCGTCATTACTTACTGAAAAAATTAAATCGCACGGATACACTCTTTCTGTTGAGAAAATAATCAAAGAAAAACAATCTGATGACATTATTTGGAAAGCAATACCAATTGGTCTTGTGTTCTTGATATTATTCTTCATTCTTCAAAAATCAGGTATTTTGAATCTCGGCATTGGTGGAAAAACTACACCTGCTACAAGTTTTATTATCGGGATCGTAGCTTCAGTTTCGAGTTGTCTTGCAATCGTAGGAGGTCTTGTGTTATCACTCTCAGCAAAAATATCACAAGATAATGTGAGTGATACAAAAACTTTTGCACTTTTCCATATTGGAAGAATCGGGAGCTTCGCACTACTCGGCGGAGTACTCGGACTAATCGGGAATGCTATCGGTATTAGTTTTACATTTACTGCAATTTTAGGAATTATTGCTTCTCTTGTTATGCTATTTCTCGGATTAAATTTAGTCGGTGTATTCGAAAAAAATAAAATTACATTACCTTCAGGAATCTTCAACTTTTTTCGCAAAATTGAACATAAAACTTTTACACCTCTGATAATTGGTTTTGGTACATTCTTCTTACCTTGTGGTTTTACTCAATCAATGCAAGTAGTTGCACTCTCTAGTGGATCATTTATCTCTGGAATGATGATTATGCTTGCATTTGCTCTTGGGACTCTTCCCGTTCTCTTGCTCTTATCATTTGGTGGAGCTTCACTTGCTCACGGGAAACATGCACCACTATTTTTTAAATCAGCAGGTGTCGTAGTGATCGGTCTTGGAATCTTCGCATTACTCGCTGGTCTTGCAGGTGTCGGTATTATTAACCCTTTGTTTAATATATAATTATCATATGAATAAAACTGTCTCAATCATTATTATTAGTGCACTTCTTATAGGTATAGGAATCGTTGTTTTTGGTGGGTCATCAAAAGGTGGATCAGAAAGTGCTACAGGAGTGCAAAACGGCGAAATAAGAGACGGTGTACAGTACATAACCATAGATGCCAAAGCAGGATATTCTCCCAGGGTATCTATGGCAAAAGCAGGTATCCCTACAAAGTTAATAGTAAAAACCAATGGTACTTACGACTGCTCTGCTTCTTTGGTTATTAAATCATTAAACTATCAAAAAATTCTTTCTCAGACAGGAGAAGAAATTATCGATATTGGGACACCGGTAGCAGGAACTCCGTTGAGAGGGGTCTGTGGTATGGGAATGTATAACTTCCTTATTAACTTTAGTTAAGGTATATACATTTTTCTTTAAGTACTATTTTACTTTTAAAACAAGTTAGTAACTCCCGCTTTTCTTCAATAGAACCATCTTTCAAAATAAATTTAGCATAGTTACGAATATCAATATCGTTTACTTGTATTTCTTGTTTGATGCCAAGAACCGACTGTTGAAACTTCTTTATTCTCTGAACCTCTTCCTTAATCTTATCTTTCATTCCTATCTCATTAATACTTATCTGATTGAGTAGTTTTTCAAATTGTTCTATAAGTTCAACCTCGTTGATATAGCCACATTTACAATCTTTGTCTTTGGCTTTCGTACATCCATAGTAGATATGACGATTAACAGATCCGTCTTTAAGCTTCTTAAACTTCTCATCAGCACATATACCAGAACCACATAGACCACAAATCATCATTCTGGTAAAAGCAAATTCTTTAGGTTCTTGCGTTCTTAATACTTGGCTTTTAATTTGTGCTTGTACTTGATCAAACAATTCTTTAGTAATAATAGGTTCGTGTCTTCCTGTATAAAAATTACCACTCTTATTTGGATATTCGAATACTCCGTAATAAAAAGGACTTTGTAACAGGAGGTAGATGTTTCCAAGAGTTAGCCCCTTGTTACCATTTCTAGTTTTCATATTAAGCTCAAACTTAAGCCAATGAAATATCTTTCTACCACTCCATTTTTCATAAGCTACTTTTTCAAACATCTGTTTTACTAAGTGTGCTCGTTCAGGATCTATAATTACCTGACATTTTTTATCGGCATGTTTTTCATTGAGGTAGCCAAATAGAGCAGGACCTGGGCGTAATCCCATTTCACATCTTGTCCTTAGTCCTCGTTTAACATTTATACTTTTATTATCATTCTCAAGTTTTGCTTGTGAACATAAAATCATTAAAAGAAATTTTTCATTTGGAGAGTTTTTAAAATGTTGTCCGTATGTTCTAATCTCAATTAATTTATTTTCATCCATGAGATCAACAACAGACCCAAGGTCTCCTGCATTTCTTGAAAGTCT
>DALYDX010000025.1:0-7521 GCA_031972835.1 Minisyncoccota bacterium | reverse complement strand
TATATGCAATACAAACTTCTATTTTTGGACACAGAAACAACTGGCAATGAAGCAAAAGACCGACTTTGTCAGGTTGCTTATAGCGACGGGAAAACTCGTGTTGAAGCACTTTTCAAACCTCCTGTTCCCATATCTATAGAGTCCATGGCAGTACACCACATCACAACCAAGATGGTTCTAGACAAACCCGCATTCAAATTTAGTTCTGAGCATGCGGACCTAGCGAAAAGATTCAAAGAAGAAGAAACTATCGTCATAGCTCACAATGCTACATTTGATCTCGAAATGCTCGCAAAGGAAGATCTGATCCCCGATAAATTTATATGCACACTTCGCGTTGCTAGATACCTTGACCCAGAGGAAAAGATACCTTCATACAGACTTCAATATCTCCGGTACTTTTTAGATATTGAAATCGACGCAACTGCACATGATGCACTTGGAGATGTACTGGTACTCGAAAAATTATTTGAAAGATTATTCCGCAAGATTGCTGACAGTGAAGAGCTCACTGAGTCACAGACATACGAGAAAATGATTGAGATCTCAAAGACTCCTTCGATCATACGCACTTTTAGATTTGGAAAATATAATGGACAAAAAGTAGAGGAGGTTGCAAAGATTGACCGTGGATATCTAGAATGGATGCTTGCTCAAAAATCTACAGCAGACAGTGGTGAGGAAGATTGGATATATACACTCAATCACTTTTTAGCTAAAAAATAAAACGACCCATGTGGGTCGTTTTTAAATTTTCTGATTTAATCATCACAGCCACAATCAAAGAATGCGGTTGTGGTTTTTTCTCCTTGTGGGGCGCATTGATATACTGATATTTCAGGCTTAGGGATACTACGAATTCCTACAAATAAGCCCGCTAAAATAGCTAGCATAAAGATAACGTAGCTAAATTTGTACACTAAAGTTTTATCCGATCCGTGGATAAAATTATTCCACTTATCTTTCAGAAAAGAAAACATCTCCTCTCTTCTGGATAAAATAAAACCTAAGAGTGCAATTGTTAAAACCGCACCAGGTACTACAATCAATACTAAACTACATGATGAAATTTCCATATTTACATTTTTTATTATTATATCTAAATTAGAAATTTTGTCAATAAAAACAAAATCCCCTTCAATGTTAGGGGATTTTAAATTATTTTTTATTTTTTTGTAGAATTCTATGTCTTAGGTCCTGATTGAACCATCGCAGCCACTTTGGCATATCATATCTACTATCCCAGTTCATCGCTTTGAAAATCCGATGGACTAAAAGTATTGCAAACACTAAAATTGCAATGCCGTGAGATACGTTCTCGCCGGCCGTCATAAAAACCAAAAAACGACCAGTGAACTCAGCCCATATAAATGGTATTCCTAAAAAATGAAACAAAAATACCGGAACTGAAATCAAATCATAGATAAATTCAATCAAACTTAGATAGATTTTCATAGTGCGAAGATTTGTGCAAATATACTACTATATACAGATCACGTCAAATGAGGCTAGTTTAAAAATGTCTGTTATAATTCATAAATGCAAAATATAACTTTTGGAATCATTGGAGCAATTGTCGCTGGGGTTTTAGTCTATTTATTAACTAGAAATAAAAAAGATAATTCTAGCTCAACTGATGATAAAAGTCTCAATCTACTTCTTCAGCAGATGAATGAGCTTACTCGTACAGTAGACACAAAACTTGGAGAATCACAAAAAAACGTTTCCGAATCTATGCGTTTCCAATCTACCGAAACATCACGTATCATCGCTGACATAACAGAACGTCTCACCAGGTTAGATGAAACAAATAAACAAGTTGTATCTTTTACTGATCAACTCCAAAGCCTGCAAGATATATTAAAAAATCCAAAGCAACGTGGCATCCTCGGCGAATACTACCTCGAAACACTCTTGAAAAATGTTATGCCACCCGGTTCTTATCAGATGCAATACCCTTTTTCTGACGGAACTATAGTTGATGCTGTTGTATTTGTAAAAGACAAGATCATTCCGATTGACTCAAAGTTCTCACTTGAAAATTACAATCGAATATCTGAAACAAACGACCCAAATGAAAAAGATAGATTAGAAAAAGTTTTTACAAATGATCTAAAAAATAGAATTGTTGAGACTTCAAAATATATCCAACCAGAGAACGGCACTATGGAGTTTGCTTTTATGTTTATCCCGCACGAAGCGATCTACTATGATCTGATAGTAAACAAAATCGGCGCAATTACTGAAGACACTGAAAACCTTATCCAACGCGCTGCATCCAAATACAAAGTTATTATTGTTTCACCTACTTCTTTCCTCGCATATTTGCAGACTGTACTCCAAGGATTGAAGGCAATGCAGATAGAGGAAAGTGCAAAAGACATCGTAAAGCGTGTCGGTGAACTAGGAAAACACTTGAAATCCTATGAAGATTTCCATAATAAACTTGGCAATGCCCTCGGCACAACTATCAATCATTACAATAGTGCTGGAAAAGAACTAAAAAAAGTAGACAAAGATATATTGCGTATAACTGGGATACAAAATGAGATTGAGCCGATATTATTAGAAAAAATAGACAAAGAAGACTAATGGAAGTTATCTTGGGCACAATAGCTGGTGCTACAGCAGTCGCTGGCTTAAAAAGAGTCTTTGATCGAGCTCCAAAACGTAAAATCCCTGAAAACGGAATTGTGTCGCCTGCATCTGGTAAAATTATCGAAATCATAGATATAAATCCAGCAAATTTTGAATTTATAAAAAAGAAAATAAAGAATTCAGTTTCCCTACCTGAACTCGGGAGCAGTGCAAAAATGATTGTAATAGAGATGAACATTCGCGACGTTCATGTTCAACGCGCTCCGATAAACGGCACAGTTATTTATTCGAAACATTTTTCTGGTAAACACAAAAATGTAATTCACAGTAAAGGCAAAAAAGACTCTGTGTATATAAATGAAAAACAAATTACTGTTTTAAAAGGAGTAGATTTTTCAGTCGGAGTGATACAAGTTGCTGGATTTGTAGCTAGGCGCATAAAATCTAGAGTACATATAGATCAAAATATTTCAAAAGGTGCAATCATCGGCAAAATTTCTTTTGGATCACAAACTATACTCATATTACCAAATACTCTAAGCATAAAAATAAAAATTGGAGACCGAGTCATCGACGGAGAAACCGTGATTGTATAAAATTAAAACCACTTCAATTGAAGTGGTTTGTTTTTTATTCGAACAGAAATTCACACTGGGATATAACCAGGTTTGAAATCTCACTTTTGTTTTCGGAGATAAATTTCCTAGTTGCACTATAAACATATTTTGCATTGTCTGCATGCAATTTGAGTCCTTCAGAAACAGGAATCCATGCAACAGCAGTAACTTCAGTAGGATCAAGACCTGAAAATACATCTGTAAAAAGTTGACTGGGAAGCACAACACTGAAAACCGTAGTTTCAATCCAAGAGTTATCTGTATTTCTGGAATCATCAGAATACACCTGATAATTTTTTTGAAACAAGCCCAAGTCAAGATTTTTAAATTGAGGAACTTCTTCACCAAGTTCTCTACGAGCTGCATCAATCTTTTCTTCACCATAATTTACAAAACCTCCTACTGTTCCCCACAAGCCATTATCTTTACGTTTGATTGAGAGAAAACATAATTTTCCATCATTGATTGCAAACGCAACAACATCTACTGCTTGATTTGCTCCCCAGTTGTATAGAAGCCCTCGCCCAGCAATGCCAGTTCGTCCAGCAATATTCAAAGGTAAACCTGCAAAATCTTTCAGAAAATGTAGATCTTCTAATTCACTAAATGACCTTCTAGTAACTTTCGAAAAATCTTCAAAGTCAGCCAAGCCTTTATTATGTTCAGTAGTTGAATTCTCCGTTACTTCTAGATGAACAAAATACTGTGGATTGTATTCAGGGAAAATTTCTCCCCAAGATACTTTCTCGTCTGGTACTGGAAACCTATCTGGATATGAATCCGGTTTCTGCTTCCTACAAACAATATGTAAATCTTGTGTTTTTTGTTTAATATTTTCCATATTTATGAATTTGACAAAGTATATAATATTTTGTACAATTTATCAAGACCTGAGGTCATTTTAAATTATTTCCTCAGATAGTGTACATTTCACTCTAAATACTATATACTACTAATATGACAAAAGCAAAACTAACACCAAGGAATTTAGGATTTGTAAGAGTTGGCGCGGCTATTCCCTCTCTTAGGATTGGAGATATAGACCACAACTTAAACGAGATAGAAAAGCTCGCTAAGGCAGGTTTTAACAATGGGACAGCGATTACTGTGTTCCCTGAACTTTGTATCACTGGATACACAGTCGGAGATCTGTTTCAACAGAAAATCATGGTCCAAAAATCCTTCGAAGGCCTATTTGACCTCGCAAGGAAAATCGGAAACTTATCGGGAATCTTCATTGTAGGTTTACCTATCGAATATCAAGGAGCACTATACAATTGTGCAGCAGTAATAGGAGACGGCCAAGTTCTCGGTATTGTACCGAAATCTTACCTGCCGAACTATAGCGAATACTACGAGAAGCGATGGTTCACAGAGGGTATCCATGTTCCAAAAGGGGCCACTATCAAGAAAGATTATCTGAGCCAAGAAATACCTTTCGGAACAGATATCATATTTGAAGACAGAGACAATAAAAATCTTGTTCTCGGAATCGAAATATGCGAGGACATATGGACAGTTATAAAGCCAAGCTCAAAGCTCGCACTTAGAGGAGCAACAATCATTGCAAACCTGTCGGCGTCAAATGAAATCGTCGGCAAAGTAAACTATCGTAGAGATCTTGTCCGTCAGCAATCCGCTGATACGGTGAGTGCGTATATCTACACTTCCTCGGGACCTGGTGAATCAAGTACTGATTTAGTTTTTTCTGGTCACGCAATAATCGCTGAAAATGGGTCAATATTATCGGAAAGCGAAAGATTCAAATTCGACAGTCAGATTGTCTATTCTGACATCGATACTGATTTGATTGCGATTAATCGAAGACGCAATATAAGCTTCTGTGAAGCAAAGCGTGAAATCAACCCTGAAAATTACAGAATAGTTGTTGTAAAAATATCAGAAGCGTACGAAAAGTTCAAAACACTCAACCGACATATTACAAAGATGCCGTTCGTACCTACAGATGAAAAAGCTCGTTTTGAAATCACTGAAGAGATTTTTCAAATACAGGCAACAGCACTCGCAACAAGGATGCGAAATTCAAACATCCACAAACTCATCTTGGGTTTGTCTGGTGGATTGGACTCAACACTCTCTATGCTTGTAGCAATAAAATCTTTGGAGATTCTCGACTTACCAAAAGAAAATATAACACTCATCACAATGCCTGGCTTTGGAACAACAAAGAAAACCAGGGGGAACGCTGAGAGACTTGCGGAAGCTTTCGGATTGAAACTCGAGAGCATAAGCATCGAGGATGGATCAAAGATTCAGCTGAGAGATGTTGGACATGATGGCGAAGAACAAAATGTGACTTTCGAAAATGTGCAGGCTCGTTACCGCATGATGACCTTGCAAGATATCGCAAACCAGCGCGGTGGACTGGTACTCGGGACTGGTGACCTATCAGAGCTCGCGCTTGGATGGTGTACATTCGGCGGAGACCACACTGTTACATACAACGTGAACGGTGGAGTTCCAAAAACACTAGTTCAGCACGTCGTACGATATGCAGGTAAAGTGTATGGTGGATCTATCGAAGAAGTTTTGAATGAAATCCTCGATACACCAATATCACCTGAGCTTTTACGTGGAGACAAAGACAATCCATCACAAAAGACAGAGGATATTGTAGGTCCATACGAGCTACATGACTTCTTCTTGTTCCATTTCCTACGTCGCGGAGAGGCTCCATCAAAGATTCTTTATCTAGCGAAATACGCTTTCAATGAAGAATACGATACGGAAACAATCCGTAAATGGCTCCGCGAATTCTTGAAGAGATTTTTCTCGCAACAATTCAAACGTTCGATTATACCTGATGGGCCAAAGGTTGGGTCTGTAACACTCTCATCACGCGGAGACTGGCGTATGCCATCTGATGCAAATGCAAAGATGTGGATAGAAGAATTGAATAATGCTATTATTTAAGTTATGAAATTCGACACATCAAAACTTCTAAATCCGTGGGTATCTGTAGACGTAGTTGTTTTCACTTTGGAAAACAATGAACTCAAAGTACTTCTTACAAAACGTGCAAGTGATCCATTCATAGGTTCATGGGCTCTTCCTGGTGGATTCCTCCTAAAAGGAGAAACTACAGAGACAGCGGCACGTCGAGTACTCAAGGAAAAAGCTGGGGTTAGTAGTGATGCGTATTTGGAACAACTTTATACTTTTGATAAACCGGGACGCGATCCGCGCGCTCCGGTTTTTTCTATAACTTATTTTGCACTTGTACCTGTCGAGGATATAAAATTTACAAAAACAGAGAAAACTGAGAACCCAGAATTCATATCTATCAATCATCTACCCAAACTTGCCTTTGACCACAAGGACATCGTGAGCTACTCAATCAAGCGCCTACAAGCAAAGATCCAATATACAAATGCTGCATATTCTATACTTCCGAAACTTTTCACTTTTTTCCAATTACAAAAAGTCTATGAGGCAATCCTTGAGCGTTCTATAGACAAAAGAAACTTTCGTAAAAAGTTCATGCAACTTGGACTGATCAAAGAGACCAAAAAAATGCTTCGCGGTGGCAAACAACGCCCAGCGAGACTCTACGAATTCATCTCACACAAACCAGCTGAACTAAAAAAGTTTTTCTAAATATACAAATCTTGATCGACTATATATTTATAAACATCATCTGATATTCCAGAAGGCTTTTCTCCTTTTTTAATTTGTTCTCGGATACTTGTGGCAGACATAGTACCTACCGGATCTATTTCTGTGCAAGATATTTTTTCTCTGATATCGAGATTTATATTTCCATCTCTACCTACAACATAAAAGTGATGCGAGAGTATCTCATCTGAAAATTCCCATGTTGGAATCGAATTCACAACATCAGTTCCTGTAATAATCGAGAATCTATGTTCAGGATATTTTTCATGCAAGTGACGAAGTGTTTGAAATGTATATGACAGCGTAGGTAAATCAAACTCAACCCTTGAGACCAAAACATCAGACATACCACTCGTAGCAACTTCCACCATGCGTGCACGATCCTCGCTAGGTGCAAGCGAGTTTGCCGGCTTATCAGGATTCACTGGTGATACAACAACCCAAGTTTCGTCCGGTGAATTCTCGTGCGCTCTGACGCTTTCTATGACCCTTACATGGTCTTCATGGATTGGATTAAATGACCCAAAATACAGAGCTATATGTTTCATAGGCCAAATTATATCAAAATATATGAGGTTTTTCCTTTGACAAAATGACTAAGATATGATAAAATACTGTTAGAGATGTGCACTATTTGCACTTTTAAAAAGTGCATGATATAGTGTATATA
>DALYDX010000024.1:0-7647 GCA_031972835.1 Minisyncoccota bacterium | reverse complement strand
ACTCTATATAACCTCTTACATGGCAAAGGTCACAAAAAAAGAAAACCCCCTAGCAGGGGATTCTTATATATTTCCAATATATTTGATTACAACTCTCCTTTGTGGGCCGATACCAGTAGACTCAGTTTTTATATCAGTTTTACTCTCTAGAAATGTATGTATAATCCTGCGCTCAAAAGCACTCATAGGATCAATTTCTATATTTGATTTGAAGTATCTTGCACGCTCGGCCATCATGTGAGCAGTGGCTTTAAGACTTTCGATTCTTGTTTTCTGATAATTGTTTACGTCGATTAATACATTAATAGAATTATTCTCTTCTGTATTCTTGGATTCAAGAATCTTACGAAAAATATAATTTAGAGCCTTGAGTGTCTCTCCGTCTTTTCCTATGAAGAATCTAGAATCTCTAGTGTTTATACGAAACCAATAATGTCCACTCTCGTCATCAAATGCAAAATCTGTATCTTCTGTTGGGATTCCAGTAAGAGAGATCAGTTCGTTGATTATATTTTTTGCATCTTCTGGTTTCATTTTAAAATTTCATTAATTCTTTTTTAGAAATCAGACCAGCTTTTGATCTAATCATCAATTCTTGAATTATGGTTATAGTATTACTTACAACCCAGTATAGTGCGATAGCAGCAGAAACTGTATACGCAACAAAAGCTATAAATACTGGTAGTATGTATTTCATTTGAAATTGCATACTTTTTGCCATCTGTCCTTTGAATGAAGTATCTGAACTGTCTGCTTTCTTGACCATAGACATACTTATTTTCATTTGGATAAATTGTGTTACACCTGCAAGTATTGCAAAGATAATACTCTTGCCCTCAAGATTTATACCCAAGAACACTGTTGATAGTCCTTGTGGTAAGTGAACAAAAGAATACAAAACTCCAGTACTAGACTCCAGACCTCTCATAAACACTTGATATAAGGCGATGATTATCGGTAGTTGTATAAGAACAACCAAACAACTTGAAAAAGGATTTACATTGTTCTTTTTATATAATTCAAAAGTTTTTTTAGATTGTTCTGTCTTGTCTGTGTAGTCTTTTTTTATTTGCTCTATTTCTTCATTTAAAGCAGATAGTTTAGCCTGACTTAGTATAGATTTTTTAGTAAGAGGGAAGAGTATTATCTTTACCAAAAGAGTTAGTATTATAACCGCTGGTCCAATACCCCCAGAAACTCCCGCAAAAAAAACAAGCGCATTGTATAGCGGCTCGTAAAATATAGTTGTCCAAATATTTGATAGCATTAGTCAATTGTATCTATAAACCCTGAAATTGCAATCTATTTATGGAACTGGATCAAAATGATTTTTCTGCCAAGGGTGACACCTGGAAATTCTTTTGATCCCCATTTTTATACCTTTTATATATCCATAACGCTCAATTGCAATTTTTGTGTATTCGGAGCAGGTTGGTTCAAAAACACATACAGGTCTGTTAACTAGACCTATTTTCTTGGGCAAACCTGTGTCTGGAGATAGATATTTTTGATAAAAATTGATTAAAATAGTGCTTATTTTAATATTTTTCATATATTTAAAGCCTTTTTTATAGACTCATCTACGTCTTTATCTAAAACACCTAGATCTTTTGGTAGCGGGCCCTTAATAAATATAGCCATTTCTTTGTTTTTTACCTTGGTAAATAAGGGTTTTATGTAATGATACAGGTGTCTTTTTAGGCTATTTCTGCCATAAGCACTTTTTATTACCTTTTTTGGTATAATAATAGAGACTTTTGCTATTTCATCCTTTGTTTTCAAGGTATTTATACGATTATACAAGCCAAAAACACCTGATTTCGAGTTAAAAATAGGTGATTTCTTTGAAATCCTTTGTTTTTTAGGAAACATTTGATTAAACCGTTAGTTTTGCGCGTCCTTTTCTACGACGACGTACCAATACTTTAGTACCGTTTTTTGTTTTAGTTCTTTTCAAGAAACCGTGAGTTCTGGCTCTCTTTTTCTTTTTAGGTTGGTATGTTTGTGACATGCGTTCAATATACATTAAAAGGCTTTTTGTGGCAAGAAATACTGTATAAAAAGATATTAACTTTTATTAACACCTTATACACAATTTAATTTATTTTTATATGCTTTTTATTGTCTCAGTCTAGACTATAATGGGGTAACTAAAAAAATATGATAGAAAATAAACAACTTTGGGATATGTGCTTGAGCGATATTGAACAATCTGTCTCTAGGGCAAACTTCAGCACTTGGTTTAAAAACACATCTATTGCAAAACAAGATAACGGCACTGCTTGTGTTGGTGTTCCAAATGAATTTGTAAAAGATTGGCTATTCAATAAATACCACAAATTAATATTAAAGACTCTTATGAACCACTCAGAGGCTATACGTGGTGTTGAATTCATAATTGTTAAACATGATCTAAGACAAAAAACTGAAGAATCTGAACAACAGAAATCATTTATAAACAAAGAGCTTCCTTTGGCTGATCTTTATATAAATAAAGAAGACAACCTAAACCCTAGATATATATTTGATGGATTTATCGTTGGAGGCTTCAACGAACTTGCGTTTGCAGCATCTCAAGCGATTGTGAGTAAGCCAGGAACAAGTTATAACCCTTTCTTTGTCTATGGTGGTACAGGATTAGGTAAAACTCACCTTATACAGGCAATAGGGAACACAATAAAAACAAAATACCCGGAAAAACGCGTACATTATATTACTTTAGAAAAGTTTGCTACAGATCTCATAACATCATTTCAAACAAATAAAGCAAATTCATTCAAGGAAAAGTATAGAAAATATGATGTTTTAATAATTGACGATATTCAATTCGTTGGAAAGATGGAAAAAACTCAAGAAGAGCTTTTTCATACATTCAACACTTTCTATGAAAACAATAAACAAATAGTATTTTCTTCTGATAAACACCCAAACTATATACCAGGGTTAGAAGACCGTATGAAGTCTAGATTCCAAGCTGGGATGATAGTAGATATAAGTGAACCTGAATATGAGGCAAGACTTGCTATTCTAAAGGCAAAAGTAAAGGATTTGGGTATCCCTATGAATGATGATGTTGTGGATTATATAGCTTCTTCTATAAGCGGATCTATCCGTGAACTTGAAGGTAGTTTAAATGCTGTAGTTTGCCAAACTAGATTGAAAAATAAAGAGATTTCATTGACTGAAGCTAAAAATCTAATCAAAAATAATATAAGACCAAAGAAAAGTGTCTCTATAGATGAAGTGGTCAAGGTTATATCTAATTTTTATAACGTAGAAGAATCTAGTATCTATGAAAAAACACGTAGGAAAGAGATTGTTAAAGCTAGGCAGATGATAATGTATATTTTGAGAGAGGATTTCAATGTTTCGTACCCATTGATCGGACAAAAACTTGGTGGTAAAGATCACACAACAGTTATACACTCATTTTTAAAAATTAAAGAAGATTTAAAAAATAATCCTATCCTAGTACAAGAACTAGAACAGATCCGAGTCATGTTTAAATAATAAAATGTGTAAAAAGGTGTATTAGTTGTTGATAAATAAAAATAATTTGATAAATATGAAAGATATTATTTTAAAAAACATAGATATAAATAGTTTGTGTGGAAAATTTTTCAAAATCTACCCATATAAAACAACTTATAATTTAGTTATACACATATCAACAGGGCTAATATGGACTTTATAAAATTTTTTAATAAAAACTACTATGAATATAAAGTGTGAAGCAAAAAAAATAAAACAAAGTATACAGTATGCAGATAGAATCACTGGTAAAAACCTTACATTACCAGTATTGAGTTCTATACTTCTTATTGCATCTGGTAAAACATTGAAATTTAGAGCTACAAACCTAAACTTAGGTATAGAGATTGATATTCCTGTAAAAGTTATAAAAGAAGGTGTTGTTGCTATAAAAGGAGAAGTTTTATCACAAGTTTTTTCTACTATATCTGACAACGAAGAGGTTGATTTAAATCTCGAGAATGACAATCTAGTTATATCAACTAAAAATAATAGACTTTTAATAAAAAGTAATTCATATGAAGATTTTCCAACAATACCAGTTGTTCAAGGGGATAAATATACATTGAGTATAAAAAAGCTAGTAGAGGGTATAAAATCAGTTGTTTACAGCTGTTCTGTTTCAGATATTAAACCCGAGATGGCCAGTGTTTATATATATTCTGATGGCGATACACTAGTTTTTGTTGCTACAGATTCATTTAGACTTGCAGAGAAAAGAATAAAAACAAAACACAGTACAGAATTCATACCTATACTTATCCCATATAAAAATATTATTGAAATTGTTCGTATATTTGAAAATATAGATGAAGATGTTGAATGTGTGGTAAGTAAAAATCAAGTTTCTTTTATGTACAATGGGATATATATATCATCTCGCGTTATAGATGGAATATTTCCAGACTATAAGCAGATTATTCCAAAATCATTTACAACAGAAGTTGTATTACTAAGACAAGATTTTCTAAATGCTTTAAAAATATCAAATATTTTTTCAGACAAATTCAATCAAATAACATTTACGATTGATCCAAGTAATAAAAAATGTGAATTAGAAGCTCGAAATAACGATATAGGAGAGAATAAGACCAAAATAGATGCCGCTATAGAAGGGGAGGAGGTTTCTATGAGTTTCAATTATCGATATATAATTGATTGTTTTCAATCTATTACACAAGATAGTATTACCTTAAAGTTTAATGGATCAAATAAACCACTTATTATAAAAGGAGGTAGTGACCAAAGCTTTCTTTATTTGGTAATGCCAATGAATAGATAAATATGTTCAATAATATAGGAGAGTTTTTACGAAAAAGAATTGGTCCAGCTTTTGCAAGACAAAATCTATACAAAGAAATTTCAAATATTATAAAAAGTGAAACAAATATTGATCTATTGGAAGATTCTATAAATATAAAAAATAAAATTCTTTTTATAAAAACTAATCCTATACGCAAACAACAAATTTTATTACAAAGCAATAAAATACTTTTAAAAATAAAAGAAGTAGATAGTTCTATTGAGATACAAGATATACGCTAGTTGATTGTAAAATCAGTAATTAGTTCTTGTTTGTTATATACAGTGTCATATATAACTACACGTAGAGAGTGTGTTCCCGCTATAATTTCGTTTTCACTTGGAATAAAAGTAAAAGTAGTACTATTACTTGTGCCCAAGAAAACATTATCTATAAAAATATCAAATTTTTTGAAATCGTAATCCCCGGAATATTTTAAGACAACACTCAATGGATTGTTTTTTGGATATAAAACATTTTCTTTTGGGTTAGTGAAAGTTGCTTTAGGAGAATTTTCTAATGTATGTACATTGTCTGTGTATGTAGGAATATCACTTTCATAAACTGAATTATATAGATAGCTATTTTTAGACCACCAATCTTGCACTGTGGTTTCCCACCTTATATATTGTGAATCACTACTAGGATTTGAAGGTATAGGTCCACGAGGATTGTTTTTTTCAACCCAATAAAGAGTATCGTGTACATTTGTAACAACAACTTCCTTTGTTGTTTCTGGGGGTGTTAGATCAGTTGCAAGTCCACCAGAAACTGTATCTATATAATAAGCTTTACCTCCCATCCATTCACCACGAAGTATAGGTTTTAATATAGAAGGATCGTTTTCAATAATAGGTTTTTCAAAATTTTCTTGAGGAATTTCTTTTAATAATATACTCATAAACTCGTGCCACATTGGACCAGATATAGAAGAACCTTTTTTCATAGGTTTATTATCATTGTTTCCAGACCAAACACCCAATACAACTGATGGACTATAACCAATGAGCCATGCGTCCTTATTACTGTTTGTGGTACCTGTTTTTGCCGCAACCTGATAACCAGGGAATACCATAAATGAATTTGCACCAAACAAAGGAGTTCTTGCAACATTGTCTGATAATATATCAGATATTGTTAAAGCTACGTTTTTATCTAATGCATTAGATGCATTTTCTTTGAATTCTTCTAAAATCTCACCAGAACTTTCAACTTTTAAAATACCTGCATAAGGATTACGAATACCCCCGTTTGCAAATACTCCATAACTAGATGTCATATCGAGCAGACTTACTTCACCACCTCCGAGTACTAGAGTAAGACCATAAACACTAGGGTCGGTAAGTGTGGTTATACCCATATTTCTAGATGTGTTTATAGAATCAGCTATACCTGCAAGATAAAGTAACTTAACTGAAGTTACGTTTCTTGACTGAGCAAGAGAATTACGTAAAGTTAATGGACCTAGGAATTTTCCATCATAGTTATCTGGGCTATAACAATCATCTTGGCTGTTTCCTGGAAGCGCTATTCCATATGCAGAACATCCACCTTGGAACTCTGTTGGTACATCAAATAAAATTGTATTTGCAGTATAACCTTCCTTGAGTGCTGTTGCGTATACAAATGGTTTAAATGATGATCCTGGCTGTCTGTGTGCAGTTGCAATATTGTAATTGCCATCTATCTCTGTATCAAAATAATCTCTAGATCCAACCATAACAAGAATTTGTCCTGTCTTTGGATCTATTGCCACCATACTCGCATTACTAGCATTCCAATCAACTTCATTCTTTAATGCATTTCTTTTTACGATTTCCTCAGCTTTTTCTTGAAGAGAATAATCAAGAGTTGTTGTAACTTTTAAACCTCCGTTTTCTACAACGTCTTGCCCGTAGATTTGTTCAAGGTATTCTTTTATAAAAAATACAAAATGAGGAGCTTTTATACCATGCTCTTCACGTTGTCTAAATACAACAACCTCTGCTTTTGCGGTGTCGTAACTAACTTGATCAATAATTCCAAGTTCCAACATACGGTCCAAAACTGTGTTTTTTCTAGCATCTAATTTATCTTTATGTTGTCCAAAAGGTGAATAATATGTAGGTGCTTTTGGGATTGCTGCCATATATGCAGCTTCTGCTAAAGTGAGATCCATTGGGTTTTTGTCAAAAAAAGTTTTTGAAGCTTCCTGTATTCCATATACACTACCTCCATATGGTGCATCATTTAAATATACTGCCAATATTTCATCCTTCGTCATAACCCGCTCCAATTTGATCGCGAGTATCCACTCTTTAAATTTTCTAGTTATAGTCTTTTCTGTAGTAAGAAGAGTATTTTTTATAACCTGTTGAGTTATAGTTGATCCTCCTTGTGAGAAGTTTCCACTAAAAATATTTGCTATTAGAGCTCTGACTATAGAAGTTGGTCGTATTCCATTGTGAGTATAAAAAGAAGCGTCTTCGATTGCCACAGTCGCATTTTTAACATAATCTCCCATCTCACTTGATTCAATCACTGTTCTTTTGAAATCCTGGTGTACATCGTAGAGTAAAACCTCACCTGTTCGGTCGTATATCTTTGTAGAGCGTTCAATCTTTCTTTCTTCAAAAGACTTGAAGTCTGGAAGTTCAATGCTGGATAACCAGATCATTATTATAGAAAAAAATAGGACAAATATTGTCGCACAAATGAAGAGCGTGTTTCTTTTTTTATGGCTCATGTGGGTTTTACTCATAAGACTCATAATAACACAATATCCTTATAGATAAAGACAAAAAATCCCAGATATGGTAAAGTGTTTTTATGAA
>DALYDX010000023.1:5499-7740 GCA_031972835.1 Minisyncoccota bacterium | reverse complement strand
ATAGAAATAGATGGAAAAATTTTTATTGAATCTTCTGCTATTGGAGATCAAGAAATTCATCCAATGACTATTATGAATGAATAATTTTAAAACTGCTCAATTTTGAGCAGTTTTTTACATTCTGGTGCGCGATAGAGGATTCGAACCTCTGACCTACCCCACGTCAAGGGGTCGCTCTACCAACTGAGCTAACCGCGCATTTATAATTGGTTATGTAGATACAACTTACTATATATTTAAGCCTAATTCAACATTCTTATTAAAACTTGAATATAATATATATTATGGTATAGTGATAAAAAGTTTTTTTATGGTAGAGACAATTAGAAGTAAAGAGAAAAGTCCATTTCTAGGTAGACTGGACAAGATTATTTTTGTTCGCTCGGCGGACTATTATGATGTAACCGAGAAGGCAATACCAAGCTCGCGTCATCAGAGTCAGTTCAGGACCCCATTTTCTATGGATAACTTTTCATCTGTAGTTTCTGGACGATTAAGATTTTTAAAAGTAGACTTAGAATCTTGTTTTTTTATTGACTCTGGTAATCATGCTTCCAGAGAGACTCTTAGAGCATGTATGTATAAACTTGGAGCAAATGGAGAAGTTCCAAAAAGTATACCTAAATACTCGTCCAATCCTGATGGGCCATCGTTCAACGGTCTGTTCGTAGATCAATTGAAAAAAGCAGTACATCTAAAAGGCGAGAGAAGTATTTGTATATTTGTACATGACAAAGACACACATTCCCGTCTGATGCATTCATTTGACAGAGTAGTCCAAGTAGAGTTGTGGGAGAAAGGTTTCGAAAATCTCAACAATCCAGGGGACATATTATGTATAAAATGGCTCGAAGACAACGTGCTTTTTGAAGAAATAAAATTTAAATAATATTTTTTTAAAACTGAAGCTTTTGCTTCAGTTTTTCTTTTTGTGTTAAAATATAATTATGAAAAAAATATTATTTGTTAGTTTATTTGCGATTTTTGCTTTTACAAATTTTGTTTCAGCCCATGTCGGCTATGTGTTAACAGAAGAAGAATTTGTGGCCAATTCAGGTCAGGATATTCAGTATGTGACAAACGCAATCTCTTCGCAGACGACTATAAACATAACTGTGTCCGTTGTGCTTCTTGTCGTATTGATTGCTTTTATGTATCGCAGAAGTAATTTTCTAAGATCTTGGGCAGAGCGAGTTAGTGATAGACTTAAAACATACGATGAGTTTCTACCTTGGGCTATAAGACTATCTCTTGGTATCGCACTTATAGGTGCTGGTACAGCACAAGTTTTAGTTTCTCCTATAGAGGTTGCCACAAGCAGTGTCGCGTTTCTTGAAATTCTACTAGGTTTCTTTTTCATGGCAGGATTTTTGCTTATACCTTCTGCCTTACTTACAATCGGATTGTATATTTTTGGTCTAACTAACAATTTTTATCTTTTTGGGAATTTAGATTTTTTGGCACTCGCAGTTGCATTCCTAGCACTTCACAATGAGCGTCCAGGCTTTGACGACATTTTCAATTTCAAAATATTGCACTCACTCAAGATAAAAAGATCACTTGCTTCACCGATTTTGCGTGTGGGAATAGGAGGGGCGATGATGTTCTTGGCTCTGTATGAAAAAATATTGAATCCACATCTATCTGAACTTGTTGTAAACAATTTCCATCTAACTTCTGTAATACCTGTCGATGCGAGTCTGTGGGTTGTTGGTGCTGGTATAGTAGAGTTTGCTATAGGATTGATGTTGATTTTAGGTTTGTTTACCAGACTATCTTCGGTTATTGCCTTTGGAGTTTTGTCACTTTCATTTTTCTTCTTCAAAGAAGCCGTCTATTCACATATAACACTTTTTGGATTACTATCTATTCTATTCGTACTAGGTGGTGGAAGATGGTCTCTAGACTCCATAATATTTGGCAAGTCGAACCCAAGCGCCTCAGTCCCTGATCTTTGATTTTATTGATTTAAATGTTATAATCGCTCCGTGATTTTAAACCCTATTTATTTAGGGTTTAAAATTATATGGCCCCATCGTCTATCGGTTAGGACAACAGGTTTTCAATCTGTTAAGGCGAGTTCGACTCTCGCTGGGGTCACACATACCAAAAAGACTGGACTGCTCCAGTCTTTTTGGTATGTGTGACAGGCGCAGTGATGTTTTGTGAACACACAAAACCACGAGCCGGGGTCGAGAAATTTTATGAGTGACGGCGAATAAAATATTCGTGACCACAAGA
>DALYDX010000023.1:4102-5399 GCA_031972835.1 Minisyncoccota bacterium | reverse complement strand
TGTTTATAAAAATATTAAAACCCGAGATTAACTCGGGTTTTTGTTTTTTACAGACCAATCTGTGCAAGTCGGAAATTCAAATATTCCCCAACAGTCTGAAAATGATACTTATTTAAATCGGAACTACCCAAATGTTTCAAAGGAACAACAGATTCTAAAACATTGAGATGGCAGAAATATGGAATTGAAAACCTTCTTATGTTCTTTTGACATACTACACGATGCAAACCCGATTTGTAGCGTCCTCCAGTCAGATGTTCAAGCATATCTCCAGCGTTTACAATGATCAAGTCTTCACTTTCAATCGTAATCGGAATCCAATTTTCGCCATCCCATAACTGCAAACCCTCTTCTTTTGCCTCAAGTAGAGTGATCATGTTTATGTCGGTGTGTTTTGAGGCACACATACCGATGATATTGCCACCTTTTGTTGCGATACCATCATCAGCTAGTGGATTTGCTGTTGGTGGATAGTCGATAGCTCGCATGATACTGTTGCCTTCTTTTTTTGCGAAGTAATTCTCATCTAAATTAAGAGAGAGGGCGATTGCTCGCAGTATCATCAATGCATCACTCCTGAATTCTCTGAAAAGGTTGTTCGTTACGATTTTAAAATCTCTGATATCTGGAACATCGACATTTCTGTCATTTCCAATTTGAAAGAAGTGCTTTTCATCTGCAATATTTGCAAATTCACCTTTTTCAATTCTCATTGGTGTGTAGCCACGTTGATGTTGCTCGTCCGAGAATTCATACTTTTTTCTTTGCGTTTCTGAAAATTCTTGGAAAAAAATATCAAACATTTTTCGTGCCGAAGAAAGTGTTTTCCAGGAAATATTATGATTTTTCAGAAAAAAGAATCCTTTGGATTCCATAGCATTCTTTAATTCTTTGATGAATTTCTCTTTCTTGCTTTTTACTCCAGAAGTGAAGTCATACATGTCGAGTGTAGGTATTATTGGTCCCATATGAAAGCTTTTGCTTTGTTTTTTAATTAATTCTATAAGACCATACTATTTATATTCCCACCTGTCAACGTATATTAAAACCCGAGATTAACTCGGGTTTTTGTTTTATGCTGTTTGCATACTTTTTATCTCAATATATTTTTCACACTCTGGGCCGTTTGAGATACCGGCTAGTTTTACACTCGTATTTTCAAGTTTCAGTATCATGAAAAAAATAAATTCTTTCATACCCGTCTCAAACTCTTCTTCGTTTGTGATATTGCCGAGGTTCGTCCTCTCATGTTCACTGAATTTGAATGACTCGTACATGGGCAGGGCTATACTGCAAT
>DALYDX010000023.1:2066-4002 GCA_031972835.1 Minisyncoccota bacterium | reverse complement strand
CTCTCATGTTCACTGAATTTGAATGACTCGTACATGGGCAGGGCTATACTGCAATCTGTCGGGTACTCTCTGCTTACCTTATCGTTCACCATGTATTCGCTGCATACTTTAAAACCAGGAAGGCTCTTGAATACATCTATTTTTGTGATGATAAGATGAGTCACCCCATTTACAAGGAATGAATATTCCAAAGCGGGGAAGTCCATCCAACCACAACGACGTGGGCGACCGGTAGTTGATCCGAATTCGTTTCCATCTTTGCGGATTTGCTCTCCGACTTCATCTGTGAGTTCTGTCGGAAATTCTCCGTTGCCTACACGAGTACAGTATGCTTTTGTAACACCGATTATCTTGCGGATTAAAAGTGGTGATATACCAAGTCCTGTACAAGCTCCACCAGCAATAGTGCTAGAGGATGTAACAAACGGATATGTTCCGTGGTCGATGTCGAGCATAGTACCTTGTGCACCTTCAGCCAAAACTTTTTTTCCGTCACGAATTTGGTTGTTCAACCAGTATTCGGTGCGTTTGATTTGTTGAAGCATATTTCTACGGATAAAAAGTATTGATCTTTTGAAGTTGAAGCATTGTTCACTCAACTCAGAGTCTATATTTTTATCAGTGTAGCCATACTGTTGTTTCAATATTTCACGGTGCTTGGCTTCAAGCTTTTCGTACTCAGCTTTAAATTTATTTAGATCAAGTAATGAGCCGAATCTGATCCCATTTCTTCCAGCTTTGTCCATATAGCACGGACCTATGCCTTTACCAGTTGTACCGACAGCGTCTTTGCCTTTTGCAATTTCGCTTGCCTTGTCGAGTAATCGATGAGTCGGGATGATCATATGTGCATTGCTTGAAATTACAAGTTTTTTGCACACGTCGATACCAGTAACGTCAAAGATATTTTTTACCTCATCTTTGAATGCGATAGGGCATATCACCATACCATTGCCTAACACTCCCATAAGATGATTGTCTCGTGTTAATCCAGAGGGAGTAACATGGAGTACAATTCGCTCATCCTTGCCTGCTTTATTTTTTACATACAAGGTATGCCCAGCATTGGGGCCACCTTGGAATCTGGCGATAATGTCATACTCAGGTGAGAGATAATCTACGATTTTTCCCTTGCCTTCGTCTCCCCATTGGAGACCAAGTAATACGTCTACGTAACCTTTTTTCATAATTGGTTTTTTTAAATGAACTTTTTTTGTGCCGGAATGATAATACAACACTTTTTATAGAAAGGGAATATACTTGCAATTGTCTGGTATATATGGTATAATACAAGCAAACGTACACTATATGAAAAACTTTCAATTTTTCCCAACTCTATCTGAGTACAGGGAGTATGTATATACGCAAATTTTCACTACATCTGAGTTCAAGGCCAATCCTTTTTACAAGGGATTGATCGAATTCGTGATAGATAACCGTGCTCCGATATTCTTCGAGCAGGATCGTCCGGAAGAATTCAGTCATTTCACTCAATACTTCAATTTTGTTTTAGACCGCAAGGGATATTACAAAAACGAGTACGTGAAGGATATGTATTTCGCGCACGATTTCGTGCATATGTGCTTTCATAATCCTTTGCGACCTCGTGAAATGAGCTTTCATAAGTTCGCCGACCTTTTGAACCACAATGAGTGGATTGCGAGCAACGAAACTGAAACTTTCACGTATTACCGGATTCCCGGTATGCGCGAGAAATCTCTCGACTATACAATCATGTATGACCTACTCCAGGCGGAAGGTTTCAATAAGATGCCTTCTGTTCAATGGTTGCTCTCTGTAAGGAGAAGGATAATTGATGGCAAGGGAAATGCGACAAACGCAAAACATCCTGATACTGAAAAGGTGTTTGCATACTTGCGCAAGTTCAAGGTGAACAATGCAGTGTGGTGTAAACTTTGGTACGATTACTTTCCGA
>DALYDX010000023.1:0-1966 GCA_031972835.1 Minisyncoccota bacterium | reverse complement strand
AAGTTCAAGGTGAACAATGCAGTGTGGTGTAAACTTTGGTACGATTACTTTCCGACCATATATACCGACCAGTTCGAGAAAGATATTGTATATCTGCCACTCCTTGAGTATGACAAGATTCTGAAATCATATAAGTCCAACTTGTCTGACAAGGAGCGTGAGACTCAGTACCAAAAAAATATTTTGAGGAACGTACAAGTTCTTTCGAAATTGATTGGTGGTATCAGAATGCCGGAAAGTTTCGAAGAGTGCCAGGAAGCGCTTGGCCGTATGGAAGGCAAAATGGTGATGGGTGGAGCAGCAAAAGAATTCCACTATCAATATATCGCCAGCAAAGAAAAAGCTGGAGAGGATATTGAAAAAATTAAATAAACAAAAAGGCGGACACTTGTCCGCCTTTTCATCTACTTGAATGTGAATTTCTGTTGAATACTTTTGAAAAAATAATCCTTTTCTATCTCAGCGAGTTTTATTTTCCCACGAGCGCGCGCCACGTGCACCACGTCGCCCGGCAGAAGTCGCATCACAAGTACTCCGTCGGTCCACATGCCGACATCTATATCTTGGCCGTCTTTTGCGAGCAAGACTTCGTTGCGTCGGCGGAAGTTTTTAATGTGAAAAGAGACGCGCTTAGATTTCTTGATAATCATAGAGGGTGTTGGTGTGTTGTGATCTAGGATTTCGTTTACAACAATACAATTTATATCAGGCATAACTATAGGTCCATGCAGAGACAAGTTGTACGCTGTAGAACCACTAGCAGTACTCGCTATAGCTCCTGTGCCGTGAACGTGCTGTACTAGATGTTCGTCGATATGGATATCGAGATCGAGTAATCCTGTGAGATTCTGGATGTACATATCGCCTAGAGCTTGAGTCTGATAAATTTCTTTGCCTTTGCGTACTACACCAACATGGAGCATCATGCGCTCGGATACTGTATATTCACCTTTGTATATTTTTTCGATGCCTTTTAAAAAATTCTTTTTCTCGCGAATAGTGGCGAGGAATCCAACATGACCCAAGTTTAGACCTATAAAAAGAGGGGAGAAGTGTTTGAAATTACGTATAGCTTCCATGATTGTTCCGTCTCCGCCCAGAGCAATAACCACTTTCGGACGCTTGGATCCGATTTCTATTTTTTTATTTAAAGATTTGAGCTTGGCTATGATTTTCTTCTCCCAAGCACTACCGCCGGTGATGTCTGGTCTATAGAAGATTTGAACTCTGTCGAATTTGTGTGTCATATATTGATTATACATTAATAATAAAAGGCGGGAATTTTCCCGCCTTTGTGAACTTATGAAATACATTCCTTTGCATACTCACCTTTGTAATTGAGTACTGCTTTGTATTTTTTTACAGTTTCGGGTTCACCTATTGCCTTTTCAACATTGTCGGAAAGTTTTACACAAAACTTTCCATTTGCCGAATATGGTTTACAGATGATCGAAACTTTATTGAAACCAAAATCGTTACCAAAGCCTCCGCCCCAGCCGTGACTGATGATGCTCGATGCACCAAATGCATCACTGATCGCAATCATCTTATCGAGGTTGAGCTCGTCACTCGGAACAAAGAGTTTGTTCTTGTAATCAATACCGGCCCTGACGAATCTTTCCTGAAATCTAGGAATAGATATAAATGGATCTTCGGAGTCGATTCGGAAACCTTTCAGCCTGCTTACAATCTCATCCGGCAACGTGTCCAGTGTAAACTGTGTGCCGTATGTATCAGGCAAGGACAGGGCAATACCTTCTCCGAACTGATTGAGCCACTTTGTATGCAACTCTATCTGAGCTTGCTCGATTGATTGGCGGGTGCCATCAAATCTTAGGGCTGTGATAATCATCGCAAGCTCATGGGCCCAAGTCCCAATCGGATCGAGTCCGTGCTTCATCGCAAGGCTTGTTTTGGAAGTTCCTTTGAACTGTTTCCCAAGCTCCTCGGCGGCTCTCACTACGAT
>DALYDX010000022.1:0-7754 GCA_031972835.1 Minisyncoccota bacterium | reverse complement strand
TAGAGCAGTTCCCTGTTAAGGAATTGGTCGTAGGTTCGATCCCTACCCACGGAGCAAAAATAGACGATTTCAAGTAATCGTGGTACGAATGGGCACAAGGTTTTCCTCCGCCTTTGTAAAAGGAGGTGCTCATTCACAAAGGGGTTCAAGATGCCTATCTATATACCGAAAGAAATCATACCGCTTAGGCCAACAATGTTCTCACCTCTGCTTTTCCTTGCTGGCCCCATTCGTGGCGGCAATGACTGGCAGTCGCAGATGGCTCAGCACATTCTCGATCAAGAGCCGACTGCGCAAATTACTTGTCCATCGCGGTGGGATAGTCACCACCGATTGGCGAACTTTTTCTATCAGCCGTTCTGCCAGGCTCCAAACCGACAGCTCGTATGGGAGCGTCACTATCTCAAGCAAGCTGGACTTGAGCCAAATGTGCCCGGGTGTATCATCTTCTGGCTTGGCTGCGAGAGTGATACCAACCCGCATCCAGGACCGGAACCGTATGCCATGGACACTCGACGGGAGATTGGAAAGTTCACCGCCTTTGCGGAGATGATGAATGTTCGCATGGTGGTTGGTGGTGATCGTGGTTTCCATGGGCTCGACGTCATTCTTTTCGAGTTGGGCGAGGCATACGGAAAACCGTTTCCATTCTACGAGACCATGGTGGATGTTGCCACAAACGCTATTCTGACTGCGCGGATGTGTAACACGACATCTCAACAGTGTACCCCAGAAGATTTGGGGAGCAACGCCGGTGTCCGCTGTGATGTACGCAGAGGACCATGTGCTTGCGGAGCTTTCCATTGAAGACACCCGAAAGGGGAGAGTGAATTGGTTCACTCTCCCCAACGATATTCCGAACACAAGTTGTGTTTCGGGATTTTTTTATTTCTCACTTTTTAATATCTCATCTCGAACTTCACTCCACATTTGGAGCCAAAAGATTGACGTGAAAGATGAATATAAAGATAAAGTTTTTTACTTTGTTGCGTTTCCATCAAAAAAAGAGCAAACTTTACCGATGAATAAAAATTACGTTATTACAGGACTCAGCGTCGTTCTATTGGTAACTGTGGGCTATTTTATTTACATCAAACAACAGTCTCTAGCAGACATGAATAATAAGATTCCTGCCGGAACATCAACATTATCTGAGGCTTCTACTCAAACACCTCAGTCAATTTTTGATCTTGTTCATGATGATGTTTTGTTGGCGCAAATCAGTAATCAGGATCTGTCATTCCTGTGTAAACAAGTAATTAGTTATTATCCATACTATTTTAATAACCACAAAGTTTGTTCATCAGATCCAAAAAATCCACTTCCAAAACCAACATCTTTGGAAGACCATGAAGAAACTGAAATAAAAGCTAAAAAGATTGAGATCTCTGAAATTATTTCAAAAATAGATACATATGATGGGTTCTATGACGTGGTAATTAGATATTGGATCGGCCCGGTGGAAAGTGATCTAAGTTGTACAGGCAGGGCATGTTCTGGTTATGAAGTCGCTGTTATTAAAATGAATAGCACTAGTCTTTACCCTATAGCGCTCTCTAATGTGGGTATCTTTGATTTATGTGATCTGAAATACAGTACTGAACGTAATAATAAAAGTGATATGACTGATTATACTTTTGTCATGAATTTTAATCGGTCTCGACAGACTGAACGTTGTTTTTTGGGAGATACTGACGTGTATCCGATTCGTCTAAAAAGCACTTTCAAGAATCACGTTCTTACTGACAGATATTACGAATACAAAAACACAGAAGGGGTTGTGGTTACTTCAAAAAACGAGCCATCTTCATCTGATGTCTTTGTAGACTAAACAGCTAAGGCTATATATTTTACTTTTTATAATCACCACCCGAACCTCAGCCCACATTTGGAGCATCGATAGGATTACATGGGATGTCTTGGTAATCCTAAAAAAGATATAATGATTTGGTGATTACAAAAACTACATTCGTAATAGGCGCAAACGGCGTCGGTAAAACTACAGTTATGAGCGAAGTTAAAAAACTTCTTTCAGGAGGTGATTTTGAACTGCATGATTTCGATGAGAGAGGTGTTCCTGATAATGCAGACAAAGTGTGGCGCATGGGCGAAACCCAACACTGGATTTCAGTTGGAAAAGAGAATCGAGAGAAAGGTGTTTCTACTATTGTTTTTGGATTTGCAAAACCAGAAGAAATTGGTAAAGAAGTAGAAATTATCCTACTAGACGCAAATGAGAGAACTATAGAAGAAAGAATTAAGAGTCGTTATCTTAAAGAAGGGTCACTTCAGGAACTTACTCGTACGACAGGGAAGACTCTCGAAAAGTTCATTACTGATAACGTGTATGTTTCTTCTTTGTTAAGAAAGAGCTGCGATGTCCTTGGTTGTAAAATTGTCTCTACAGACGAAAAGGCTCCAGAGAGTATTGCGGCTGAGATTTTAAGCATTGTTTAGTATTGCTAGTCGAACACCATCCCACATTTGGAGCCAGCAAAAACACCTAGGTAAATCTAGGTGTTTTTGTATACAAACTTGCAGAGTTCGAACTTAACAACATATACTTTAGTGATGGAACAAATAAGACAAACTCCCAGTACAGAGAAACTCCATAATACTAAATTTGAGTTATTAATTGGTGGTACATCGCTTACACCAATCGACTATGATTTAATTCCTGAAGATGTTGTAAAACATTTTGAAGCACAATCGAGTAAGTTTATTTTACCAGAACAGTATCAGACTAGAAACTTTAGTAAGCTTTATACATTTAATTACGTAAATGGAGATATTGGATATATAGCAGAACAAGATAAAGCATATGGCACTAACGGAGATACAGAGCGTCTTACCTATTTTGAAGATGTTCGTGACGGCACTAGGACTGGATACCTAGAACTACGATCTAGTCTTTCAAATAAAGATACATACTTTAAGGGTAAGCCGTTTGTTGGTTTTACTAGAACGTTGGACGGTTTTCAAAATGAAGGATTAGGAGAAAGACGATTAAGAGTAGCCAATGCATACTCTTTAGATAATTACGGAATCCCGTTAAACTCAGATACACTTATTGAAGAAACTGCAAAAAGAGTATGGCAACGCTTAGTTGAAAAAGGTGATGCTGAAAAGTATACGGAAGGTAAAAATGAACGGTATCGTTTTATCTAAAAACTAATTTTCCCCAGTAATTTCTAAGCGAACCTCATTCCACATTTGGAGCAAAATAAAAAAACACTTTATCAAATTATCTTAGTTTGATAGCATTAAAATATGACAACAATAAATCCTTGGATTAATTTCAATGGTAATGCTGAAGAAGCATTTACATTTTACAAATCAGTCTTTGGTGGTGAGTTTACAAAAATTGTACGTTTCAAAGACCTTGCCAGCGCTGATTTCCCAGTAGCAGAAAAGGAAGAACATAAAATTATGCATATTGCTTTACCTATTGGTGACAGCAGTGTCTTAATGGCAAATGATGTTCCAGAATTTATGGGTAAAGTAAATGAACACGAAAACCGAAGTAAAATTGTGATAAGCACGGAAAGTAAAGAAGAGGCGGACAGATTATTTAATGACCTTTCTATTGGAGGCGAAATAGAAGGCTCTATGGGCACTAGTCCTTGGGGTACCTATGCCGGCATGTTTCGAGATACATATGGTATTGAGTGGGTAATTGAATTTTCTCCTAGCAAATAAAATACTTCTTCTAACCTATTTCCCATCTTTCAATATTTCCCCTCGAACCTCATCCCACATCTGCTAGCGGGAGACCTTCCCTCAAATTCTAACGATGCACGCAACCCGCCCAACAACATGGTCTGCGTTTTCCTGCCGCGAGATTCTCACGCATTATTTTTATTCTGCGATCCCTTGTTTCTGATTTTTTAGCAGATTCAATCCAGCATAGCCACTCATTTCGTGCTAGTGGGGTAATGTCCTCCCATACTGTTAGGATTGTTGGCATAGAAGTAAGTATCTTTCGTAAATCAGCCGGTACTTTATGCACTACACCAGTGGCGATTTCTTTTTTTGTCATATAATTTTATTTATTAAAAAAATAGATTACAAATATTCCCAAAAAAATTATTATCCCACCAATAATAGTTGGTGTAGTTACGTTGTTTTTGAATAAAATATAACTAAAAAGTGCAATAAATATTGGGTATGAAATCTCAACAAGTCCTGCGAGTGTTGCACTCTTTGCAATTATTGAAAATCCAATAAAAATTTCAGCAATCAATAAAGCAACAATTCCTCCGATAAAGTAAAAAAATAACGTTTTTGAAGAAGTAAGTGCTACTAAATCAAGTTGTAATGTTCCTAAAGATAATGAGATAAAAAATGTAATTATTGCAATAACAAGGGAAGTGATACTCAGTGATGTAAAAATAGAGATTTTTGCGTACACCTGCTCATTAAAAACATATGTCAATCCCCAAAATAATGATGCGCTAACAGCGAATAATACCCACATGGAGCAATCATAGCATGGTTGGCATAGTTAAATTAATGATTTAATTCTTGTAATAGAATCCAACACTCCATAGTTCAGGTAGATTTTTTATCTGAAGACAAAAAGAAAACCGCGAGCTCGCGGTTTTCTTTTGATTCATTTTGACTTAATTTATTTTTCTTGACTATCTAGCTTTGCCGCAGCCTCCGGCGTAGAAACGGTTCGTCCCATCATGAATAGCTGAATAATACCTGTTGCCACAATCCAGTATACAGCCATAGAAAGGAGGGTAGTCCATTCAAACAAACTACCTTCAACTACTCGACTGCTACGAAATACGCTCAAGAATGGAGTAGCAAAGATATACGTTATGCCGTAGATAAAACTACTAAAACCTGCCTCGGGATTTGCACCTAGTAGCTTCAAGACGAATCGAAACGCTAAAAGCACCTCAATAACTCCAAGAATATACCAAACAACTTGAGTCCCTCGATAGATTGGTTTGGTGCTTGGGGAACTATATGATGAGTTCATAAATTGTAAGAGATTAATTTGGTAAGTTCTAGTAAAGAAAATCACCACCTGTTGCGGCGGTGATTTTACTTGGAATGATTAACGGAATGGATTTTCTCCTCGAATGATTCGAAGTAGGAATAAGATAACCGCGATAACCAATAGGATGTGAATGAAACCCCCGAGAACATTGCCTCCTATAAAGCCAATGAGCCAGAGAGCAATAAGTATTATTGCAATAGTTGTCAGCATACGTTTTACTAAACTAATTCAATATTAATTTGTAGTTTGGAAAGCTGTTGGAACAGACACTGTTACATCACCTGCTGTATTGGTAGTGTAAATCATGTAGTAGTATGTTGAGTTTGCTTGCAGGTTTTGCAAAGAAACGCTATGTGAAGAACGGAAGTTTGCATCTGTTATTGCGGCAGTACCACTTACATCAACAGAATTTTCACGTTCGTATGTTGTGAGCATTGTTGTACTGTAGTAAACAACACCTTTTACGTTTTGATTTGTGTTCCAATTTACTACGGCACTATTTCTACTTGTGCTTACAGTAATACTGCTAAGGGTAGCGGCTGCACCACCTGTGTTACTAACCGCACCGCCTGCCATCTGGAAGTTAAGTACAGGAAGGGTAGCGGGACCAACTCGGCCAACTGCTGAAATACCATTACGAACTTGGAAATTTGCAACTGCTGATTTTGTCAGGAAACCAAAGTACCCTGTTACGAGTCCTTGTGGGTAAATGGTTGGGTCGATAGCGAGGAATGTTTGGAGTGATGAAACATCAGATCCTGACATACCGAGCTGGAGTTCACGATTAAGAATATCTGCATGAGTGAGAGCAGGAAGACTTACTACTACAAAGGCAATAGCAAGAAGCCCTGATTTAAGAAGAAAGTTTTGAGACAAGTTGAAAGAAGCGACTTTATTAGTCATATAATTTATTTTTATGTTTTTAAGAGAGAAGCTAACCAGAGTTTATATTTACTGAGTCTTTGACTCATCAGGCAAACAATTTCTAAACTACACTTTTCTAGATCTTTTTCACTGCAGACGGTTTTGGGTTAGTGGGCTATATAGTTTCTGCAGTCGGCTTGAAATTAACGATTTTAATTATTCCTACTATTTTTAGAGATCTTTGCAACACTTTCAGTATACTCCTTCTTTTGACAAAAAGATAGGTAGATGTTTTTGCTGTGATTTTTTGGGAATTGCGTATGTCCAAAAAATGGTTCGTAAAATATGTGAGATAATAGGGTTTGTTTTTATGCAAATAGAAATTCTAGTTGTAATTGCGAGTATATTTGCGTTTATAGGAAATGTTCCGTACCTGTTTGATGTTTTGAGAAAAAGGGTACAGCCACATCCGTATACATGGTTTGTGTGGTCGCTTGTTTCGGGAATTGTGTTTTTTGGGCAGGTTGTTAAAGGTGCTGGTATTGGTGCGGTGCCAACGTTTGTCGCGGAGATTTTCACAGTCGCTATCTTCTTTCTGTCTCTTAGGTATGGGTTTAAAAATATATCAAAAACCGATACATATTTTCTTATTGCCGCACTCTCAGGAATTATTCCTTGGATAATTACACAAGATCCAACAATTTCAGTTGTAGTTGCTGTATCAATTGACCTTATTGCTTTTGTACCAACACTTAGAAAAACATGGCGTTACCCCAGCACTGAGACAACACTACTATATAGTATGAATGTGTTACGACACATACTCACATTGTTTTCGTTGCAGACATATAATGTTGCAACAGCTCTGCATTCTGTAGCCATGATTTCAACCAATCTACTGATGGTAGTCTTTTTACGAAGGAGAAAATAGATACTTCACCCTCTCTTTACCTTAGGTATTCTTTAGCCAACTCTTTTGTATAAACTCATCTCTTCTTTAATAAAATCTTTTAGTTCAAGTGAGGTAAGGGTAATCAAGACTCTACTTGCTTCGAGCTTGCTTTCACGAATAAGCACATCTTTTGATTTTGGCTCGTGGAGAAGTTCCCAAATAAGAATTTCATCTGGAGAAAGATCTTCAAGCGGGAGTGTTTTTTGCCCAGATTCGTTTTGGTATTTGATATTAAGTGCGTCTAAAATATCTTCAGTTCTGGTAATGGGTGTTGCGCCCTGACGAATGAGCCAGTTTGTTCCTTTGGACGCTGCTGAGTCGATATTTCCAGGGACTGCAAGAACCGTTTTGTTGTACTCAAGTGCGAGCCGTGCAGTGATGAGTGTGCCAGATTTTTCCTCTGCTTCAACAACAAGTACTGCATCGCAAATTCCTGCCATAATGCGATTTCGTTTTGGGAATGTCCAAGGTGCGGCTTTTAATTCGGGTTCGAATTCCGATATGAGTGCACCACCATCGGACACGATCTCTCTAGCAAGATTTTTATGAAGGGCAGGGTAGAGGTTTTTGTATGCGATGCCTGATCCAGGAACTGAAATAGTGGTTAGTCCTATTTCGAGTGCTTTTTGGTGAGCGATACCGTCGATACCAAGAGCGAGTCCGGAGACAATGATAATAGGGTACCCGCGTAAGCCTTCGAGCAGTTTTTGTGTGATGTCTTTTCCGTAACGCGTATGCTTGCGCGAGCCTACAACAGCGAGCACTTTTACCCCGTCTTCTTTTTCAGGCAGCAGTCCTTCGTAGTAGATTTTTGTCGGTGGTTCGGGAATTTCAAGTAAAGGTAAGAGGAATGAAGGGAAATGGTCTTTTAAAATGCTATGGATTTCCTGCATTAGTCTCAAGTGTATCATTTTGGTAGAATAGTCT
>DALYDX010000021.1:0-12460 GCA_031972835.1 Minisyncoccota bacterium | reverse complement strand
GCGGAGGGTAAGAGATTTGAACTCTTGATGCCCTTTCAGGCATGCCACCTTTCCAAGGTGGTGCACTAGACCACTATGCGAACCCTCCATAGCCCTCACCCGAAGGTGAGAGCAGGTTGCCGCGCATATAGCACGACCCCTCGGTGGAAACATTAATACGTGTCCACCTAAACTTAAAGAACCCTACGTCTATACTAACGATTAAACAAAAACCTGCAAGTTTTTGCAGGTTTTTGTTGGTTTTTTTAAAAAATTATTTCCCTAAAAGTGCTTGTACACGAGCCTCTACTGGTGGGTGTGTTGCAAACAATCCTCGGACTTTACCTCCAAATGGATTTGCGATGAAGAGGTGTGCTGTGGCTTTGTGGGCTTTTTGTAGTGGTGCACTGTGTGAAGAAATCTTCTGTAGAGCACTCGCGAGTCCTTCTGGATAGCGAGTGAGAAGTGCCCCCGATGCATCAGCCAAGAATTCACGTTTACGAGAAATCGAGAGCTGGACGAGCATTGCAAATATAGGAGCAAGTATCGCGAGTACAATACCGACAATCATAAGTATGTTTCCTGCTTTGTTGTCACTATCTCTCCCCCCACCAAACATCTGTGAACGCAAGAATATATCTGCTATGAGTGATATAAATCCAGCTAGTATCACTGCGACTGTCGAAACTAAAATATCACGGTTTCCGATATGTGAAAGTTCGTGAGCAGCAACACCTTCTAGTTCTGTTCGATCTAAAATCTCAAGTATTCCTGTCGTAAATGCAACAGCTGCGTGTTCTTTGTTCCGACCTGTCGCAAATGCGTTCGGTGCAGAGTCGTTTATGATATAGACTTTTGGTTTTGGAATACCTGCGGTGATAGATAGATTTTCAATAATATTGTGAAGTTCGCGATACTCTACCTCGTCAGCCGGCTTCGCACCTGAAACACGAAGTGCAATCTTGGCAGAGTTCCAATAAGCAAAAATATTCATAAATATTGAAAACGCAAAGAATCCGTACAGTATCGTTGGATTGCCGTATATTTGTGAAAATATAAAACCAATTCCAACAATGAGCACCAAAAAAGTACTCATGAGGAGCCATGTGCGACGAACGTTTTTATCTTGTTGAGTGTAGAGGGTTGCCATACATATTTAAGGTTTTAGATATTTTTTTTATAGTTGCGTGTAAATTATTCAAGAAATCCAAATCCAGCTAAAAGTTCAGGAGAGTCCGTAGCAATCTGATACATGACACCGTTGTGTGTCACATAGTACACATCAAGAACTGAACCTTCTGCAGAGAATTGTTCGTGAGAGAATTCAATCCCATTATACGTGACAACATCTACATTTTCACTTGCTGATTGCGATGCTTGGCCTACTGAAAGTGATTTGAAGATTGCGATTCGCATAGACTTTAATCCTGATGTTGTCTGGAAATAATACATGCCAGGGCTTTCTGTTTGAGTAATTGTCGCCCCGGCTATATCGACATAGAAGTTGTGTTTTTCATTTTCATATGCGACTTCTTCCGACTGATCTATGTTGTCAGCTGTTTGAATCTCTTCTGTTGTGATTGATTCTCTATTCTCTGAAACTTTCTCCTTATTATCGACAAGCTTCCATGCACAAAATAAAGCGACGATAATCAAGATTACAAGAAGCACTGTATTTAATTTTGAATTGTTGTTTTGCATAAATATTAATTATTGAATTATAATAGGAATATAAATTGCTTTATCATTCTCGGGCAATCCTGATGCATTGTCGTTGTGGATCTCGATATAAGCTTCGCCACTTGGAATCGTAGAAAAGTCTAAGTATCCTTCAAATCCCACAGGATCTGCAGTCATCCAATCAGTTGTCGCCACAGCATTGCTTTGTAAAAGCATATTTTTATTTTTATCTGTAATACCAACAAGAATATTTGCTTCAAAGAAATACCCACCTTTTATAGTACCTCGATATGAAATAATCTGTTTTGGAAGAGACGTATTTGGGTAAATACTAAAAGAAATAAGGTCTTCTCTATTGCCTAAAATATCTTCATTGTTCTCAAATTCAGCTCCCTCACCTGGGACTGTATCCAGAGGTTCGTCTTTCCAAGAATCATCAACGACTTCTACTTGTTTTGTGTTTCTAACCACAAAACATCCGACAACTATTGTGATTATTATTATAAGTATTGAAACAATTAACTTTTTATTTTGCATATATTTTTATAGTATTTCTACTGAATCTAAATTAATAAAGTACGGCTCCATGCTTTGGTCTAATGTAATATCAATAATAAGTCCCTTACCATTTTTTTTGAACACATATCTTCTTGATGGATCTCCCGTAGAATCGCAATATGAGTAGGATTCTCCAGAGCCACACCATTCATCTTCTGGTAATCCTAGAGGATAATATGTAACACTATCTATACTGTCCACACCATCTTTTGTAACTATATATGTATTTGCATACGGCAATCCATTAGTTTGCTTTACTATTGCGTTCATATCATAAGAGAATACAAAACCTGGCCCAACAAATATATTTTCCTCGGTAGAAACATCTGTAGTCATGAGCATTTCATTGTATAGACTATAATCTGTTCCATTATTGTTTTGGATTTCTGTTTTTATTTCAGATTCATCTATAGCAGTACCTCTGTCTTTCACATAAACCAAAAAAGCTATCACCATCACAAGGAACAGTATTGTAAACCCTGCTAAGAAATCAAAAAATCTGTGTAGTCTCATATTTAGAATTTTACTTCCACAGGCTTACTCTCTACCCCGTCATCTGGAATATCAAAGAATTCCATTCTTGCAAATGAAAACATTTTTACAAATATATTTCCTGGAAACATTTCAATCTTTGTATTTAGATCACGAACGTTTGTATTATAAAAACGACGTGCAGCTTGTATTTTGTTCTCAGTATTAGAAAGTTCACGTTGAAGTTCTAGGAAGTTTGTGTTCGCCTTCAAATCTGGATATGCCTCTGCGATACCAAAAAGTCCTGTGATAGCTTGTCCGAGCATAGCTTCAGTTTTTCCATGCTCACCTGCTGTCTTTGCTCCCATAGCAGCAGCACGCGCCTGTGTGACCTTCTCAAAGGCAGTAGACTCATGTGTTGCGTAACCTTTTACAGCAGAAACAAGGTTTGGAATAAGGTCATAACGACGTTTAAGCTGGACTTCAATATCCGCCCAAGCCTCCTTTGTACGATTCACAAGACGAACAAAACCGTTGTACATTCCGACCAAGAACACAGCCAGAACTGCAATAATAATTAGTACGATGATTAGTGGTGACATAAAATTTGTTTAAAATAAAGCGATAAAACGACTCCGTATATTATAGCAAATTTAGAGCTCTATGCACTTCGATTGACTTAGGTAGATAAAGTTGTAATATGAAGAAAAACACTGTACATGGGAAAAAAACTGAGCGAAGAAGAAATAGAGCTCCTTAAAAGACAAGGCCTTGCTGAGGATATACGAAATAAGTTATCCCCGATCAAAAACTATATTTCCATGCGTGAAGATATTGGAAATATACCACCAGAAAAAGCAGAGGAGCTGCGTAAGCTTATCCTCAAAGAAAGAGCCCAAGCAAAAGAATGCGTAGCTCATATACTTGCAACACTAGAATATGACCTGAAGCATTCTGACGAAGTCCGCCCTATTACCCAAACAGACAAGATGCTTTTGAGAGAAATCGTCCGACGAGAATCTGACACGAGCGTATTTTTCTGGAAAATTTCCAAGGCTTCTTTTGGGATTATGTTTTTTGGATTAATAATCTACTGGGCATGCACACTTGGTGAAAGTGAACTACTTTTCCAAAACTTCAACATCTGGTTCGCCACCTCGATAATATGTCTTTTTGCTTCATCTGTGGCCGTAAAAATATGGAATTCACATATCGAGAAGAAACTCCAAGCTATCGAAGATGGATTTCGCATGAAAGATACCATGAGTAAGGTACTCTCTAGGATAAAACAAATAAAATTTAAACCGATAAAAATATCGTAAAAAAAGCCACCAATTGGTGGCTTTTAATCTACTTGACTTTATATAAAAAAGATGATATAATTCAATCAAACGTATAATTATGAAAAAAATCTTTAATACCAAAAATTCAAAGGGATTGTTAAGTATTTCAACAATCTTTGCATTATTATGTGGAATTGCATTTAATGCTGCGGCATACCACCGGGCATTTATTGACCAGACACTTACGCCGATTCCGGCCTGGGGATTTGCACACTGCATGCTTATATTTTCAATGATATTTGGTGTCGTTTTTATATTTTTCCTTGTATGGTATATAATAAAACACCATCAGGAAAATATACAGAAATACGAAAGCCTTTTTAAAAATGGTATTTAAACATTCAAAAAAATCCGCCTCAACTGGGGCGGATTTATTTTTCTATTTTTTCTCTAGCTTTTTAGCTCTCGCTTGTTCCCATACTACGAGCAATGGGCTAGCTAGGAATATTGATGAATATGTTCCAAAAAACATTCCCGCTGTGAGCATGATCGCGAAGTAACGTGTAGATTCTGGACCAAACACAGCAAGTGCTACGAGAGATAGTATAACTGTAAGTGACGTATTGATAGAGCGAGTAAATGTCTGGGAGATACTTCGTCCGATTGTTTCTGAAAATTCTTCGTCGGCTCTCTTTTCAAGATTTAATTTCAAATTTTCACGAATTCTATCAAATACGACGATTGTATCAGAAACGGAAAGTCCGAGGATTGTGAGTACAGCAACAATCAAAAGTGTATCAACCTCTACGTGATGAATATGCGCCAAAACTGCAAATATACCTAAAGATATCAAAACATCATGCAGTAATGTCCCAATAGCAATAAGTCCATATTTCCATGAAGCAATAGGCTTAGAAACTTTTCTAAACGCATATGTAATGAAAAATACTATTCCCAAACATACTAGAATAATCTGTGTAATTGCCTTTCTCTTGAGCTCTGTGCCCACAGATGGGCCAATAGAATTGAAACTGATCTCTTCTATGTTTGTGGTAGGTGTGACTTTCAGAGCTCCGAAAAGTGCATTTCTCTCTGCTTCTGTGAGGTCACGAGTTTTAACGAGATACCCAGTATCACCGGCTGGCTGAAATACAGGTGCTATGCCGAGTGTAGAAACTGCATTTTCAAGCTCCACTACCTCAGGTCGTCCGTCTGGATAATTTACCTCCATTACCGCTCCCCCTTTGAAATCTATACCAAGAGATAGTCCGAAGTAAGCAATACTTGCGATTGATAAAGCTACTAGAACAACCGATAACCAGATAAATATTTTTTTATATTTTATGATAAACATATTATTTTGAAAATCCTGAACCAAATAAAAATCTTGTAAGCTTAGTTGTCTTCTGGATATTTAGTGCATAAAGGAAAAGTCGAGTTATAACTATCGCAGAAACTAGAGACACCACCACACCGAGTCCAAATGTAAGCGCAAAACCTTGGATGACTGAAGTTCCAAATATAAATAGTATGAGGGCTGTGATTATACTTGAAGTATTAGAATCACGAATTGAGAACCATGCTCGCTCAAAACCTGTATGTATCGCGTCTGCAATACCTCTATCATGTTTTCTGATCTCCTCTTTTATACGCTCGAAAATAAGTATGTTCGCATCTACAGCAATACCCATCGATATAATAAATCCTGCGATTCCAGATGCTGTGAGAGTGATAGGTATCAATTTGAACAAGAATAGCATTATGAATAGATACATCAATAAAGCTAGAACGGCGATAAGTCCAGGCAAACGATACCAAAGTATCAAGAAACCACCGACAAGTATGAGCCCGATAAGACCAGCAAACATACCAGCTTCTACAGCACTAGCACCTAAGGTTGCACCAATAGTCTGTGTAGATATGAGTTCTATCGGAACAGGAAGTGCACCTGAGTTTAGACGACCAACAAGAATCTTTGCTTCCTGGGGAGTAAACATCCCAGTTATCTGCGCCTCACCACCAGTGATAACGCTTCTGACAACCGGAGTTGATATAGGTGATCCATCTAAAAATATAGCAACTGTTTTACCTATATTGTCACGTGTGATTTGTTCGAAAAGTTTTGCGCCCTCATCGTTGAACTGGAGTGATACTACAGGCTCTCTTGTAGAAGGATCAAAAACCAAAGTTGAGCGCTCAAGGTAGCGACCAGTGAGTCCTGTGTCTACATAATTCAATCCACCTAGGTCTATACTATCTAAAGACAGGACACCATTTTCAACATCTCCTGCATCCAATTGTATTGGTGCATTTGGATCTGGATTTTCAACCTTGAATTCAAGAAGCGGTGTCTGACCGATCATCTCTATTGCTTTGTGAACATCGGTTACACCGGGCAAATCTATAGACAAACGTTCTTCACCATTGTTTGCAAAAGTTCCATCCTGAACCTGAACTACAGGTTCTGCCACACCAAAAAGATTCACGCGACGTTCGATTATATCCCGAAGTGCACTCATTGAATCCTCTACTTCTCCTGGATCAATAGCGCTTGTATCAGCTCTATACACTAGGTGTGTACCACCTGATAGATCAAGCCCAAGCTTGAAAGGAAACTTACTAAAATAGCTCGGAGCTCCAACGCGTTCCGCGTATTTTGATTCTGACCCGACAATAAAATACCCTACCACAAGGCCTAAAATCAAAACGCCGAGAGCCAAAATTCTTGTTTTAATCATATAATACGCTTATTCTATAGATTTTTAACAAAAAGGCAAATTCTATTTCTACCAACGAAGTACCTTTTTTACTAGCGGGCGCAGTGCTTTGTATACAAAAAATGACGTAAATGCGCCGAGAATATACCCAATGAGAATATCAAGCGGAAAATGAATACCTGCGACAACTCTAGATATGCCTATAAGCAGAGCGCATACTAAATAAAAAGTTCCAATTCCTCTGTGGTACATATAGAGAGCCACTCCTAATGCTGCAAAAAATGTTGCGTGGCCCGATGGAAATGAGTCGTAACTTCCATATGGAAACAAAGTACGAATATCAGTAAAAGTAATAAAAGGACGTGGGCTTGAAAATATATTTTTCAAAATTGTAACAAATGACCAAGATAGGAATGCGGAAGTCAAAATAGTTCCAGCCTCCCCTAGTCTCTTTTTCAAAACTGGCCATGTGTACTGTGACCCTGGCACGTCGTGGTGGAAAATTAAAAATACAATAACCCCTATTGTTAAAATAGTTCCAAAAGTTGTCGCGATAAAAATCGCAAACATATCTAAAATATCAGAACGAAATGCAAAGCTGTGTAGAAAATCAAATATTGCCTTATCGAAGTCACCGATCATATCTATCTATTTAGTCTGATTAAATTTCTAAATAATACTGCAATTGTAATCGGTCCGATTCCACCTGGTACAGGAGTAAGCAAGCTAGCCTTATCCAAAACATCTATATCGACGTCACCTAAAATCTTTGTTCCAACTTCACTCGTTCCCGCATCTATCAAAATCACTCCGTCTTTTACCATATCTCTCTTTACGAGACCAGGTGCGCCTGCCCCAGAGATAATAATGTCTGCACCCGATATTTCTTCATTGAAATTTAAACTCGAACGAGTAAGTACGTTTGGGCTCAAATCCAATCCCTCAAGCCATATTCGTGCCGGCTCGCCAACAAGCTTTCCCTTGCCTATTATAACTATTTTTTTATCTTTTAAATTTACATCGTAAGTTTTAAATATCTCATCGATCGCTCCGATTACCGGAGGAAAAATATCTTTTTGTTTACCGAGCTCTATAAATGTATCTAGTCTTAGCAGATCCACATCGTTTTCTATCGGAATAGCAGATATAACTCTATCTTGATCAATATGTTTTGGAAGTGGTAATTGGACTACGATACCTGTATTTTTTTCTATAGAGACCCCTATCCTATCTATGAGCTCGTCTTCACCGATACTCTCTTCTAATCTGATTACATCTACGACAATCCCGATATTTTCTCCAAATTTTTTCTTTAAATTTACAAAAACATCTATAACCGGATTTTGTCCAACATAGAAAAGTACCAATTTCGGCTTGTCTTTTATAGTCGAAATATCAAGAATCAAATTCTCTTTTATCTTGTCTCGTATTTTTTTTCCATCAACGATTTGTGTTTGCATTTTATAATCCAAAAAATTCGTTACGCATATCATCTCTATGCACTGCTCGAGCATACCTACGCATACTCATCAAAATTCCTAGACCCAAAAAAGATGTGAGTAGGTGTGACCCTCCGTAACTCATAAATGGTAATGTGATTCCGGTAACAGGCATGAGTCCGATATTCATACCGACGTTGATAATAAAATGACTCATGAAAAGTATCGCAAGTCCCATACCAAAAAGCATTTCAAAGTTTGAAGCGCCGACGAGTGCGTTTGCGAGGATCCGCCAGAACACAATAGCATAGAGTATAAAAAGTAATATTACTCCGATAAATCCCCACTCCTCTGCATATGCTGAAAATATAAAGTCTGTCTCGTATTCTGGTAGGAATTGTAAACGCGACTGAGTACCATACCCAACACCTTTTCCAAGTATCTGCCCAGAACCTACGGCAATCGTAGACTGATATGCATTGTATCCAGAACCTCGCACGTCTGCTAGTGGATGCAAAAAATTCACAATACGAGCTTTCTGATATGGTTGAAAAACAAAAAGCCACAGCACAGTGAAGATTATCGCTCCTACTCCAACTACAAACATCAGATGCTTCTTGGACATACCTGATACTAAAACCATGCCAAACCAAGTTAGAAATATAATTATTGCACTTCCAAAGTCAGGCTGTAGAAAGACCAAAATAAAAGGTATAAAAGCATACAATCCAGAGACAACAATATGCCGCCAATGCGCAATCTCTACGTGTCTGCGTGAAAAATATTTTGCCAAGAGTAACACAACAACAAGCTTCATCATGTCCGAAGGCTGAAGAGATATTCCTCCAAAATCAAACCAACTCTGAGCACCGTTTGATACAGTTCCGACCAAAAAAAGTATAAGTAGTAATCCGCAGAAGAATAGAAATAGCCCAACCAAAACACTTGTTCTCTTGAGCATACTGACATCAAGCGCTGAAACTACAAAAAATAATGTAAATGAAATAAGTATCCAAAGAAGCTGTTTGTCGAAAAGTACTGCAGTCCCTGAAAAAGAGTGCATCGTAATAAGACCTGCTGCAAGTATCGGTAAAAGCGCTAGCACTAAAACCCAATCCATTTTTCGTATCGTCTTCTCTACCATAATTTAGCGAATAGGAATAGAAAACACACTAACTCGTGGAAATATTGTTTTATTGGCAATATTTACATCAAAGGGTTTTGGCCATGTGAAGAATACAGGCTCTGATCCTCCGGACGATAGACTTTCAACAACAGTAGAACTAGCCCCGATCACATTCCCAACGGCATCGTATAAAAGCGCAACAGCATTCACATTCGTAAGCTCATACAAAGATGCGTTCTCGATTCTTGCAGAAAGTTTCGGTCGAGTGCCAGAGTTTTCAATCACAACATCTTGTGGAGTCAAAAATACATCTGACGCTCTAGAATCTACGCGTTCAAAGCGCGGAGTGCTCTTGAATTCAAATATTGTATATTTCGGAGGGCGATTGCCTACATCGACTCCCCCTTCGAAAACTACAAATGCTCCGTTTGGATTCACATATGTAGTGCCTTCTCGTTTTGAAATAAAAATATTATCGGCATCGTAGATTCTGAATTCATAATTGATACTGCGAATTCCAGCATCACGATTTGGATTCTCTATATAAGCAACTAAGTTGTATATACTCCCTGTAACTTGAAGTGCTCGGGACCAAGATACAGAGAGAGGCTGTACGTCCGCTGAACAAAATAGTGTACATATTCCCCCGCAGTCTTTGCCGGTTTCTGTGCCATTTTGCTTACCATCCAAACAAGTAGCTGGCTTCGTCACTTTCGGAACGATAATAAGTGCAAGGATGATAAGTCCACATGCAATCAAAATAGCAAGGATTGTAAGTTGTCGTTTGTGTGCCCAGGTCATGTAGATAGTATATAGGGAAAACTGATATGGGAATAGTGGATATAAAAATATTTCATTGTTTAAATTAAAGTATGAGGCAGACAAAAAGACACGTATACAGTGTGTCTTTAAATAATTTAATCCTTAGTCCTATACTTCAACAGCCAGAAGGCTATTCAATCCAGAAGTGCCACTTTGTATATCAGAGTTACCAATACACACAGAATATTCAAAAGGTATAAACTGAAATATCTTTTCAGGACATACTTCTTTTATTTTTTTAATACTTGCAACAAAAGCCTCTGCTGCTTCGAATTTTCCTGGATCGCATCCGTTAGGAAGTGATATCAGTATAGACAGAGGATTTTTGGACAAGATGGATATCTCGTCTGTTTCCTCAAAATTCTTCTTTTTTGCCATATTAATATTTTTTAATATTATATTAAAATTACACAATATGTCAAACAAAAAACCTTCATGCATTTTGACAAATCTGATAATTAGATGTATGATAAGCAAAATTGTTAATATGAAAAAACAAAAAACCTTGCAGGATTTGCCCACTGATCTATTTGAAAAAGTTTCAAAAGAATATCGTGGGTCATCATTTGATCATGTGGAACTACAAAGATTCGGTCATGAAAACACTCGAAAAATACAACAACTTCGAACACTAAATGGTACTGAGATTTTTGCAGTAATAGAACATCGAGATAAAAATGCCTATTTCTATATCACATCTACAAAACCAAAAGATCACGAGTATGCGGATTATAAAATATTTTCAGTAGACGGAGGGCTTCTCGGCATACCTATTCTAAGTATGCAATACGGAGAATCAATCGGAGGACTTCAAAACCTATTTTATGATTATGGCGATACTGCAAAGTACAAGATACTAAGATTTTGTACTGAGGTACAACTGATAGTCGTAGAAATGATGGAAAATGGTCCATATGAAAAATGTAAAATTCCTGCAACCAAAGGAGAAATGAGAACACTTCCCCCTTTGTTTTCTGACAAGGAATATACGGAATATTATGCTACCTTGATTTAAAATATTGCGTAAGAAATAAAAACCGCTCAATTGAGCGGTTTTTTATGTTCGATTATAACACTTTTCTAAATTACCAAACGGCAAAACCACCGAGTTTTCTCGGTATTTTTATTTATTAGAATATATACTTTGTTCTGGCGACTACCTACTTTTGCCCTAAGACTATCATCGGCACAACAGCGCTTAACTTCTTTGTTCGGAATGGAAAAAGGTGTGACCACTGCGTCAAATCACCAGAACAAAACATATATTTTTTATTTTATGAACTTCATAGAGAAGATGAAGAAATTTCCTTCATCTTTCGTGGGCTCTGCAAGATTCGAACTTGCGACCTCTTTTTCCACTTGGGTTTGCCTCATAAATGAGTAAAAATCCAAATCAAATCTTCAAAGAATATAAATCGGCCGATTTGCTATTCTTCTAAATAATAATTTAGATTTCACAAACTTACATCGAAACAAGCGCTCTAACCAACTGAGCTAAAAACCCATTAAAAAGAACATTCTCTATGAAGTTCACAAAAACTTTGGAGTATTTTTTATTGTATGTGATTTTCAGATTTCCTAATAGGAATCGAATAATTAGTACTTCTCGGCTCAACACATTACTGTGCGTACACCTAAAGCCTATCAACGTGATCATCTCTCACGGTTCTCAAACGATTCCTTATCTTAGGGGGGGCTTCCTTCTTAGATGCTTTCAGAAGTTATCCCTTCCCGACATAGCTACCCTGCGATGCTTTTGGTAAAACAGCAGGTACACCAGAGGTCAGTCCACTCCGGTCCTCTCGTACTAGGAGCAGCGCCCTTCAAGAATCAACGAGCGCAGTAGATAGGAGACCAACCTGTCTCACGACGGTTTGAACCCAGCTCGCGTACCTTTTTAATTAGCGAACAGCTAAACCCTTGGCAGCTTCTCCACCGCCAGGATAAGGTGAGCCGACATCGCTGTCGATTTATCTCAAGAAAAATAAAAAACTTTTCAATCTTTCCTGAGAGTCTTCTGTCACCAGAAGGATCGGACTATATCTTCATCCTTTCATAAAATAAATTATGAGTTAGGAGATTGGCGTTTAGTCTCTGAGGATTCTTCATGTCTTTTGTAAAAAAGATTTAGAAGTCTTTCCTGCTGATTGTCTCAATGTGCATAACTTTTTAAAACCACTTCAGTATATTCTTTCGAATTGCTGTTTGGGTATATGCATTTTTAGAGAGTTCCAGCATTTGGCCAATTTTTTGTATCTTAATATCATGGTATCTACCCCAAAATATTAAAACGGCTAATAATATCTCTATCATGGCACCCCGATATGTTAAGGTGCCGAACTCCGCCGTCGATATGAACTCTTAGGCGGAACTAGCCTGTTATCC
>DALYDX010000020.1:0-12998 GCA_031972835.1 Minisyncoccota bacterium | reverse complement strand
CAGTGGATTATGTGGTTTAATTCGATGGTAAACGAAGAACCTCACCAGGGTTTGACACCTACGTGAAAGCTCCAAGAAACTGGAGCCCTCGCAAGACTAGTAGGCAGGTGTTGCATGGCCGTCGTCAGTTCGTGGTTTGAATTGTTCCCTTAAGTGGGGTAACGAACGCAACCCTCGTCGTGTGTTATATTTGTCACACGAGACCGCCCAGAACTTTGTTCATGAATTTATTTTCGTGCATAAAGTTCTGGGAGGAAGGAGAGGATGACGCCAGGTCAGCATGACCCTTTGATATCCTGGGCTACACACATAATACAATGACGGCTACAACGCGTCGCGACGGGGTAACCCTGAGCCAATCGTTATAAAAGCCGCCTCAGTTCGGATAGAGGTCTGCAACTCGACCTCTTGAAGTTGGAATTGCTAGTAATCGCAGGTCAGACATACTGCGGTGAATACGTTCTCGAGTCTTGTACTCACCGCCCGTCAAGTCAAGGGAGCTGGTGGTACCCGAAATCTCTCCATTGGAGGGCCTAAGGTAAAATCAGTGACAGGGACTAAGTCGTAACAAGGCACGGCTAGCGGAAGCTGGTCGTGGAATAATTCAATTTGAAACCTCTTCACACGCAAGTGTGAAGAAAGGTGTCGATATTGTATGCCTCAATTGAGCATACAATGGTCTATAAGCGTTAGACCTAAAAACAGCTTTGACAAAAAGGGAAAGTCCTTAATAGAACGAAACAAAAGAGTATAGAAACTATTAGATTTTACATATGAAAAACGCCCACATCGGGTTGTTTTTTGTTTTTCCAGTATTAGATTTTTCATTGACTTTTTCAATATTTGTGATATGATATAGAAAACGTTCTAATATGAAAAAAACCTTATATTTACTGAGTTTTACCTTATTGATTGCCTTCATGGTTTCGTGCGACAAGTACGAAATACCGGAAGAAGTTAATTCAATTCCATTTCAGGGGAATCCTGAAGACACAGTTGATATCCCTGATGACACTATAGTCATCCCCGAGCCAGAAGAAGATATCCTCACTCCTTTTAAATCTTATGCTGATGGATTTTTTATAGATTTCCAGGAGGCATTTATCGCTGATCCAACGGCCGATTCGCTTTTACGGATTCCGATGTTGGATTCAACATATGCATATTGGGCGTATTACAACTCCGGCTTTATTGATGGCTACTTTGCATCAATCGTTGGTGCTGAAATACCATCCGATTCACTCATCCCAAAATTCTTGCCGGATGAAGTGTGGGACACATTAGTTGTGATATATCCAGCATTCTTTCAGGCCTTCTTGAACGACATCCAGATTGATTTACTTGATCCAGGTGAGGCTGAAGATATCTTCAACGAAAGGTGTAATGTAATCATCGACATCGTCATGAATGGTCTGTGTGATGCTTGGATCGAGGAATATTTTGGCCGCTATGCCAATCCTCGAAAAATACCTTGATAAATAAGGATAAACAAGTTTTTTAAAGCCGCTTCTAGTAAGCGGCTTTTACTATTCCTTACTATCTAGTGTGGTCATTTTTTTGTGCTGATTTATAAAATTTTCTAAGATTATTTTTATCTTCAAAAAAATATTTTTACGACACCAAACGAGTCTTAGTTTAGAGGCTCTCTCGACACATGTCTTTACAAGAAAAATTTTTTGTTTTACGGGTATAAAAATTGAGTTATCCACTAAGACAAGAAAATTTTTTTTAGGTACAATAGATATCACTAAGACATCTTTTTTATCAATTTATTTTTAAATGCGTATGACAAAAAAAATCACCCTCAGCAAACAGGATCTTGCACAGGTCAAAGAGATTCGCAATCGCGAATTTAACATAATAGCTTTTGATTTGAATAAGATTATTGAAGCTATTAATAAAGCTTTTGTTTCAACTGGCGAGGGTGAACATGCTGACGCAGAATATGTTGGTAAAAAGGTCTTCAAGGAACTTCTAGCTATAAAAAAAGAAGCTAAAGACAAGAAATTTACTCCTACAGTAGAGCTTATACAAGACTTGGTAGAAACTGAGCTAATCAGAGAAAACTATGTTCATACTGCAAAAGCTTATATTCTCTATAGAAGTAAGCGCGCAGAACTCCGTCGTGAGGTTGGTCCAGTTCCAGAAAAAGTAAAGAAACTAGCAGAGGAGAGTAAGGCATATTTTAGAAACCCTCTTGCTGAGCTCGTATACTATAGAACATATGCACGTTGGATAGACAGAGAGGGTCGTCGTGAGACATGGATCGAAACCATCGATCGTTATATGGATTTCATGCGCGAAAATATCGGAAGTAAATTAAAAGAATCAGAATACGCTGAGATCCGTGAGGCAGTTCTAAAGCAAGAAGCTATGCCTTCAATGCGTTTGATTCAATTTGCAGGTGCACCAGCTCGAAAGACAAACGTTTGCGCTTACAACTGTTCATTTATTGCACCGTCTACATTTCAAGATTTCGGAGAGATAGTATATATATCAATGTGTGGAACTGGTGTAGGTTATACAGTCGAATCAAAGAACATTCAAGCTCTTCCTCAGATCAAACTCCAGGGTGGCAAGAAACTTCCTACATTTATCGTTCCAGATTCAAAAGAAGGCTGGGCTGATGCACTTGTACACGGCATGAAGACTTGGTTTGGGGGAGAGGATGTAGAATTCGATTTCTCTCTACTCCGTGGAGCGGGAGCACGCTTGAAGACTATGGGTGGAAAATCTTCTGGTCCACAACCTCTTGTAGAGCTCCTACAATTTACTCGTGAACGTATACTTCGCCGACAAGGCCGACATCTTCGCAATATTGATGCACACGATATCATATGTAAGATTGGGGAGTGTGTAGTTTCAGGTGGAGTACGTCGAAGTGCGCTTATCTCCCTTTCAGATTTGGATGATGAAGATATACGTGATGCAAAGAAAGGTCAATTCTATCTCACAGAGGGACAGAGATCTCTCGCGAACAACTCAGCAGTTTACGAAAGTAAGCCATCAGCTATAGAATTCATGGATGAATGGGTAGCTCTTATGAAGTCAGGAAGTGGTGAACGTGGAATCTTCAATCGTGGATCACTTCACGCAACTTTACCAGAACGCCGAATCAAGTTGTGGCAGAAAGAGTACAAGGGTTATTTCTCACCAGACGGCCGAGTAGTTGGACCGATAGGAACAAATCCTTGCGGAGAGATCATCCTACAATCAAAACAATTTTGTAATCTATCAGAAGTTGTAGCGCGTGCAGATGACACAGAGGAGACTTTGATGAGAAAGATTCGTATCGCGACAATACTCGGAACATATCAGTCATCTCTTACAAAGTTCGGTTATCTATCAAAAGAATGGCAGGAAAATTGTAAAAAAGAATGCCTACTCGGTGTCTCTATTACAGGTCAATGGGATTGCGGACTTGCACGCGACGGCAAGATGCTTGAAAAGCTCAAGAAAGAAACTATTCGTATAAACAAAATATTTGCAAAGCGTTTTGGAGTAAATGAATCTACATGTATTACTTGTGTTAAACCATCAGGTAATCTTTCTCAAACAGTTGATTCATCTAGCGGAATGCACGCACGTCATGCACCATACTATATTCGCCGAGTTCGCATATCAGCAACAGATGCACTTTTCAAAATGTTGAAGGACCAAGGTGTACCATATTATCCAGAAGTTGGTCAATCTATAGACACTGCTACTACCTACGTACTCGAATTCCCAGTTGCAGCACCAAAGGGTGCAATCTGTAAAGATGACCTCTCAGCACTCGCACAGTTAGAACATTGGAAAGTTGTAAAAGTAAATTATACAGAACACAATCCATCAGTTACTGTGTCAGTTGGAGACGATGAATGGATAGAAGTAGCGCACTGGCTCTACGAGAACTGGGAAATTGTAGGAGGTCTATCATTCCTTCCACGTTCAAATCACGTGTACCAGCTCGCACCGTATGAAGAGATCACCAAAGAGCAATATGAAAAGCTAAAGCCTACAGTTGCAAATATTGATTTCTCAAAGATTGTGACTTATGAGATTCAAGATGAAACTGAAGTAAAGAAAGAGCTTGCATGTGTGTCTGGGGTTTGTGAAATATAGATTTAAATATCAAAAAGAAAAACCGCTCAACAGAGCGGTTTTTTGTTTTTATAATTTCCATACTGGTTCACCAATACCTTTTTCTTTTGCAATTACAAGGATTTGTTCGTGATAATCATATTCATGATATCGTTCTTTGATGAAGCTGTAGATTTTTTTCCAGGCCATTTGGTTATTGAGAGCAATATCTTTAATTAATTGTTTTGTTTCCCACACCCAGTCTTCTTGGCCAGATTCTTTTTCTCCGACCCAATAATTTTCTACTGCTTTATGCAGACGTTCTTTATTTTCTTCACTAGTGTCTTTTAGATAGGCGATCCACGCATCTGCGAATTCCTTCCGTTCTTTACTCAACCCTATCGTTGATAATTTTTTCAGGTAATATTTTACAATTTTATTCTTTTTTCGCTTCTTCAGAAGATCTAAAATCTCTTTTTTAGAGGCGAGTTGGATTCTGTGAACAACTTCTCCAAAATCAAAATCCTGACTTCCGAATATGGCTTTGTTAGGTATTTCAACTTGCTTGTATTCTTTATCGAATACCTGCAATTTGATTTTTTCTTCATCGCCTTCCAGTACACATGCGTAATAATCATTAACAGCAAGTGTGCTATCTACTTCTATTTTTAAAAGATCATCTACTTTGAACATATACAATTTTTCCTCACTCTACTCTCAAGAGGTCTGGTTGTCAAACAAAAGAAAAACTAGGACAAAGATGTCCTAGTTTATTATGATTGAGTGTAATTTACACACTGAATGCTTCCAAGCTCTGTTCACACAAAATTGTAAGGAATCCCAATAATTGTTCTTTGTTCCATGCGTGGATCTCTAAGTTCTGGACGAAATTTTCTTTTTCCATCCAGTGTCCGTTTCCGCTGTATGTTACCTTGGTTTGTATGGCCATGTTGCGGATTTTTTCAGCATTGAACTTTTTCCCTTCTCCTTCGGGTGTAAATAGTTTGATAGTGGTGACTCTTTTTCTCGGTCCCACAACAATTGTATTTTCACCTATGGAAAATTTGAACCATGGTTCATTTTTTGCACCACAGTATTCATTTGGTACATATTCTGTCTCTATGTGAATTCCGAGTTCTGCTCTTAATTTGTCTAATACCTCGTTGTAGTATTTATCGTGGTTTGTTCTTATGGGATCCGCCGGAACTGCTTGTTTTGCACTTTCTTCATGATCAACTTTTTTCCAAACATCATCGACTAAAACATATGCCTCCAATTTTCTTGGTAATTTAGGAGGGGTAGTGATTTTTGCGACTGCAACCGGATTCGAATAAGGTTTGTATTTTTGTAGTAGATTCCAAAAATCTTGCCATTGACTGTACTTTTCTTTAGGAATTTTTTCTCCTACTGGTAAGTCAATTTCGTTGTAGGCATATTTTTGCCAGCGATCTTCAATCTCCTTTTGAATAGGTTTTAATCTTTCAGTATAGTCTCGCCATGTTACAAGTAGGGTATCGTTGGCCCATGTGTTTACTATTTTCATAGTTTCCTCAGAATCATCTAGGAAAACATAGAAAATGTTGTTTTTGTAATCCGAAAGAAATTGGGCAAATTTGCCGCAACTACATCTATAATTGGTTTGATTTAAATCGGGACTATAAGACCCTCCTGCTCCTTTCCATTGATTATTGGAGCAAATACAGCTTGGTAGTTTTTGTGAGTTATTCATTTTTACAATTTTTCCTCACTCTACTCTCAAGAGGTCTGGTTGTCAAACAAAAGAAAAACCGCTCAGTTGAGCGGTTTTTTAGTTATATTGCTACGCCTACTCTATACACCTTGTATCGGGTAGGTAATTTATTGTTCATATGATTTTGATCGTTGTCGATCGCGATCATAAGCTCTTGTGTCTTTTGTTTATCGCGGAGTATCTCCCGGCATTCGTCGCTATGGATCTCTGGGAATGTATCAAAGAATTTTATAAATCTTTTCCAATTTTTTTTCATAACTTAAATTTTCCTTACTTTATCATTAAATATCGTCTTGTCAAATAAAGGTTTGTATTATATAATATCCTCGTTGTACCGGACAATCGCGCTTGTCGAAAGGTAGGTGAGGAAAGTCCGAACACAGGCTTATGAAAATAAGCAGCAGGGTAGTGGGTAATTCCCATCCATAGCAATATGCGAGGTGCGAGCAGTGACGTCTGAGGCGAAAGCCAAAGAATTCCGAAGTGGAATAATTTTATGGAAACATAAAAGTGAAACGGCTAAATCCTTACTTCTGTGCAAGACCGTGCCCTAGCTTGCTAGGGAGAGTCGCTTGAGGGTATTGGCAACAATGCTCCTAGATAAATGATCGTCGTCTATCGCAAGATAGATACAGAATTCGGCTTATAGGTACAACAAAAAAACATGAAGAAGTCTCGCGAAAGCGGGACTTTTTCTGTTATAATTTATATATGTCAAAAAATAATTCACCCTGGATTCATCAGCTTGCACGTACTCGTCCGATTTCAAAACACAAAACACCCGAGAAGACAGATATTGCTATAGTCGGTGGAGGTATCGCAGGTATCAGTACTGCATATCAAATACTAAAAAATACAGATAAAAATGTTGTATTACTCGAAGCTACAAAAGTTGCTCATGGTGCTACTGGTCACAATGCTGGCCAAGTAACTAGTTATTTTGAAGCACCATTTCAAGATTTTGTTGCTAAGTTTGGTCTCAAGCAATCTGCAGATGCAGTGAAAGCTATAGAGTTTGATGCACGCATAATTTTAGAAGAGATTATACGTGACGCATCACTTCAAACTCCAAAATCTGAATTTGAAGGTTATGATGGGTTGGACAGCAAGGAATCTATACTGCTTTATCTTGAAGATTTAAAATTAAAATTGGAGGCAGGTCTGCCTATACGTAAGATGCTTATCTCAGAGGAATGGCATAAACACAATCATCTACCTGGTGAATATGAATCATTGTATTCTCAAGTTGAGGCAAATAATATTCTCTCACTTCTAGAAACTGTTGATAAAAGATATGTAGCAGCGTTACCTTTTTTGTCTGGATGTATGAATAGTGCTCTTTTTACCGAAGAATTGGCTGGGCACTTGTTGTCTAAATACAAGGATAGATTTTTCCTGCTCGAGGAGTCTCCTGTGATTGAATGTGAATTGGGGGAGCACAGTGCTCATTTGAGACTTAAAGATTCGACTGTTCATGCAAGCCAAGTGATTTTGTGTACAAATGGTTTTCAGAATATAAAAATAAACAACATATTTGGGGCAGATATTGATACGAAATTCCACCATAAAGTTTCAGGGCTTATAGGATATATGGCTGGTTTTACTGAGAGTCCAGACCGTAAGCCTTCTGCAAGTATTTATACAAAATCTGACTCTGATACAGGAGAAGAATACTACTATGCTACCCGTAGACCATATGAACTCCTAGATCAAAAATTAAATTTAGTTTCAATTGGTGGACCAGAAGAATATCTTGAGGAGACTGTAAATTATGATCGGGATATGCCGTACCCTACAAGCGCACTAGGTTTTATATTTAAGTTTATTGAAAAAACCTTTGGCAATAAACACAATCCTGATTCATTTAAATTTGCTTGGCACGGACTTATGGGTTATACGCCAGATGGTGTGCGGATTATTGGCAGGGAACCTTGTAATCCAATACTTTTATATAATTTAGGTTGCAACGGAGTTGGTATACTTCCATCTATATATGGTGCTGATCGGATTGCGAAGATTATCCATGGAGACAAGGTAGAGCCTTCTATTTTTGACCCAAAGGACCAGAGATGTGTGGTGTAGGGTTGACTTTTATTCTCGTATCTGCTATACTAGTTTTGTGAGTGAATAGCTCTGTCTCGTTATTAATGAGACGCAAATGCCTCGCAGACCCCAGCTTCGGCTGGGGTTTTGCGTTTCTGGGCTTCTAAATAAGGTTTTTATTAGACATAAGGCTTATTTTCTATTGCTATTATTTTACTATCGGCTATAATTTCTATGCAGTCTACTTGTCTACGTTTGTAGCGAGCGTCTGCACTCACATAGGCATTTGCGTAGGAGTTAGCACACGCTCGCTTCAAACGCAGATAAAAAACAAAACACTCTCGTTCTTGCGAGAGTGTTTTGTTTTTTTATTCTAAACTTATGCATATGCGTATTTTTATTATTAATTTTTTAATTTTTATCTTAAAATTTTTTTAATAAAAATATATTTTAAATTTTATTAAAAAAATTAAACATATTTTTATTTTTTTAATAAAAAACTTTTTCAGAGTTATCCACATATTTAGCGTAAATAATATTGTCATTAGTTTTCTTCTGTTAGATAATAGATATAGTTATGCATTGATTGAAATCACAAAATATTTTTTTATAAATTTATTTTGTGTGGTCGGATCATTGCAGAAAACGTTAATAATTTAATTCCACTAAATATATGGCAGCAAAGAAAAAGAAAAAGGCAGCTCCTAAGAAAAAGGCAGCTAAGAAGAAGAAGAAATAGTTTCTAACTTCTCTAAAAACAAAATCCTCCCTATCAGGGGGTTTTGTTTTTTATGTCTCGAAAAGTGGCTGAAAACATGTTATAATGAAATCCTTATATAAATTATGGCCTTAATTAGCAACATATTTGGGAATACAGACTCTCGATTTATAAAATCAGTTGGGAGTATTATAGAAAAGATAAATTCTCTAGAAGAAGGCCTTTTGTCTTTGCCAGACAGTGCTTTTAAAGACGAAACAAATAAACTAAAAGACAGAATAAAGAACGGTGAGTCTTTGGATGACATACTACCTATAGCATTTGCGCTTGTGAGAGAGGCTACACGCCGTACTCTAGGTCAACGTCACTACGATGTTCAGCTTATTGGAGGTATTGCACTACACAGAAAAAAGATTGCTGAAATGCGTACAGGAGAAGGAAAAACTCTCGTAGCAACTCTACCTGTATACCTGAATGCATTAAAAGGAGAGGGTGTTCACGTCGTTACAGTAAACGATTATCTAGCAAGTCGCGACGGAGAGTGGATGGGTCAGATATATGACTTCCTAGGTCTTTCTGTTGGAGTAGTAAATTCTGAACAGAAATCTTTTATATACCAGAAAAATGAAGAGAGCTTAGATACAGAACAGGTGGAGACTGAATCTTTTAAGGTTACGTATCAATTTTTAAAACCTTGCACTAGAAGACAGGCTTATTTGGCTGATATTACTTATGGTACAAACAATGAATTTGGATTTGATTATCTTCGAGACAATCTAGTTGTAAATGCTAGCCAGATGGTACAACGTGGGCATTCCTTTGCTGTAGTAGACGAAATAGACTCTATATTGATAGACGAAGCACGAACTCCACTTATCATATCTGCTCCTACGGCAGACTCCGAGAAGCTATATCAGACTTTTGCCAAGATTGCTCGAGAATTAAACAAGGAGGAAGACTATACAGTAGAAGAAAAACATAAATCCATATCTCTTACAGATACAGGTATCACTCATGCAGAGAAAGCACTTGGTATTGAAAATATATATTCTGAAAAGGGTATAAAGTACGTACATCATTTGGAAACTGCAGTACGTGCTGAAGCTTTGTATAAAAAAGACAAAGACTATGTTGTAAAAGATAATGAGATAATCATCGTCGATCCTTTTACTGGGCGCATGCAACCAGGGCGCCGTTGGAGTGAGGGTTTGCATCAGGCTATAGAAGCCAAGGAAGGTGTAAACGTACAAAAGGAATCTCATGCTGCAGCGTCTATTACATATCAGAATTATTTTAGACTATATCAAAAGCTTTGTGGTATGACAGGTACTGCAAAAACCTCCGAAGAAGAATTTTTCAAAGTATATGGACTTGAGGTTATAACCATACCAACACATCGAGACATAAAGAGAATCGACAATGGAGATTTGATATATCAAACTGAAATTGGCAAATGGAAAGCTATAGCAACGAAAGTTAAAGAGTTGCACAAAAAAGATCAGCCAGTTTTGATCGGTACTATCTCAATCGAGAGAAATGAGCTTTTGTCTGAATTTCTTAAAGCAGAGGGTGTCCCACATACTCTTTTGAATGCTAAAAATCATGAACGGGAAGGTGAGCTTGTTTCTGAAGCTGGAAAACGCGGTGCTGTAACTGTTGCTACAAACATGGCAGGACGTGGAGTGGACATCAAGCTTGGCGGGGCACTTGCAAGCGAAGAGGATCGAGAAGAGATCAAAGCTCTCGGAGGACTTTTTGTTCTAGGAACTGAACGTCATGAAGCTCGTCGTATAGACAACCAGCTCAGGGGTCGCTCTGGTCGCCAAGGAGATCCTGGAGAAACTCAATTCTTCGTATCGCTCGAAGATGATCTAATGCGTGTTTTCGGAGCCGAGAACATAAAGCGCATGATGGGGAGTTTTGGAATCCCAGAAGACCAGCCGATTTCGAATAAGCTTATATCAAGAGCACTCGAGAGTGCACAGGCAAAAATCGAAGGTTTTCACTTTGATTCCCGAAAAAACACACTCGAATACGACGATGTTTTGAATCATCAGCGTAAAAGCATATACGGCAGAAGAAAGACTCTTATTACAAGTAGTCCCGAGGAAGTCAGAGCTTATTTGGATGGATATGTCGCATCTGATGAAGAATTGGCAACTATCGCAAAAGATAAGCTTACAAAAGTTCCGCCGGAGGCATTTTATGAGACTTTGCGCAGGATCATATTGCATGTGACTGATACTCTATGGGCTGAACATTTGGAGACGATGGACTACCTGCGTTCTTCGGTAAATTTACGTGCTTATGGACAGCGCGAGCCATTGGTAGAATACAAGAAAGAAGGACTAATGATGTTCAAGAACATGGAACAATCAGTTTTTGCTCAAGTTTGTGAAATACTAAAGACTGTCGAGGCAAATACTCCTCTCGTAAGGGAAGAGAAGGTAGAAACTCCGAACTTTGTCGTTACAAGTTCTGGATCACTCGACACTGATACTATGAGTCACCAAAAAGAGGCCCAAAAAGCAGGTCTTGGTAAGGTTGGGAGAAACGATATGTGCCCATGTGGAAGTGGTAAAAAGTATAAAAAGTGTCACGGAGCCTAAATTCTGTCCACAGTGTCAAAATTAGACAACATTTAGTCCATGTCTGTCAAGTCAGAATACTTAAAATATCCTTATTTATAAGGGTATTTTTGATTTGACACTACTCAAAAATGTTGTATAACTATTGACTTTCTCTTCACAGTATGCTACTATATACCTGTCTCCAAAAACGTTATGTTTATGGAGTTTTTCTTTTGATGGCGAGTTATTTAATTAACTGCCAATAAATCCAGTCACGAGTTTGGCGGAGCAAAACCGCTAGTTATGAATAAAGACAGCATCCTACGCTCTCTACAGTCATTTGTCGTAATTCCTATTTTGGCGACAAACATTATGGCGTTCCCAGCGAGTGCCATAGTGATACCAACTGCTAGAGTATCAATGACAGAACAAAATGGGCCCCTTACTGGTAAGATCACTGATAACAAACAGGAGATTCAAATCAGTACGGCTAAAAATATAGATACATACTTCGCAAATCATGACATGCCGCTCGAAGGTACAGGTATGAAAATGGTTATCGAGGCAGAGAAAAATGATATTGACCCTTACCTTATCGCAGCTATTGCAGTTCGCGAATCTACTGGTGGAAAACACCAATGTAAGAGTCAGGCTTCTCTAGGAAAGGTTAACCCTTTCGGATGGGGAGGTTGTAAGCTAGGTTTTACATCTTATGACCATGCAATTGAAACAGTTGCTCGAAACTTAGGTGGAAACAATCCAAAGACTGCTCATCACTATGGTGATAAGTCTACGATTGAAAAACTAGAAGCTTATAACCCTCGTACAGTGGTAGCTCGCTACCCTGAACAAGTTATGGATATCATGAGTGATATGGCCTCTATCGAGTTCACATCAACAGAAAAGTCCGCATAATAGCGGGCTTTTTTGTTTGTATTTTTCTTTGACATATGTATATTTTTATGATATAAATCAATATCTAAATAAGTTCTTTTCACACAAAAAATAAAAAAAATATGAAATTTGTTTTCAAGACCCTTTTACTTATTGGACTCATTATCCCTTCTGTATCCAACGCACAAAGATGTGTTGTGGACATGGATCATTTGCTCAGCAATTCTGCTGAAGTGAAATTTGATCGTATAGGCACGATCACATATGCAGAGATACTTGTGCATGAGATCGGATCAAACGGCAAGCTCTATGCCAAACCGACACTCGCGTTTATCGATACAGTAAACCTGAGTATTCTTAAAAGTTTACAATCTCCGGTTTATGTAGATGTTGTAAATGTGCGATACAAGAATGCACGATTTGTGAAGGCAACAGCTAAAGATAAAAAATCAGCCAAGCTCGTATGTCACTTTGGTGACACTTTGCCTATGCCAAACTTCTCGCCACTTGTGACTGAAAAGGGTAGAGAGATAGGTTATCTTGATCTTGAATATAATATTTTTTACGAGGTTCCTTTCAAGCGGCCAGGTAAAGATACGGTTTTGTATCAAGGTGCCATGAATATTATCGACACGAGCAATCGCACTGGAAAGGTGAGTTATACTATGGAGCTTGTAAGTCTAAAAAGCAAAGATGAAGTAGACCTATTTGATTCACTAACTCATACTGCTAGACTCGAAGCCCTGGAGTGTGTATGGAGTAATGAAAAGAATAAATATGTTCTACTCGGAGACACTCCTTACAATGACAAGGAGGCTGAAAATTTCAAAAAAGTATTTGGAACACAGAATAGAACAGAAAAAATGTCAGTATATGTTGTGTGGAATGCGGATATTTATATTCCGCCTACACAAATAGAGCAAGAATCTGATTCGCTTGAATTTACCGTTGATGCTTTAGC
>DALYDX010000019.1:5093-13426 GCA_031972835.1 Minisyncoccota bacterium | reverse complement strand
ACGACCATGTCTTTGTTGTCGTAGTAGTCAAATTCTTCTATGTCGGTCAAATCTTCTGGCTTGCTTTCATCACGTATAAAAGTCTTTACTCTATAAGTAATGTTGTCTTTAGTGTCTGTAAATTTATCTCCTACGTAAACTTTTGTATCAAAAGATTCATATGGAGTTTTATTTTCCAAAATATTGTCTAATTTTTTAAAAATGAGATCTGTGTTTACTCCTAATTTTGAAATGTCACCTGTAATATCTTTGAATTTATCACTTTTTGGATTCTTTTCTTGTCTTTTTATAATCTCCTCTCTTTTAGCAAGACTCATATTTTTTATATCTTTTTTTGTCCAACCCAAATCTTTCAAAATTTCCAAATCTAATTCCAAATTTTTCTTTTTTGAAATATTTGGATCTAAAATCTCTTCGTCAGCATCTTCACCTTTTTCTTCTAAACCTACCGCAGAGCCCAATTCGCTTAGATCATTTATCTTAATTGGTTTTCCCTTATTTACAGAAGATACTTTTTCTACAATCTCTGTTTCAGGAACAGGGACATCTGAATTTTCTTCAACATCTATAACAGGCTTTAATTCTGTCTTTTTATTTGCTTTTTCTTTTTTCTCTTTTGGTGCTTTTGTTTTCTTTGGGGCCTTAGCTTTCTTTTCTACCAATACAACTTCATGGGTATTTGTGTATTTATCAAAAATTTGAAAAATTAGATTTTTATTTTTCTCATCTAGGTCTCCATTTATTTCTTTGAGTAGGCCTGCGAAATTCGAAATTTTATCTCCTTTTGCGATACCATCCAACACCTTTTTGATCTTCTTTCTTACTAGTGGCTTCAGTTTTTTTACAGCATTATTTATTTCACCCGCTAGTTCCATAGGGTCAAATTTTTCTTTTGGACCATTTTCAGTAAAATCTTCGAGGGGTACTAATACTTCTTCTGTAGTTTTTTCAACTTCTTTTTTTTCTGAAAACTCATCCAATAGATCGATTTTGTCGATTCCAAGACCGTGCTGCTTAATATAATCGTTGAAATACTGCACTATCAGAGCAGCCTCAACTTTATCTATTTTCCCAGCCTTCTCAAGTGCCGCTATGCCATTTTTTATAGGCTCTGAGTCATTTGAAGTATCAATATTCTTTATAAGCTTACTCAGACGGTCTTCTACTAAAACCTGATGTGTCAGGCTTCCAAAAATATTATTTTTTAGAAATGTAATTATTTCTGAGCCGTGTTTTTTAGGAGGATGTTCTGACATTTGTAATATTATTATACTAAATTTTGTAAATTTGTCAATATTTTCAGTATTACCAAGCTATCCACAGGGTGTGGATAGCGGTCGTTGACTACCCGGACCGTATCGGCTACCCTCTATAGGTAGGGTCGTTATAGATAAGTATACCTTATTTAATAATTTCCCTAATACAGATATCCCCATAAAGCCTTATTTTTCGGCTTTCCGTACGATTGGTAACACCAAAACAACTTAAAAAAGCTTGTAGATACTCATTTTTGGTCACCTACATGTAAGCTGTCGAGGTAAAGAAAAAAGCCTATAAAACCTAAAATACAAGACTCTGACTATAAAACACCCCTATTTTCAAGCAGTCAGACGAAAATAACGTTGAAAAATAAGCCTTCTATCAAAGAGGTCTGTTTTTCTGTGTCCATAATAAGCGCATTTTTAATGTTCCCTTTCCAAACTGAAGCAAGCCTATTGTCAGTTTTCGGCATAACCCCAACACCTGAAGTGTATGCAGAGAATTCTACAACTGAACAAAATTCACAAACAATACCTATTTTAGTTGCATATCAAAGCCCTAACCCAACCCAAGACCTTATCGAAAAAACTGTCACTATAAGCGACGGAGCCTTAAAATCAGAGGTCGGACCACTTGGAACACTAGCCGATGTTGTAGATTATGACTTTCCTGAAAGCGACGAAATCAGCCTATATGTAGTAAGGTCAGGGGATTCTATTGGCGCTATTGCTGAGATGTATGGGGTTTCTGCAAACACAATACTTTGGGCAAACGACATGAAGAAAGGTGACAGTATCAAGGAAGGTCAAATGCTAACGATCCTACCTATCACAGGAATACGACACACAATTAAAAAAGGTGAGACTATCGCAAGTATCGCAAAAAGTTTCAATGCTGACGTACGTGAAATAGCTCAATTCAACGGTATAGTTGAAAATGCAACACTAAAAACAGGTGAGACACTTCTGATCCCAGATGGAGAAATAGCTGCACCAAAAGTTACAAAAGTTACAAGTAAATCTTCTAGTAAAAAAGAGAAGACATGGGGAACAAATGCACCTGAGCAAAAAGGTTATTATGTGAGACCTGTCAGTGGTGGTAGAAAATCTCAAGGCCTACACGGATTCAATGGTATAGATATAGCTGCACCAGTCGGCACACCGATATACGCTGCTGCTAGTGGAACAGTTATTGTTTCCAGGTCAGGTGGATGGGGTGGAGGATACGGTAGTTATGTTGTTATAAAACATTCAAACGGCACTCAAACTTTGTATGCTCACATGTCAAAAGTATCTGTTCCTCTAGGAGCAGTGGTTACTCAAGGACAAAATATTGGAGCTGTTGGAAACACAGGACGGTCAACTGGACCACACCTACACTTCGAAGTTCGTGGCGCCAAGAATCCATTCTAAATTTAATAAAAATATAAAAAGAAAAATCCCTTCCGGGATTTTTCTTTTGTCTACAATTCCCATCTTATTGGTAGTTACCTATTTCTAAACAATCCGCGGTCTGTATTGCAATGCCTCTAATATGTGCTTCGATTCTACAATCTCACTTCCATCTAAGTCTGCAATAGTTCGTGCTAATTTCAATACTCTGTGATATGCACGTGCGGACAAATTTAATTTTGTTGCACTTTGATTGAGCATGGCTTCTGTATCTTTTGATATAGAAATGTATTTTGCAATATCTTTTGCTCCCATATCAGAATTTGCCAAAATTTTTCTTTCAGAGTCCTTGAATCTTTTTTCTTGAGTATCCCGCGCATTTTTAACTCGCAATTTTATATTTTCTGTCGATTCACCACTTGGTGCGTCACTTCCCAATTTTTCATATTCAATCGCCCCAACTTCAATCCATATATCAACTCTATCCATAATTGGACCAGATAGTTTACGATTATACCTTGCAATATCACCAGCAGTACATACACATTCACGTTTTTTTGAACCCCTAAATCCACACGGACAAGGATTCATAGCTGCAACAAGTATAAAATTGGACGGGAAAAGTGCTGTGCCTTTTGCGCGCGATATAGAAACCATATTGTCTTCGAGCGGCTGACGCAGTGATTCAATTACTCTTTTGTCGAACTCTGGGAATTCATCCAAGAAAAGTATTCCTCGATGAGCGAGTGTAACTTCGCCAGGTTTTGGAAATGTTCCACCACCGATTATAGATACATATGAAGACGTATGATGTGGTGATCTAAATGGAGCATTTGTCATAACAGTATTTTTCAAATGACCCGCTATAGAGTGGATGCTAGTTATTTCCAATGCTTCTTTGTTTGACAGTGACGGCAATAGTGCTTGAAAAGCCCTTGCGAGCATCGTCTTACCTGTACCTGGCGGGCCATACATAGCGACATTGTGTCCGCCACTAGCTGCGATTTCAAGTCCACGCTTTGCACCTTCCTGACCCCTAATATCTTGAAAATTCACAATGGTTTCTGTTTCAACATCTTCTATTTGTGTCTCGGGTGTAGGAATGATTGAAATATTTTGATCTGTGAGATGCGCTATAAGTTCAGATAATGTATCTACTCCATATACAGTTATGCCTTGCACAAGTGCAGCCTCACGTGCGTTTTCTTTTGGTACATACAACTCTGAAAATCCGCTCTGTTTTGCTTTCTCTGAAAGTGGCAATGCTCCACGGATAGGCAATACTTCACCGTTTAATGCTAGTTCTCCTAAAAAAAGTTTTTTGCCCGGATCAAATGTTATATCTTCATCTGCAAGTAAATACCCGAGTGCGATTGCAACATCAAAAAAAGATCCTTCCTTTTTTGTATCGGCCGGAGAAAGTGAAACTACAACTTTTTGATTTTTACTTTTAGGAGATGTGAAACCAGAGTTTTTTACCGCAGAACTTACACGATCACGCGCCTCCTCGACCGCTTTGTCAGGAAGTCCAACAATTGAAAATGCATGTAAACCTTTTGACAGGTCTACTTCAACAGTTACAAGCTGGCCGGCAAGTAGGTTTGTTTGTGCTGTGTATACGCGCGCAAAGGACATCTCACAATTTTAGAATTATTTTCTTTTTTTGTAAATAAAAACGATGGACTTTTGGTCCATCGTTTTTATTTTTATCCATTTATATGTTTCATGCAAGTGCGTGCTGCTGGATTTGCATTGAGTCTCTCGATCTCTATATCTTCTCCAGAAACTTCACATTTCCCAAAACTAGAATTTTCGATTCGTTTGAGTGCATCCTCTATATCTCTTAGTCTTGTTTTTAGTGTACTCACGAGAGCTGTGCGTTCTTCGTAATCTTCTGTCCTGTCTGCTCGATCATTTTCATCGGCTTCAGGAGCAGATTCCTCTGGTATCGCATCCCAATCGTTAGTTTCAGGATTTCGTATTGCACCAAGTCCTTTTAGCTCCCCTAAAAGAACTGCATGCTCTGCTTCTAACTTCTCTTTAAATTGTTTTGTATCTATTTTCATTGTGAACGTATGATAACATGCCTGCATTAATTGGCAACACTACACACTACCTACTTCGCGCAGCTTCTAGGCGAGAAATTACCTCTTTTATTGTGTCGTATGAATTCGTCAAAAGCATCGTATCTGTAGATAAAAATATATATATTAAAACTGGAGCACCTGTGCTATCTCTCAGTATTCTACCGTCTCGGTTTTCTACAATAATATCTTCAAATTTTTTCTCAAAAAGATATTTATTATCCGATGTCGGTGCTACACCAAATATTCCATAAAAATTATCAAATAATTTATTTTCCCAATCTAACATCCCTGCGAGCGCAATCTCATATGATGTAGTTTTTAGAAAAATAAATGGGTTGTGTGCTGTGTCTATCGTGTGTATGCCGATCATATACTCTGGCAAAAGCGATCTTGTAAGCGCTCCACCTCTATCAGTCTCAAGTTTATTCAAAAACTCTTCCACCATAAGCAATCTACTTCCTGTTTCTGTTGGAGTGGTAAGTATTATATTTGAAACACCAACTGGACGCTCTCTTGCGACGAGCACTGCGATTGTATCAGAAAGTTCTTTTCCTGTTAGGATATCTTCTGTTGCGATACTCTCGCTAGTTTCAGACAACACGAGAGAGTTAATAGTAGGTTTTTTGTCTACAGCAACTACTGTATCTTTTTTTATTTTTGTAACATAAAAAATTGCTCCGACAGCTAAAACTACTGCCACAAAACTTACAATCAATAAAGTTAGATTCTTTTTTGAAGCTGGAGATATTCTGTCAATTTCTCTTTCTTTCTTACTATGTTCAGCCATGGCTATTTTGATCACAGAACCTTGTTGTTCGTTGAGTGCCGTCGCCATATCTCCGGCATATGTACGGAGAGTTTTTAGGTTGGATGAAAAACCTGTGGAGCCAGGTTTTTCATCCGGTTTGATTTCCGGTTTAATTTCAAGTTTTGGAATTTGTAAATTCGGTTCCATTGTTCTAATAGTAGCTTATTTATAGATTAATTTCACTCAAATTAAAAACCAGATACGTAATCTGGTTTTTAATTTTTATTTATACAGTTGGTGTGGGTGGCTTAGGTGTCACTGGCGGGTACGGATTCTTTATAAAATCTTTGTCAGCTTCTTTTATAGACAAACTGATACGTCCACGTTCTTTGTCTACGCCGACAACCTTTATTGGTACTTCCATGCCCTCTTTCAAAACATCGGTGACCTTCGTTACCCGGAATGGCGCTATTTCAGATATATGCACCAATCCTTCACCTCCACCATTGTTGAATGACACGATTGCGCCAACTTCAATTATTTTAATAACTTTTGCAGTGAAAGCTTCACCTATCACATACTCGTGAGTCATCGCTTCAATTATTATTTTCGCTTTGTCTGCTGCGCCGTCTTTTCCAGTTAGGAACACAGTACCATCATCCTCTATTGTGACCTCAGCCCCAGTATCTTCGCGGATTTTGTTTACAGTTTTACCTCCAGAACCAATAACCATGCCAATCTGATCTGGATTGATTTTTATCACAACTATCTTCGGTGCATTTGGAGAAATATCAGAACGTGGTTTATCTATCACATTATTTATTGCTTCGAGTATTGTTCCGTGGGCTTTTCGAGCAGCAACCAACGATTCTTTTAGTATGGGCACAGTCACTCCGTCGAGCTTGATATCAAGCTGCAATGCTGTAATACCATTTTTAGTCCCAGCTACTTTAAAGTCCATATCTCCGTAGTGATCTTCTGGACCTTGGATATCAGTTAGGATTTTGTATTTAGATTTATCACTCTCGTCGAGCATGAGTCCGATAGCAATACCCGCAACTGCGGATTTGATCGGTACGCCACCGTCCATAAGCGCGATAGATGAAGCACAGATTGAAGCTTGTGATGTAGACCCGTTTGAAGCCATAGATTCTGACACGAGACGTATTGTATATGGGAAATCCATCTTGTTTGGAATCACTGGATAGAGTGCTTTTTCTGCCAAGAATCCATGTCCCATCTCACGGCGATTTATTCCGCCGAATCTACCAGTCTCACCAGCTGAGTATCCTGGGAAGTTGTAGTGGTGCATGAAACGCTTCTCTCCTTTTACTTCCATCCCATCCTGCATGAACGCGTCTCCAGGACCACCGAGCGTAAGCACTGAAAGCACGTGTGTTTCACCACGATAGAATATTCCACTACCGTGTAACACACTTGATATACCTCCTGCTTCTCCAAACAAAGCACGTACTTGGTCCATCGCACGCCCATCTGCACGTTTGTTCAATTCTATTGCGCCAATATGAAGCTCACGGTCTACTCGTTCAGAAAAATAATCTTTACATATTGAAATCGCTTCTTTATTTTTATCATCGCTGCCGTATTTTTCATCAACTATTTTTATCCACTCGTCTTCTAGGGCATGGATTGTGCGTTTGGAATCAGAACTGAAAAGATTCTCTTCAAGTTTTGGTTCTATTTCTATAGAAAATACATCTTTGTCTTCTTTTGAGATTACTGGTTCTGGAAAATCTTTTTTTGTTTTACCGATTTCTGCCACAATTCCTTTTTGGAAATTCTCAAGCTCTGTTATATTTTTCATCGCCAGATCAAGTGCGTCACCGAGTTCTTGTTCATGCATTTCAGTAGCCATCGCTTCAATCATGGTCACATGCCCATCGCGTCCACATACATTGAGATCAAGATCATAATTTGATTCCCCGTCTGGAGCAACATACATATTTACTTTTACCTCACTTTCACCTTTTTGTTTTCCAATGTGCACGCATCCGATCGGTCCACGCCATGGAATATCAGATGTAGCGATCGCAAGCGACACAGCGTTTACTCCGAGGATTGTCGGGTCAAATTTACCAACCGCAATCACAGTCACCACTACCTGAACTGCATTTTTAATATGATGTGAAAAAAGTGGACGAATAGTGCGATCTATCACACGTGATGCGAGTATCGCTTTGTCCGAAGGTCTACCTTCACGACGAGTAAACTGACTTCCGAGTATTTGCCCTACAGCATAGAACTTCTCTAGGTATTCAACTGTAAGATTGAAGAACCCTGGATTATTCTTGCCATCTTTTCCCATAACTGCAGTTGCCATTACTACCGTATCGTCACACTTGAGCATAACTGAGCCGTGTGCTTGGTCCGCAAGGTCCGAGAATACTGCTATGATTTCCCTACCTGCAAGATTGAGTTTATATTCCTTTTTATGCATATTGTTGTATGAGAATCTCCAAACTTTAGCATGTAAGCTTTGCTGCTTGCATTACTACATGTCTAGAGACCCCCGATTAACTTTGTAATATCTTTAGACTAACAGAACTTCTAATAAATTAAAACCTCCCAATGCGGGAGGTTTTAATTTTATCTTCTTTGTTTTCCTAAGCTACCGATCAAGTATTTTCTCGGATTCTCTGAGAGATCCATGAAATCATCTACCGCTTCTTTTAGTTTCATTGAAGATGATTTGCCGAAAGATACGACTTCTACTTGCACACCTGAGTGTATCTGTAGATATTCTACAAGTGGCACGTAGTCACCGTCACCAGATACTATGATCACCGCATCGAGCTTTGTCGCCATAGTGATCGCGTCTACTGCAAG
>DALYDX010000019.1:0-4993 GCA_031972835.1 Minisyncoccota bacterium | reverse complement strand
TACATCTAGTGTAGCAGAATGTATATAAATCGGGGAGTTAATAAAAAACATCACCCGGGCTTTGGCCGAGTGATATTTTTATTATTCTTTAATCTTTTTTACTACTGCAGCGTGACGTGTCTTGTCTTTCTTTTCTAGATATTTCAAATGTGAACGTCTGTCGCCCACCATCTTGATGAGTCCTCGTCTTGAGTGGTCATCTTTCTTGTGTTTCTTGAGGTGAGTAGCAAGCTCGTCAATAGAGGCCGATAGGATTGCTATCTGCACTTCTGGTGAACCAGTGTCCTTTTCGTGAACCTGGCTTTTCTTTATAACTGTTTGTTTTTTCTTTACTGTAAGCATTGTGGCTATATATTAGCATATTTACCCATAAAATGCAAGCCCCCGAGGATATCGGGGGCTTTTGGGTAGTTTTAGACCATTTCTTTGTCCTCATAGACACTGGCGTCCGTAAAAACCATTTGTCCTATGAACAATATCATAAATCCTATATCTCTCCATGAATTATTCCTGCGAATCATTATTAGCGCAGAAACTAAAACCATAAAAAGAGATAAGCTTATACCGGAAATCCATCCAAAATAATTTAACAGGAAATATATAGGATAAAAAAACAAGGACAATATGAGTATTCCTTTCAAAGCACGAAGTGTGAATTGAATTAACAGAAATAGCCAGTTAAAAATCAACATAATTATATTTTTCATAAAAAACAATTTTCTCTATTAAATACGAAAAGTCTCTAAAAGTCAAAAATGCTATAATTTGGCATATGTCTGAAATCGATATTCTCAAGCGACAATTTCTGGAGTATATGGAAATTGAACGCGGAGCAAGTCTCAATACAGTTTCAAATTACGAAAGATACTTGTCTCGTTTTTTTGAATTTGCAAAATCTGAGAGTGTGAAAAGTATCACCGACGATACGATCCGTGAATACAGACTCCACCTGAACCGTCAGCCTGGAATCCATGTGCGCGGACAAGCCAGTGCCACAATGAAGAAAAATACTCAAAATTATTATTTGATTGCTCTACGCAGATTTCTGAAATACCTAATGAAACGTGGCATATCTGCTATATCTCCCGATGCTATAGAGCTCGCCAAAATCAAGGAGAGACACCTGGATCTTATAAGTGTCGAAGAGTTGAACAGACTCCTAAAAGCTCCCGATGGAGATGACTTGAAATCCCTCCGCGATCGCGCGATACTTGAACTTTTTTTCTCTACCGGACTTCGTCTTTCAGAACTCTGTTCACTCAATCGTGATTTGGATCTATCGAAAGATGAGTTTTCAATCCGCGGAAAAGGCGAAAAAGTTCGTGTTGTATTCCTCTCAGATACTGCCAAAGATGCAATTCGCGCGTATCTAAAAAAACGTGCCGATACAGACGAACCTATGTTTATACAACACGCACGAAACAAAGGTGCTGGTGGTGGTAGGCTTACCCAGAGGTCTATTGAACGAATTGTAAAGCACTACGCAATCAAAGCTGGTATCTCCAAGAAAGTAACCCCTCACGTTATACGTCACTCATTTGCTACAGATCTACTTTCAAACGGCGCTGATATACGATCGGTCCAAATGATGCTCGGCCATGCAAATATCGCTACTACTCAGATATATACACACGTAACAGACAAACAGCTACGTGATGTGCACAAGAAGTTCCATTCAAAGAAATAATTCCATATCGCAATTAATGCATGATGTTGTATGATATATCCATGTCATATGAATCTCAAAAAGAATATTTCGAACGTGCATATAGAACAGGTAGTGATATCTGGACACATACTCCGTACACACTAAAAGGTAAAGATCTACTACCGTATCTACCGCCAAATGCGATGCTTCTGGATCTAGGAAGTGGTCGTGGACGATTCCCTTTTGAGCTTGTAAAGCTCGGATTTAAAGTCATCGGTCTTGAATATGTAAAAGAAATAGTCGAAAAAAATAACGAAGAGGTAAAGGTAAACAAAATATCTGACAAAATTCGCTTTATTGAAGGTGATGCGCTTGATATACAATTTGCCGACGCAAGTTTCGACGGAGTTATGGATTTCGGACTCCTGCAACATATTGCTCGCTCTGATTGGCCTACATATATAGAGGAATGCACCCGTGTTGTAAAACCAGGTGGATATATACTGCTCGCATTATTGTCTAGAGAAACAGAAAAGTACTTACACTGGACCCCAAAGAAAGACGACAAGGGAGATTTTGAAAATGAAGGAGTTTTATATCACTTTTTTACTCTCGATGAAATCACAAATCTTTTTGGAAAAAATTTTACACTTGAACACTATAAAATTGACTATATAGAAGAAAGGGGTGATCTCGCGTATCTTGTAACACTCTTGAGAAAAAAATAAAAAGCATAAAAGAAAAATCCCTTTTGGGGATTTTTCTAAAAGTTTTTTTAAAATAAAAAAAGAATACAAATCTCTAAACAATCCTTAAAAGGCTAGGCCTAGTAAGTAACATATTTTTGAAGGATGGTTCCAGTGGTCTATAAATAGTACCAGAACGTCCTACGCAAATACATATAGAAAATTCATCTGATTGCTTAGAGATTTCTATCCTCTTTTATTAACGCTTTGTAAGTATACGCACATACATACTCTTGCATAGTTCCAAAAAATATCGTCTTGTGGACATTGTGTGGAAAACAGTGCAAAAATAAAAAGCCCTATATTTAAACGGCTTTTATATGTCTCCTCTCCGACCAATGTCGTTACGCTGATTACATCTTAGCATATTAGGATTTTTTTGTCAATAGTAAATCTTGTAATATTTTGAAAGCGTCTATTTATGGGAAAATTCCATTTTTGATCCTTATTTTGCAACAAAAAAACAAATTTTATACCTTACTTTATATAAAACAACTTGCGATGTATACTTACAACCATGGAAGACCAAACTCACAATACTGACACCAGACTTGATTTAACGCTTCGTCCACAATCCTGGGAAGAATACATAGGCCAAGAACAAATAAAAGAAAATTTGCGAATTTTATTAACTGCCGCCAAAGAACGCAATCATCCCGCAGAACATATACTTTTTTATGGTCCGCCAGGCTTGGGCAAAACAACCCTCGCACATCTAATTGCAAAAGAAACAGGTAGGCAGATCAAGATCACTTCAGGTCCTGCTATTGAAAAGGTAGGAGATCTCGCATCGATACTTACAAATCTTTCTCCTGGTGATATTTTATTTATCGACGAGATACATCGTTTAAATAAGATGGTTGAGGAAGTACTCTATCCTGCGATGGAGTCTGGGGTACTCGATATCATAATCGGCAAGGGTCCATCTGCCCGAACAATACAACTTGATCTACCTGCATTTACACTTATTGCTGCGACTACTCGTATTGCCCTTTTGTCTGCACCACTTCGCTCAAGATTCTCTGGAGGAACTTTTCGTCTTGAGTTTTACAAAGAAGAAGAGATCGCAAATATTATCGAACGTTCTGCAAAAATACTAGGAGTAACACTAGAAAGAGATGCTGTTCTAGAAATCGCAAAACGAAGTCGTTTTACACCTCGTACAGCAAATTACTTTCTAAAAAGAGTGCGTGACTATGCACAGGTTCATAAAAAGGATTTTGATAAAAAAACTGTCTTCTTGGCATTATCACTACTTGGGATAGACGAACTTGGGTTATCTGAGGTAGATAGATCAGTGCTTACTGCTATTATAGAAAAATTTGACGGTGGTCCAGTTGGACTAAACACTATCGCAGCAGCAACAAGCGAAGAGGACGCAACTATAGAGGAGGTAGTTGAGCCCTACTTGATACAAAGAGGCCTACTCGATAGAACTCCTCGTGGAAGAGTGGTCACTAAAAAAGCATACGCGCATTTGGGTTTTGAATATAAAGAGATAAACCAAGAGAAACTACTCTAAAATAAAAATAAGGGATTCTCCGTTTCCAGAAAATCCCTATTTTGTTCAAGTATGAAAAGAACAACTTTTCCTAATAAATAATAAATTATTTATTAGTATTTATTTAATTAAAGATCTTTTTAAAAACCCTCAGCCTCCATACCTTTTTAAGGGTACTTTGGCCGAAGGATCCCCATGAAAACACACTTTGTAATCTAACAAGAAAGGAGGTGCTTGTCAATTGGTAAATTGATATTAATAAATCATAATCTGTACATGAGAATATTAGGAATTGACCCAGGTTTTGACAGACTAGGAATTGCAATTGTAGACAAAAACGATACCGGACGTGAGACGTTGGTTTTTTCTGAATGTTTTGAAACAAATAAAAAAGATATTTTTGCAGACAGATTGGTACAAATTGGAAAAAGAATAGAATCTTGTATAAAAGAACATAAACCTGAAGTTTTAGGAATTGAGAAATTATATATGACTATGAACCAGAAGACTGTTATGAATGTAGCAGAAGCTAGGGGTGTGATTATCTATGAAGCAAAGAAGGCTAAATTGGAAATACATGAATTTACCCCTATGGAGATCAAGATTGCTGTTACTGGTTTTGGTAAAGCCAGTAAAATCGATGTTTCAAAGATGGTCTGGAGGCTTATTGATACCAAAAACAAGAAAATGGGAGATGATGAGCTTGATGCGGTTGCCATAGCCCTAACTCTCTCTGCCACGATAAAACACAGGAGTATTTAGTTATCCACACGATTGAGTTTTTTTTCTTGCAAAGACAAAGTGTATTTGATAAAAATACGGCAGACACATTTTTGTGATCTAATTTATAAGTATTAAATTAAATAATAAATGTACAACGAAGACGACAAGGATGTAAACGAAGAAGATATCCTCGAAACATTAGGAGGAGATGATTTGTTAGACGATGAAAATCTTTTATCTATAGATGACGTGATCACAGAAGAAGACGGTGGTGATGATACAGACGAAGAAGACGAAGCTTACTAAAAATTAAAATACCCCACTCGGGGTATTTTAATTTTTAGTAACCGTTATATGTATAAACCTTTTTTTACC
>DALYDX010000018.1:0-14790 GCA_031972835.1 Minisyncoccota bacterium | reverse complement strand
TATGAAAAATCCAGAACACAATTTAAACGAAGAAAATATGTCAGATGCCCCAGGACTCCAACCTGTAAACTTACAAACACAGTACAAGGATCTATTCTTGCTTGATAAGCAAATCGCAGATGAAAGTGATGGGCTTCTTTTGCCTATGAATTCCGCACAAGAGCTCAGGAAATTTCTTGTAGAAGATCACAATTCTAAAAATATAGTTTTGAATGACGAGGCAGGCAAGCACACCGGATATTTTTCATATTACGATATTGATCCGGAAACAAGCGAGCTGCTCAATATCGGGGTACTAAAAGAATTTCGTGGTAAAGGATATGCACAGAAGATGATGGAAAATTATTTTGAATTAAATAAAGATAAAAATAAGTTCATCCTCGTTACTCGTCCAGACAATGCACAAGCAATTCGTTTCTATGAAAAACTTGGATATTCGATAAAAGCTCTACTTAAAGATTTCTATGGTGAAGGGGAGGATAGAGTCCGTCTCGAGTTAGAAAAAAAAGATTAATTTTGGCTTCTCGCTTACAATCACTTTTTTTGCTAAAGTACAGAAAAAGTGAGTATGTTCAATTTAGAAGAAAATTTCACAGACATTATTGATGTATTACGTATCGAGCATGCAGTATCGTTTCCTCTACTCCGAGAGCCAGACAGGAAGCAGCTACTCCGAGAAGCTAGAGTCTTGGAATACAAAAGTGGCCCTGAATACGTCGGTACACACAAGGTGCACCAGCAGATGGAGTCTTCTGAGATTGAAGTAGGTTCTCCCAATGGGCTTGCATTGTTTTCTGGTAGTTTCAGCAAGAAGATTAAATTCTTGTCCAAGAAATACAAATTGGATTTGTTCAATCCAGAATTTGGATTCAATGAATTTATCGTAAATAAATACAAACAAGGTTCAGTAGGGATCACTCCACACAGAGACAATGCGTATTTCAAGAATCTAATTGCACTTGTTGTTTTAAGTGGTAGTGGAGAATTCTATACATGTGACGATAGAGATCGCAAGAATTCTAGGCTCAAGAAAACAATTCCTGGAAACTGTATCCTCATGGTTGCGCCTGGGTTCATGAATAAGAATATTCAGCCGATGCATTATGTCACCAATATCACCGAAGACCGGTATATATTGTGTTTGCGACAAAAGATTGAAAAGTAAATTTAAAAAACTTCCACTAAAGGAAGTTTTTATTTTACTTAATCAGGTCTGTACTCGTCTATTTCATTGGCATAAACTATTGTTTTATATATTCTGCAGTGGTCCCAATATTGACAGATGGTAATTTCCCACTTTTCTTCAATAGAGGAATTGTAGGGTAGTTGTCTTATATTGATAACCCCATGGTAGTCTTCGTATTGTAAAAAGCCCAATCCATTATTTACTATGAAACGTATATATTTAGTATCTCCACATTCACAGCTTTCGTATTGAGTTTTTTCATTCCCGATTTCTGTGCAGGAAAATAGAAATAGTATAAATAGAGCGAATATTATTTTTCTCATAACGTGCTATTTCGTTATGTATATCAGAAAACATATGACATAGCAATCTAGATTCTAATGCGCCACTACTAGAGCGATGACGTTTCTCGCTCCAGCTTCGCGGAGTACTCGACGAGCTTCTTTTAAAGTTGCGCCAGTTGTAGATACATCGTCGACGAGGATTATGCTTTTACCTTTTACTTCGATTCCTTTTTTCAATGCATACGCTCCACGTAGGTTGTTCAATCTCTCGGCACGATTGTGAAGTTTCGCTTGTGGAATAGTTTCGCGGATTTTTTCAAGTATCTCACCTGTATAAATAAATTCTCCCTCACTACTATTTTCCACAAAAGCTTTTGCAAGTAGTGCAGACTGATTATACCCACGGCCACGTTTACGACTTTTTGTTATGGGCACTGGTACCACAAGTACTTCACTACCCAAGCCAAACATTTTTTTCTCGGCTAGAATGTCTAAGTTTTGTTCGTACAATATATTGCCAAGTATTTTTGCGATAGTAAATCTGCCGTGATATTTGAGTAACCACAAAGCATATTTCAACGTGCTGTTTTTATATGAAAAGCATGCATTTATAAAATTGTCGGCAGGAATATTCGACTCCGGGATTTTTCCAAGGCATTTTTTGCATAAAATATCACCAAATTGCCTACACTCAAGACATCTAGTGGGAAATATATATTCGATAATTCGAGGTATTATGTTCATCACAGATGATATGTATATATGATATAATACAAATACTAATTTTTATATGACAAATCCATTTTCCAAGATTCTACAAGACGGGCTTTCAATGTTTTCCAGTAAATCAGGGGGAAGCGTTGTGGGTATCGACATTGGTTCTTCAGCTATAAAAGTTGTTCAACTCAAGAAAAAGGGGGCCAAGGCTGTACTTGAAACTTACGGCGCTCTTTCACTCGGACCATATGTTGACGGTGGGGTAGTAGGACAGACAACAAATCTTCCAATTGAGAAAATTGCTCTAGCACTCACCGATGTGATGCGTGAGGCCGGTATAACTACAAAAGACGCTGCTATCGCTATACCTGCATCAGCGAGTCTTGTGTTCTTGATCGAGCTTCCAGCAATCATAGATGAAAAACAACTCGCAACTATTATTCCTACAGAAGCTCGCAAATATATTCCTGTTCCGATTTCTGAGGTCTCTCTCGACTATTGGCCAATTCCAAAAAGAGATTCAGCACTAGACGGAACTGTTGGTTCAGATGGCAAACTTATCAAGGAGTCACCAAAAACAGAGGTGCTTGTTGCAGCGATTCACAATGACACGATCACAAAATACAGAGAGATAGTATCGAAGACCAATTTTTCTGCGAGTTTTTTTGAGATTGAACTTTTTTCAAGCATCAGAAGTAGTTTTGGCAGGGAGCTTTCGACTGTACTCATACTCGATCTCGGTGCACTTAAAACAAAACTATCTATTATTGAATACGGCGTCGTCAGAAAGTTTCATAGTATTGATCGAGGTTCACAGGACATTACAAATTCACTTTCAAAGTCTCTCGGGTTACCGTTTCTACAAGCTGAACAAATGAAGAGAGAGTTTGGTCTTTTTGGAAATACAAAAGATCCAAATATTCCAGAGATCATATTACTCCAAGTTGATTATATTTTAAGTGAGACGAACTCTGTGATACTTAACTATGAAAAACAATATGGAAAAACAATCAGTAAAGTTATCTTGACTGGAGGGGGAGTGCTGTTGAAAGGTTTCAAAGAACGTGCGGCTGAACAACTCAGGAGTGAAGTAGTACTTGCTCATCCGTTTGATAAAGTTGAGGCTCCAGCATTTCTAGATGCAGTACTCGAGAGTGCAGGTCCAGAATTTGCAGTTGCAGCAGGACTTGCTTTGCGTAAGCTTCAAGAATCAGCATAGTTTTACACACTATTTTCTATACATAACACTTTGTTCGTATTACAATATAAGAATGTCATGGGCGAGTGTGCTCACAAAACATGGATAAGGAATTTCAAACATCATTTATACCAAAGAAATCTCTCGCAGAAGAGCGTGTAGTTACTCGTCGCCCAGCGAGTATTCTTGTGTTTTTTGCTACGCTAGTATTTTTTGCATCACTCGCAAGTGCTGGAGGAGTTTATTTTTATAGAGCATCACTAACCAAGCAAGTTACTAACATGTCCGACCAGCTTGAAAAAGCTAAAGCTCGTTTTGAACCATCACTCATCACTGATCTTGAAACTCTAGATCGCAGACTTAGTGCGGCAGAAAGTGTTTTGTCCAATCACATAGTAGTTACACCGATATTTGAAACACTTGAGACTCTGACTCTAAAAACTATTCGTTACAGTAGTATGAATTATGAGATCATGAAAGATAATGGAGGGGCTATCAATGTAAAGTTGCGCGGTCAGTCTGCAAGTGGGTACACTCCTATAGCACTTCAATCAGATATGTTTTTACAAAATAAATACATAAAGGATCCATTATTTTCAAACTTACTTGTAGATCCAACCGGAAAAGTAAACTTCGATCTTTCGTTTACAGTTGATCCAGCATATCTTTCATATACTGAATCTGTAGCAAGATCTGCTGTTGCAGGTGAGGGGTCTTCCGTACCGCTTGATACAACAAGCTCTGCGCCGACAATTAATACGACTGCGACAACCACACCGACACCAAGTCCTGTTACTACTAATCAAGTAACCCCATAATTATGGCAAGATTTATTTTTCCAATCATTTTGTTCGTCGCTTCTATGGGTATATTTTTCGGTGTAACAAATCCGATTTATAAAACTACCAAAGATCTCAAGGCTGAGGTTGCGACTTATGAAGAGGCACTGACTAACTCCAAGCAACTCGAAGAACGTCGCGATGAGCTTGTTGCAAAGTATAACGAATTTGCACCAGAAGATGTCGAGAGACTGCGAAAACTTTTACCTGACAACGTAGACAATATACGTTTGATTTTGGAGATTGATTACATAGCATCTCGTTACGGTATGTCTATCACAAACGTAGCTTTTGATGTGGATAGCAATAAAAATACTACTTCTGCAGATGGTGTTGTAGCTGAGGGCGGAGTAAATCTATCTGCGACAAGTAGGGATATAGGTGACTTCGACTTGAGTTTCTCAACACAGGCATCATACGATAATTTTCAGAAATTTTTGGCTGACCTAGAGACTGACTTGCGTATCGTAGATGTCCAAGGTATTACTTTTGATTCGACCGCTTCAGAGAGTAAAGATTTCTATAAGTACAATATTAAGATTAAAACATACTGGCTAAAAAATTAATTATGAGCAAGATTATAAAAAAACTAATAACTGTTGCTGTAATAATTGCAATTCTTGCTATCGGGTATTCGGTAGTCAATAAAAAGAAAGATTCTACTGGAACACTTTCTACTGTCGGAGCCTCTGCTGCATCAGAGCCTGGAATAGGGGATGAATTTGTAGATACACTCCTAAACCTACAAGTTTTGAAACTAGATGGAGATATATTTAATGCTAGTACTTTTACAAAACTCCAAGATTTTTCAATCACTTTAGTGCAACTTGGCAATCAAGGTCGTCCAAATCCATTTGCTCCTATCGGTACTGATCTATCACCAACATCTGTTGCTACTAGTCCTAGTGTTATTACAAATACACCAGCGCCTATCGGCACTACTACAACCACACTACAAGGTGCGCTACTGTCAGGTACAGTTGCGACTGAAAGATGGTTTGAGTGGGGTCTAACAGAATCTCTCGGAGCTGAGACTACTCATCTTTTAGGAAGTACTAGTCCGTATTCTGCAACTCTCACTGGACTCACACAAAATACTACTTACTTCTTTAAAGCTGCAGCAAAAATCGGTGGACAGACAGTATACGGATCGACAGTTTCTTGGAAGACTAGTAGTACAACTAACTAGTTGTTTACAATATTGATATGACTTTTTTAGAAAGCCTTGCATCACAAGGTATCATTACAGACAATCAAATAAGTGAAGTCGTACGTCTTGCCGAAGAAAAGCACGGAGGCAATATAGACGCAGAGCTCATTGAGCTTGGTCTCGATGAGAAAAAACTCTTGGAATTGAAAGGAGTGTTTTTCAAGATGCCTACAAAAGATGTAGACTTGAAGCTTGTTACTCAAGATACTTTAAAATATATTCCAGAAGATGCCGCAAAGCATTATATGTTTGTGCCACTTGGACTAAAAGACGGAGTGCTTGAAGTAGGCATGGTGAATCCAGACAACATCGGTGCGATAGACGCGATACAGTTCATAACATCAAAACTAAACATTCCATACAAGATTTTCCTGATCGCTAGTTCTGCTTTTGAAAGTATTTTGAAAAGTTACGAAGGTCTTACAGGGGAAGTCGACGAAGCTATATCAGAAATCGACAAGGAGATGGAAAATATCGATACGACTGATGTTGTGGTTGAGGATAGAAATATTCAAGCAAAATTAAAGCCAGGAGAAGAGGAGAGGATCGTCGAAGATGCTCCGATTATAAAAGTTGTTGCTGTGATACTTCGTCATGCAACTGAAGGTAATGCATCTGATATACACATAGAAAATACTGGAGACAAAGTAAAAGTCAGATTTCGTGTTGACGGCGTATTACACACTAGCTTGATACTACCTTTGAATGTTTATGCGGGTATAGTTGCACGTATCAAGATCATGGCCAAGCTCAGACTTGATGAAAAACGTAAACCTCAAGACGGAAGTTTTGCGACAAAGATTGCTGGACGAAAAGTTGAGTTCCGTGTTTCAACTTTCCCTGCATACTATGGAGAAAAAGTTGTGATGCGTATTCTCGACCCTTCGCGTGGAGTAAAAAAGCTAAGCGAAATCGGCCTATCAGAACATAACTACAAACTTATAAAAGAAGCTCTCGCAAAACCATATGGACTCATACTCATGACTGGTCCGACTGGTTCAGGTAAGTCCACAACCCTGTATTCTATGTTGAACGAAATTGATCGCGAGAAATCAAACGTGGTTTCACTCGAAGATCCAGTGGAGTATCAGATTCCTGATGTGAACCAATCTCAAGTCATGCCAGAGATTGGATACACTTTTGCTTCAGGAATCCGCTCTATCTTGCGTCAAGATCCAAACATCATAATGGTGGGAGAAATCCGTGACAAAGAAACAGCACAACTTGCGATCCAAGCGGCGCTAACTGGACACTTGGTTCTTTCAACTTTGCATACGAACTCTGCTATAGGTGTAGTACCGCGTCTTGTCGACATGGGAGTCGATCCGTATTTGATTGCACCGACACTTATACTTTCTATTGCCCAGCGTCTCGCTCGTGTAGTTTGTCCAGATTCTCGCAAAGAAGTTCCGATGGATGAAGCAACAAAAGAATTGATAGACAAACAGTTCAAAGATCTTCCAGATGCTCACAGGTCACTAATACCAAAACTCGATAAAATGTACGAGATTACTCCATCTGCTGAATGTCCAAATGGAACACGTGGACGTATGGCGGTATTTGAGATGTTTGCGGTAAACAAGGAAATGCAACACGTTATATTGACCAATCCAGTAGAAGGAGAGATATACAAGGTTGCCCGAGCGGGGGGGATGCTCACTATGAAAGAAGATGCCATAATAAAAAGTCTTGAAGGTACACTACCATTTCAGGAGATTTATAATGATTTATAAAATAGTGAATTTTTGTGGGGTTATAGTATAATTATTGAAGCTTATGGACGATAGTAAAAAATATAAAATCTTAATCATTGACGACGACAACTTTCTGCTCGATATGTATGCTATTAAGTTTGGCCAGGAACCAAGGTTCTCCGTGGATACATCTCTAGGGTCTATGCCTGCATACGACAAATTAAAAGGGGGAGTAGTTCCTGATGTGATATTGCTTGATATAGTTATGCCAGGTATGGATGGTTTTGAGCTTTTGGAGAAACTACGTGACGAGAAGATTGCCGAGACATCCATGAAGATTGTCCTCTCAAATCGTGGACAGCAGTCTGACATAGAACGTGGTGAAGCTCTAGGAGTGGCAGGTTATATCGTAAAGGCTTCCAGTACACCAAGTGAGGTTATTAGTAAGGTAACCGAAATCGTTACTAAAAAATTACCAAGATAAATATGGATTACGCAAAAGAGCTCGAAGAATTATTGGTCACACTTATTCGCGAAGGCGGATCTGATCTTCATATTGCAGGACTTCGCTATCCAGCGATCAGAGTTTCTGGTCAGTTGAACTTTCTAGTAAAGCATAGTGTGTATACAAAAGAAGACTCACTCGGTATTTTGAAAGAGCTTTTGAATGATGTGAAATACAAAAAATTCATCGAAGACCAAGAAATTGATTTCTCATATGACTTCAAAGGCAAGGAACGCTTACGTGGTAACGCTTCTTTTTCAAAAGGTGTTGCGTGTGTAGCACTGCGTTTAATACCACAGGTTAAAACTATTTCCGAACTTAGACTTCCGCCAATCATAGAAACTTTTGCTAAAAAGAAACAAGGATTTTTCCTTGTGGTGGGTCCAGTTGGTCAAGGTAAATCCACTACTCTTGCATCTATGGTGAATCTCATAAACAACGAACGCGCTGAACACATAGTTACAATCGAAGATCCGATAGAATACATGTACACACCAAAGCATTCTATTATTGATCAACGTGAAGTGGGTATAGATACAAAAGATTTCAATACTGCACTCAAGTCAGTTTTTCGCGAGGATGTAAATGTGATATTGATCGGTGAGATGCGTAATGCTGAGACTATCTCTACTGCTGTTACTGCAGCGGAAACTGGACACTTGGTATTTTCAACTTTACATACGAACAATGCATCTCAGACTATCGACCGTATTATCGACGCTTTTCCTGCTGGTCAGCAAGACCAGATTCGCGTTCAACTCGCGTCGAGTTTGCTCGGTATATTTTCACAGCGTCTGATCCCATGTATTACCGGTGGACTTGTTCCAGCCTACGAGCTTTTGATAAACAACAATGCAGTGCAAAACTTGATCCGTGAAAAGCGCACGCATGAGATAGATGTAGTTATTGAAACTGGATACGAACACGGCATGATCGATATGAACCGCTCTCTTGTCGAGCTTGTACGTGCAGGTCAGATCACGATGGACAACGCATACCTCTACTCACTTAATCCAAAGGCTCTCGAGCGCTTACTATAAAATAAAACATGACATTCAAATACAAAGTTGTTTCAAATACTGGTGAGCAAAAGGAAGGTTCTATAGATGCACAATCTAAAGACCTAGCTATTACCGCACTCCAGCGCCGTGGATTTATCGTCGTATCTATAAAAGGGGAACAAGAAAAGCAACTCTTGCAGATGGCTGTGTTCGAACATGTCCCAGCAAAAGACGTGGTCATACTATCTCGACAGATCGCAACACTTTTCGAAGCTCAGGTGTCTGCATTGAAAGCTTTCTCGCTTCTAGCGACGAACGTTGAGAATCCGCTACTGTCTCGTAATCTTGTTCAGGTTGTGGACGACTTGCAGGCTGGATATTCTATATCTGGAGCACTCGCAAAACATCCAGATGTTTTCTCAAACTTTTATGTAAACATGGTTAAAGCCGGTGAAGAGAGTGGTAAGTTAAACGAAACTTTCAACTTTCTGGCTGACTACCTGGATCGTAACTACGCTCTAACTTCAAAAACACGTAACGCACTCATATACCCTGCGTTTGTGATCTTTACTTTTCTAGTAGTTATGTCCTTGATGTTTACGATTGTTATACCTAAACTTTCAACTATTATTACCGAGAGTGGTCAAGACATACCTCTGTATACAAAGATTGTTATTGGTGCGAGTGATTTCTTTGTAAACTATGGATTGTTTGTTCTGTTATTTTTTGTAATCGCTGGATTCTATGTCTGGTATCTTTCACGAAGCAGTTCTGGTAAACAATACCTAGACGGATTGAAACTCTCTTTTCCTGTAGTTGGAAAACTTTTCAAGAAACTATATCTCGCACGTATTGCCGACAACTTGGATACGATGCTGTCCTCGGGTATATCTATCGTGCGTTCGATCGAGATCACAGGAGATGTGGTAGGTAACCGCGTATATTCAGAGATTTTGAAACATGCAGAAGAAGATGTGAAAGGTGGTTCATCGCTCTCAGATGCGCTAGCAAAACACGAACCGATACCACCGATTTTGGTGCAAATGGTGAAGGTGGGTGAGGAGACTGGATCACTTGGAAGTATCTTGAAAACTTTGGCAAAGTTCTACAAGCGTGAAGTGGATGATGCAGTGGATACACTCGTGTCTCTCATCGAGCCTATCATGATCGTCGCACTCGGACTTGGTGTAGGCGTACTCCTCGCATCTGTGCTTGTACCGATCTACAACATCGCGGGAGGGATACAATAAAAAAATTGAAATAAAAAAGCTCCGCAATTTTGCGGAGCTTTTCGTTCTTATTGAACAATGAATTTTTCTGAATAAATGATGTACCCGTTTATTTGTATATTTAATAAATACAAACTCTGCGGTAATTTTGAGATATCTAATACGACAGAACCATCTTCATTTGTATTTTTTTGTAATACGACTTGTCCTGTATTATTTGAAATCACAATATCTAAACTTTTGAATTTCGGATTATCTAGATTTATATAAATTTCACCTGAAGCTGGATTCGGATATAAAACAAAATTGTCAGTTTCAGTACCTTTCTTACAAGGGACTGACACAGTAATTACATTTGAATTTTTAAAACAGCCGGTTGCTGTTTTGGTTACACGACATTTGTAATTTCCCGCTAATGTTGCTGTGTAATTTATACTCGTAGCACCAGCTATAGCCGCTGCGCCTTTGTACCACTGGTAGCTCAAACCCCCACCTGCGTTTGCAGTTAAGATTACACTTCCACCAGCACAAAAAGTTGTTGTTCCTCCGGCAGTGATTGTCGCAGTAGGATTTTTGTTTACAGTTATAGTAATTGGACTTGATGTAGCAGTTGCGCATGGTGCTGTGGTAATACAAGTATATGAACCACTTGTAGATGCAGTATAGAAAAGAGAAGTTGCCCCCAATATCGCTGTTCCATTTTTGTACCACTGAACTGATGTTCCGGTATGTGTAGCAGTGAGAACAATACTACTACCTTGGCAAAAAGTTATAGGACCTAAAGCATCTATGGTGATAGAAATACTTATACTATCATCCACTAATCCATCGCAATCATCATCGAGAGAGTTGCAGGTTTCGGTGTTTGGCGTACAAGTACCAGCTAGTTTTATTACCCAGTAATCATATTCTCCAAGACCATTTTCGTCTTTGTCTGCAGATATATTTGAGTGTGAAACTCCTCCTAATATATATCCGCCATCGGATGTTTGTTCGACACTATATGGAATGTCCTCAGTTGACCCTCCGAGAGTACTTTGCCACTGTATTTCTCCTATATTATTCAATTTAATTACCCAATAATCTTCATATCCATCTGAAGCTTCCGTCTTGTCATCTTCTAGTGCTGAATTAGAACTGCCTATTATTATGTAGCCTCCATCTGTAGTTTGGTTAGCACAAAATGCTCTATCGTAATAACTTCCACCAATTGTATTCTGCCATTCAATATTTCCGATATTATTTATTTTTACAACCCAGAAATCATCATTACCAAGACAAGGTTCGGTTTTGTCACCTGAGATACCAGAATTTGAGAATCCACCGATAATATATCCACCATCAAAGGTTTGTTTTATACTGTATGCATTATCTGAAAAAGTCCCACCAATCGTCTTGTCCCATATTACATCACCAGTAGAATTTACTTTTACAATCCAGTAGTCTCCTTGTCCGATATTTTCTTCAGTTTTGTTACCACTTATACCAGATGCGGAAATCCCGCAGAGTATATAGCCACCATCTGATACCTCTTTTATATCAATCAAGATGTCGTCACTGTTCCCACCAATGGTTTTTTGCCATTCGATAATCCCGGAACTGTTTATTTTTACAATCCAATAGTCTAAGCCTCCTATGACATCTTCTGTTTTATTTCCAGAAGCGTTTGAGCTACTATATCCTCCTAATATATATCCTCCGTCAGAAGTTTTATCTATGGACAATAAGTAATCTTGATCATTTCCGCCATATACCTTGTCCCAAATTATATTTCCGTTCAAGTCAGTTTTTATGATCCAATAATCGTCTGCTCCTATGTTGGCTTGAGTTTTTGAACCTGATACTTCTGAATGTGAGAATCCGCCTAGTATATATCCTCCATCAGAGGCTTGCACTAGAAATCTAAAACTATCTCCTGAATTTCCACCGATTGTTTTATCCCATATTACATTTCCACTTGAATTAATTTTAGTGATCCAATAATCGTCTCCTCCAAATGTATTTGATGTTTTATCTCCTGAAATATTTGAAGATGATGTGCCTCCTACTATATATCCACCATCTTCGACTTGTGAGACCAGGGCTATAGATTCAGAGTTTGACCCACCAATTGTATTCTGCCACTCAATTTCAGGTGCAACTGCAAAGGGGCTGTATGTACTCGGTCGGTGGTTTTCTATGAAATCTGAAGGATCTATAATCCCATCCCTCTGCATGTTGTTATATGCAATTCTCACTTGAGAGGAATCCATATAACCAGCAAAGTGAAGTCCACTGTTGCTACAAGGGGTCACACAATCTACAAATCCACCATAGGAATGTCTACCATTATCTCGCTCATACAGACTAGCAGGAGTTGTGTAGTAGAAAGTCGTATCCCTCATTTCAAAATGAAGATGTGTTGCATTACTAGGATTTGTAAAACCAGTCGCTATTCTTGCAATAGGTTGACCACGTAAAACCCAATCACCGACCTGTACAGTAAATGCACTTTCAGTCATACATATACCACCTGAAATACTATCAAGCGTTGTAATATGTTTGTAAGTCGAGTGATGAAATGTTCCATCGGGTTCACAATGCCTCACTACCATCATCCAACCAAAGGCTAAAGGGCCTCCGGCGTTGTTCACAAGTAAGATAGCTACGACTTGTCCATTTGCAACGACAGATATTTCTTCTCCTGCATCATCTGTGCCTGATCCTATATTTAGATCTTCGCCGTCATGGATCGCTATCCCGTTGAACTCACCTACATCACCATGATTTGATACAGTATCTGGTGCACCACAGTATGGCCCAGAACATTCTCTGTCAGGAGAATAAGTTGCGTAACCAGGATAAATATTATTTATTTCCGGATCAATAAATTCAAGAACTATGATTTCATTGCCAAAAACATCGTAACCTTTGTTGTGTAAAGGATAATCATATCCGTCGACATAATAGCCGTCAGGGACGACTTGTGAAAAAATTGTGGACGCAAGTATAAGCATCAACACATTTGTGAGAATCAGTTTTTTCATTTTTCAGTATTTTTTTGTTAAAGAAAATATCCTTTATTTTACAGTAAAAACAGGCACCAAATAATACCCATTTATCCACATCTAGGGGTTTTACAAGGGGGAAACCCTTTCATGGTATACTTTAGACATTACAAATAAGGTCGCCGTCGCAATCGATATAATGAAAGCGACAAATTTTTAAAAAGTTTTATTTTATATGACACAAAAAAACAAAGGTTTCACACTTATAGAACTCTTGGTTGTTATCGCAATCATCGGTATTCTAGCTTCAGTAGTTTTGGCTTCACTTAACACAGCACGTACAAAGGGTGCAGACGCTGCGGTTAAGGCAAACTTGTCTAATGTTCGCGCGCAAGCAGAGTTGTTTTATGACACTGCTAGTACATACACAGGAGTTTGTGCAATTGGAACTGGAACAATTAATGCTGGTGTATTGGCTGCAGGCAAAGCTTACAATAGTGCTATAACTTCTGTAACTGTTAACGGTACAGGCTCTGCAACTACTGCAACATGTAACGTCGGGGGAACTCCTACAGGATCTGCATGGGCAGCTGAGGCTCCGTTGAAGTCAGCAGTTGCAGGTGCAATAATGTTCTGTGTAGATAGTACAGGTGCTGCAAGACCTATATCAGCTAGTATGGGGGCTGCTGTGGTTTGTCCAGCATCTTAATACAGTTTTAGTTTAACTTTATTTACAAAATCACCTTGCTTAGTCTAGGTGATTTTGTTTTTCTATATGCATGATATAATAGTTACAACTTTATTACCTTAATTAATTTCATGAAAAATAATAAATACTTTAAAGGTTTTACATTGCTTGAGCTTTTGATCGTTATAGCCATTATAGGTATCCTCGCTGGCATTATATTTGCTTCGGTTTCATCTGCTCGTGCTGCAGGTCGTGACACAAAAAAAATTACAGAAATGAAATCAATGATTAATGCGATAAATATTTTCTATAATACAAATGGGTATTATCCACAAACATCTACTTCTCTTGTACCGATATATATTCCAGAGCTACCAGATAATGTTTACTATATAGGGTTAAATGGTGCAGCTCCACAATGTGGGTCATATCACATAGGTGTCACACTTGAAAAGAATAACGTTGTGTTAAATAATGATAAAGATTTTAGTTCTACAAACACTGGTGTACTTGCTCTAGTGCCTCCTGGGAATTTATGCGGGAACATCACTGGCTTTAATGCTGACTCTATTCGTGGTGACGATATACAATCTTGTAAAGGTACTGTAGTTGAACCCGCCGGAGGTAAGTGTTACGACCTAGTACCATAAAAATTCATGTATACATTTTTACCACTCTTCATAATCTTCGTCCTCGGACTTTTTATCGGAAGTTTTTTGAACGTGGTCATATACAGATATCAGACTGGTTGGGGACTCGGTGGTAGGTCTATGTGTTTATCTTGTGGCAAGACACTTCATTGGTATGAACTTTTTCCAATATTTAGTTATATATTTCTCGGTGGTAAATGCAGAACATGTAAATCAAAGATTTCGATTCAGTATCCGCTAGTCGAGATCTCGACTGCATTCATATTTGTATTTCTCGCCAATAAATTCTTGAGTTCAGACGTGATCTCTTTTGCTACAGTTTCTCCGCTTATATATGCGATGTTCATGTCATCTGTACTTATCGTCATCGCAGTCTACGATATCCGTCACAAGATAATCCCAAATGCCCTTGTATACACTTTTATCGCAGTCGCTTTCTTGGGAATGTTTGTAAACGCACACGGCATTGCCATCCCGACACTCCTGGATGCATTTGCTGGTATTTTCATCCCGCTACCTTTCTATATTCTCTGGCTATTATCAAAAGGTAGACTCATGGGCTTTGGAGACTTGAAACTTATGATGGGTATGGGATTTTTCCT
>DALYDX010000017.1:0-15059 GCA_031972835.1 Minisyncoccota bacterium | reverse complement strand
TGGAAAGGTGGCATGCCTGAAAGGGCATCAAGAGTTCAAATCTCTTACCCTCCGCAATGATTCACGAAAATGTCTGGGAGATATTTGAGTGAGTCATCATTGCGAGAAAGGTAAGAATTTGAAAGCCGGAGCGCGTCGGCGCGAGGCAGGGTCGAGAGATTTTTCAGCAGAAAAATACTCGTGACCAAATCTCTTACCCTCCGCTAAAGTTCATTTTAAAAAAATAAATATGACAGATAAAACTGCAAAGAATATTATTTTTGTACATGCCATGTCTCGCTCGGGTCAGCATGCAGTGATAGATTGGATTTTCAATCAATTTGAAGACAATAAAGTTTTCTTTAACTATATGAAAATATTTCCAGATATTGATCCGTACGTAATACGAAGTCAGTATTATTTCAACCAAGAGAAATATTTTCATAAACTAAATGAAAATTGGGAAAAGCATGGAGTACTCGATGAAAAACTAAAAGAGTTCAAGCCAGAAACTCCTGAATTATGGAGAAGTATTTGCGGAGATCAGAAAAATCTTATTTCAATGAATTTTGAAAATATTGATTTTACTTTACATGAGCAAGAACTGAAATCTTTTACAAAAAAATTTATTGCAGAAGAAAAATTCTCGAATGTTTTAGTTGTGCGCGATATATTCAATTTTATTGCGAGTAAGATGAAGATGGGAAGATATTTTCATCCAGAGACAAATCTTGTCTGCTGGAAGGTACATGCGTATGAATATCTCGGCTATACAAATACTCTGAGAAACAGAGTTTCGATAAACTTCAATGCATGGGTGAAAGATCCGGATTATAGAAAAGATGTGGCAAAAAATTTGCACGTAGATAATTTTCTACCCGGATGGAATGAAGTTTCTTCTTTTGGGGGAGGTAGTTCTTTTGATGGAAAAGATTTCCACGGGAGCGCTTCGTCTATGGATGTTTTAAATAGATGGCGTGAGTATGTAAATAACGAGCAATTCAAGTCCTATCTGAAAAACTACAAAGAGCTCGTAGAACTATCAGAGGCAATTTTTGGCTATATACCAGGCACAGAAGTATTTAGAAAATAATAAAAAGTCCTCATATAGAGGACTTTTATATTTATATTGCTAATTTAATTTAAATACATATTATAGATATTATGAAATACCTAAAACACAAAGAAGAAGAGGATGCAGTCGGATGGATGGAGAAAGCTGCTCTCGTGGCTGAGAAAGCTCTTTGTTTGCGTGCAAAATGTGGAACAGTGATTGTAAAAAATGGCGAAATAATTGGTTCTGGATACAATGCGCCACCACTTGATGATGTGGCTCACCAGACGTGTTTAGATGAAGACAAAAGTTATGGCAAGCCGAACTATGATCGCACTTGCTGTATGCATGCCGAATGGAGAGCAATATTGGATGCAGTACGTAATAACCCAGAAAAAATTATTGGTTCACAACTTTATTTTACTCGAGTGAATGAGGCAGGGGAGACAAAGCGTTCCGGTCAACCATATTGCACAGTATGTTCACGATTTGCATTGGACACTGGTATTGCCGACTTTATACTCTGGCATGACGATGGAATATGTGTGTATCCGACCGATGAATATAATAGACTTTCATGTAAATACATAGATTCTCAAAAATAAAAAATTAAATCCCCCGCACACGCGGGGGATTGTTTTGTTATATCGTCGGTTGCTTAACCGGGATCTCAGCATTCTTTTCAGAAAGGATCTCGTATTCTGAGACAACCAGATCAGGCTTCCATCCAAAATTTTCCGGATTAAAACCATCTCCACAAATTGTTTCCATAAGTGCTGTCAGCACTTTATACGGATCTAAATTTGCAGCAGGTCTGCGATCTTCCAGATAGCCTTTGTTATTTTTTGCTGTGGCCATAGGAATCCGGATTGAGGCTCCACGATTGCTTACACCAAAACGAAATTGCTTGTAGGAACATGTTTCATGCTTACCGGTCAGACGTTTATCATTGTCTACGCCGTACACTGCCATATGTTGACTGTGGAATTTTGAAAGCTTTTCGCAAGCTTCACGGATGACCTTGATTCCACCTTCTTCACGCATAGACTTAACGGAGAAGTTCACATGTCCTCCAGCTCCATTCCAGTCGCCACTCATGGGCTTAGGATCAAGTTTGGCATATGCGCCAAAATCTTCTCCAAGACGATACAAAAGCCAGCGAGCAATCCAAAGTTGGTCAGAGCATTCAAGTATATCTGTTACAGCAATTTGAAATTCATGTTGGCTTGGCATCACCTCACCGTTTTCACCAGTGATAGAAATTCCTGCATGTACACAGGCTTTCATATGAGCTTCCACAAGCGGCCTTCCGTGCACTTCGTCGAATCCAACTCCACAGTAATACTTGCCTTGTGGTTCAGGATTGCCTTTTTTAGGCCAGCCAAATGGTCTTCCGTTTGCTCCATAGAGCGTGTACTCTTGTTCGATACCGGCCCAAGCTTCTGCTTCCGGATATTTTGCAAGAGTTTGTACGAGATGATGTCTCGTATTTGTTTTGTGAGGCGAACCATCAGGATTCATCACCTCACACAATACGAGAATATTCTTTCCTCCTCGCACCGGATCGAGTACTGCATAGACTGGCTTGAGTGCGCAGTCACTAAAGCTACCTTCGGCTTGAAAGGTGCTCGATCCATCGAATCCCCATTCGGGAATTTTAGATACATCGAGTTTACCCATCGGTTTTTCAGGGAATTCGACCCGTTGAGCTTTTGACCGGAGCTTGCCCGTTTCCTGACCGTCTATCCATATATATTCGGCCCAGACAGGATTTGTGAATTTTTGCATAATTTAATTTACATTTGCCTTCATACTATTTTAAAATAATACTCATGTCAAACCCGTAGGTTTGACACAAATGTTACAATGAAAGTATGAATAAAGACGAACTAAAAGAAAAATTAACAGACGAGGAATATCATGTGACGCAGGAAAAGGGGACTGAGGCGCCGTTTACTGGGAAGTATGTAGATCATCATGAAAAAGGTATGTATGCTTGTAAGGTGTGTGGCACACTACTTTTTTCTTCCGATACAAAATTTGATTCTGGTACTGGATGGCCTTCTTTCGACAAAGCGCTTCCTGGGGCTGTCCTATTTCATGAAGACACAACACTCGGTATGAATCGGACTGAAGTCACGTGTGCAAATTGTGGTGCACACTTGGGTCATAAATTTAATGATGGACCAGCTGATACAACAGGTGAGCGATTTTGCCTGAATTCTTGTTCTCTTGATTTCAAAGGATAATAATTTTTTAGTGTTTGATTATTGGCACACAAAAGCATAGACTATAGGTATTAGTCATAATCTAAACATACTGCTATAAGGCAGGTAAATACTATATGGGAAATTATCAAGACAGAGACAACAGGGGTGGAGGAGGTTTTAGAGGGGGAAACAGTGGTGGTAGACCACCATTTCCAAAGAAAGACTGGGGTGGTGACAAGGGAGGTGCTAGAGACGTAGTCATGCACAAGGCTACTTGTAGTGACTGTGGAAACAATTGTGAGGTACCATTTCGCCCATCAGGGGAGAAACCCGTGTATTGTTCAAATTGTTTTGGTGCTAAAAAGGAAGGTGGCGACAGAGCTCCTCGTAAGGATTTTGGTGGCCAAGCGCCGAGAAGAGATTTTGGTGGAAAGCCGGCTCCTCGAACTGATTTCAAACCTGCACAATCAAACGACGAAACTAAAAGACAGCTTTCAGATATCGCAAGTAAACTTGATAGACTTATATCTTTGATGGAAAAAACTACTCCGACTAAGGCAAAGGCAGTAGAAGAAAAAAAAGTTGAAGCAAAGACTGTTGTGGCTAAAAAATCTACTCCAAAGAAAAAAGTTGTAGCAAAAAAGAAAAAATAATTTTATTTTTTCGAGTGTGATATAATTGAAATATTATAAATTATTTTATTTTTAAGATTATGAAAATGATGAAGAAAATGCATTGTTCTGATACTGGCCTACTATTACTTCGAATCGGACTTGCAGCAGTTTTTATTTTCCACGGTATTTCTAAATTCCAAGATATGGAAGGTACAATAGGATTTTTTGGAATGTTGGGACTTAGTTCAATTTTTGCATATATCGTAGCAACCGTAGAACTTGTGGGAGGTATTCTAGTGCTATTAGGTGTATTTGCTCGATATGCAGGTATGTTGCTCGCAGTTGTAATGGTGTTTGCAATAATCCTCGTCAAATCTGATATGGGATTTAGTGCAGCTGAGATAGATATTATGTTGCTTGTCTCATCTCTCACAATAGCTTTCGGTGGTCCTGGAAAATATTCTCTCATGAGACATTTTTGTGGATGTGGATGTAAATCTTGCCACTCTGGTGGATGTGATTGTTCAAAGGACGGTGTTTGCAATTGTGGATGCGGAACATGTAGTACTAAATCATGTGATGGATGTGATACTTGTAAATCAAACGGAACTTGCACTGGCCACGAAGGAAAATAAAAAATCAAAAGAAAAACTCCGCAATCTTGCGGAGTTTTTTTATTTATTTTTTGATTGTATTAAATCACGTATTTTAGCAGCCTCTTCGTAGTCCCCGTCGTCTTCGACAGAGGAGAGAGCTTCTTTGAGTTCTTTGAGTGAAAGTTTTTCGTAATCTAACTTATCTCCGAAGCCTACAACATGAGCATAATTAGATTCTTCTATATTGACAGTGGTATCTATATCATCTGAGATTGGCCATAAATAATCTGTCTCAAATATAAAAGCTATAAATCCATTTATTGTGCGCTGTATTTTTAGTGGAGTATCGGAACTATGTTTAGTATGAACAGTATAATCTGTTCTCAAATAGCATTCTTTGTCTACCGCTACTTTCATTGCGTATGCAGACACGTATGCAATTTTTCCAATGCCTATATCTTTAACTTGAAAGAGCCTTCTTTTTTCTGGTAGCTTTGCCATAGATATTTAGTTTTAATTGTACTTTTATGAGTTCTTATTCGTAGTATAGTCCTCCGATTGTAATAGTCAAATAACACGAAGTTTTATTCGCAGGAATCGAAAGTGTCTTGGTGGAATTAGTCCAACTTTGAAAGGAAACGGACAAGATTTTCCGCATGTTCTTCTATACCGACTCCGAGTAGTTCGCATCCGCGTGTAATGCTTTCACGTTCAATCTTAGGAGCGAAACTTTTTTCACGGATTCTTTTCAATATTGAACTTGATTTCATCTGTCCGTAGGGGATCGGATTGAGCTTTTGATATGCGTAGAAAATCCCGCAGATCTCGTCACATGCCATAAGTGCTGAGGCGAGCTTCGTCTTGGGAAGCGTGGTGAAGCCGTTGTAGTTGTATGCGTGTGCTTCGACTGCATGAATTAGTTCTTCGGGATAGTTCCAATCAGCAAACCATTTCAAGGATTCCCCCGGATGCAAATCTGGATACTTCTCAAAATCAATATCATGGAGATATCCACAGAGCCACCACATGTGTGGATCCTCCCCGAATTTTCCTGCATATCCCTCGAGGGCTGTTGCAACCATTTTCGCATGGAGGCGCTGGTACGGATCTCCTACATGACTATGGAGGATTTTTTCGGCTTCTTCTTTAGTAGGTAAGTTCATAGATGAATAATATCATATTTAATGTTTTATTTTTATGGTGACTTCAAGGAAGTTCTGATGTATTTTGGTATTTTATTGAGAAACGTTACAATATATACATGAATAAAATGCCATTTTGGATTTCGATAATAATTGTTGTAGCTATCGTCAGTTTAGCCTTTTGGGGTAAATTCAACATGATGGAAAAAGAGGGGACAAGCTTTATACCTAGAAATTCCATAGATACATTTGAGGAGTGCGCAAAGTATTATCCTGTTATGGAAAGCTATCCCGAACAATGCAGCACTCCAGATGGAGGACATTTTGTGAATCCGACACAGGTTGTGACAGGGGTCGGTGAGATGGAGACGGAACGTGTTGCCGCAGGGTATATTGCAGGTACTGTAAATATTGGACCTAACTGTCCAGTTGAACGCGAGGGAGTGCCTTGTGAGACCCCGGAAGAAGCATACACATCGCGAGAAGTTTTGGTATATGAAAGCGATGGAAAAAATATTCATGAGCGGATCAGAATCTTGGCAGGTGGGACATATTGGATTGCAGTTGGTCCAGGAAATTATTTTGTACAAATCAGCCCTGCGGGTATTGGTCCAGGGGAGATGAAGGAAGTTACAGTCAAATCTTTTGAAACATCAATAGTTGATTTTGATATAGATACAGGGATTAGATAAATAATAAAACCGCATCAATCAAGATGCGGTTTTTTTGTTTTTATCTCAGTGGAAGCGGATCATAAGCTTCCATTCCTTTTATTTTTTCTATTTGTGATGGGTTGAGGATCTCATCTATCTCAACAAGTTTTTTGTAGAACTTTTCGATAGATTTTTTCATGAAATTCCAACTTTCATTTACTAAGTCTCCATTATCTGTCTTTAGGTTATCGTCTAATTTAGATATCCTTGAGAAGTGATGTAACTCCTCAGTTTCGTTGAATGAATTTCTGAAATATTTTTCACTGTATACAAAAGTTCCTTCCTCTATATTTTGCCCTCCCAAGAAAATGGGCTGACCTATAAAAATAAGGCGATTATTGTTCTTGAGGTCTAGGTGTGATGTTAGGAGTTCTCCCAATTTCTGATAGAAAATTGTTTTTTCTCTACCTTTAACTCTCGACAGAGAGTGAAACTCCCATGAGTATCTTTCCAGCAAGACTAGTGCTTGTACATATAGGATTATTGCCTTTTTTGCGTTTTTTTCCTCTAGGCACTCCTTTAGTAAATCGATAACAGTACTGATTCTACCGCTACGGAAGCTTCTTTTAAGGCTTCCTTTTAGATAGAATACTGTGATGTTTCTTGTGATTTTTTGAAATATCTTCATGTTGTATTTTTTCATAGAATATCACATAAATCTATATATGTCAATGTTTGAGCTATATTCTTGGTCGGGCAGGTTTAGGGTATAATTGGGCTAGTTTTATAAGTTAAAAACAATTTATGGATATAAATTTACTTGCAGTTTTAGTGTGTGGAGTCGCCGCTATGATCGTGGGGTCTTTGTGGCATTCTAAGATATTGTTCGGTGATGCTTTTATCAAGGCTTCTGGAATGGATATAGGTATGACGCCTGAAAAAATGGCTGAAATACAGAAAAAAATGTGGCAGCTATACGCTACGCAGTTTATTCTCGCGCTCTTGCAGGCATACGTTCTCTCTGTATATATAGTAAATTGGAGTAGTGTGAGCGCTGTTTCAAATGCGCTCTTGATCTGGCTTGGGTTTGTTATGCCAGTGGTTGCGGGGTCATGTATGTGGAGCTCTCGTCCTCGTAAGGATGCTTGGAAAGTGTTCTTTATATCCGCTGGATATCAACTAGTCCTATTTGTAGTTTTTGGCCTAATACTCGGAATGTGGAAATAAAATAAAAGTAGATAGCTAGACGTGGTTGTACTAGCTAAATAAAAAAACGAAATAATAAAAAGCGACCTAGGTCGCTTTTTATTATTTCGTTTAGAAACGAATACTATGCAGCAGCTTCTTCTGAAGAAACTTCTTCATCAGCAACTACTTCTTCTGCAGCAGCCATGTCAGCTCCTTCTACAGTTTCCATTTCTTCATCCTTTATTACTTCTTCGTCTGCCATATATTTATGTGGTAGTTATCCACGCATATTGATAAGACACGTATTGTAATATATTTTTGTAAATTTAGCAATAGAGGTAGTATAATAAATCCTATGAAAAATAAGATTCGATGTAGATGGGCCAGCGGTGAAGATGTCTTGATGCGAGAATATCACGATCGTGTTTGGGGTGTGCCAAAGAGGTTGGATGTAGATATATTTGAAGCTATCGTATTGGATTCACACCAGGCTGGATTATCTTGGGCGTGCATACTACACAAGCGCGACAATTTTGCGAGCGTCTTTTACAACTTCGATCCTGGAAAAATCTCAAAGATGACAAAGAAAGACATAAGTAGATTGATGAAAAATCCTGGAATTATCCGTCACAGAGGAAAGATAGAAGCCACGATCGGTAACGCAAAAGCATTTTTAGAATTACAGAGAGAATTTGGTACGGCTTCAAAATATTTTTGGAATTTTACAAATGGGAAAGTTGTCTACAATAAATTTAAAAATCATTCATCTATTCCGTCTGCAACAAAAATATCAGAACTTATGTCGAAAGATTTAAAAAAGAGAGGATTCAAATTTGTCGGACCAACTGTATGTTATGCATTTATGCAGGGGGTTGGCATGGTAAACGATCACACATCTGATTGCTTTAAATATAAGAAATCATAATTTTGACATGTTTTGTCTACTTGTGTGCCTTGTTTTTGAGCTCTTTTAATATTTTTGTTAAGTGATATACTCCGTTTATGAAAAAAATTGAAAAAATAGCCATTTTTATAAGTATTTTGAGTCTTTTTATGGGATTTTCTACCACCTCGGTATTTGGGGAGGTTTCAAACTCACTGCCTGATACTGAGACTATAGTGGATACGGTTGCACTTCAAGCGCCTTCTACTACGTACTTACCACAAACTTTCGGATATCTGACTTTCATAACTGACACATTTGTCACATCAGTAAATGAAGAATTAGTGTCTACCGAAGACTCTGTTATATTTTGTCAGACTGTAGATAAGGTTTTCACAGATCAAGATGAAACAATCAAACAAAGTTTTGCATGGCAAAAAGAGAGTTATGTTTTACCTGAAAAAACTTCAGACAATTTAAACAATGTGCAAAGTTCTTTGTATGAAAAAACATTTGAATTGCGTTCTAGTTTGGTTGAAGACATAGAGCTTGTAGTACCTATGAGTGAGGAGTCAACTAGTTCTATGAATCGATTCAAGGCAATCTACAGATCTGTTTTGATTGAAGTTATGGATGAATACAGAAAAGATAGCTCCCCAGATCAGGAGAGAGTAGAGACACTCCTTGCCTTTGGAGGTAATATTGGCAAATGTATTGAATCAAAAGCACTTGTGAGTGATGAAAACTCAAAAGTCCTAGAAAGCATGAATAATACTCATGGTCAGATTGTAAGTCTGTGGTTTACAAACAAATCTTACCTATCTACTGAAGCACCTGCAACTGAGGCAAACTCACTAACTATAAAGAGAGATGATTTAAAAGATGAAGATGTATCAATAAGCTCTGGTGGTGTTTCTAATATGATTGATCTAGAAATATTTGCGAAAACATTGATGCACAAAGATGAACGCATACGAGAGATTACAATCTCAGATTCAAACATAGAATTTGTCTACGCAGTAGATGCAAAATTCTTGGGGTTTGGAAAAACTTTTCTACGTGAACATGTAAGTATCGATCCACTAGGTAACACAGAGGCACGTTTACCATGGTACGGATTCCTTTTCAAGAAAGGTGATATGTATCAAAAAAATTCTGAAATTCAAGACAAGATCAAAGAGGGTTCTATGGGTATGATCACAGAAGGAGAGGTGAGTAGTCCCAACACTCAAGCAGTAAGGCTTGAAAATAGAATTGCAATAATGTCTGGCGCTATAGGCGAATAGGTCAAGTAGGGTTAATATAAACACTATGGAATACTTTAAATCAAAAGATGCAATATTGTTTGGTTGGAACTCTGTAAAAGAGAGAATATCTTTTTTTGCACTTATATCTTTTGTGCTTATGTGTGTGTCACTCTTGTTTAGTAACGCATCTACAAATGCGAGTAGTGTTTTTTCTTCTGCTGTCTTTGATATTGCTCAGGTGGTTTTTGGAACTATACTCGGCATGGGATTCATATATATAGCCATACGTGTCGTCCGTAAAGAGTCATATGCAATCAGTGACCTACTCACATCAGCGCCAGTTTTCTGGAAATATCTTGGTGCGAGCATTGTCTATATGTTGATAGTATTCCTCGGCTTGATCTTACTTATAGTTCCAGGATTAATATGGATGGCTCGTTTTAGCTTATATAAATACATAATCGTAGATAAAAAGGACATAACTATCCGTCAGGCAATGAGAGAGTCTGCTGTTATGACAAAAGGAGTCATAGGTAAATTGATCTTGTTTACACTACTTATTATTCTGTTGAACCTAGCTGGATTTGTATTTTTTATAATTGGATTGCTCGTAACTATACCAGTCTCAGTTATAGCCTTTGCTTATGTTTACGAAAAGTTGATGGTGAGACTTGAGCCGGTAGTTCAAAATTAAATATTATACAAAACAGATCTCTCGATAATACTGAGATTTGTTTTTGTATAGCTTGCAAGAATTCTATCTTTAAACTAATATGTTTATTGCTGATCTTTAAGCAATCTTTACAATAATTGATTTACAGAGTATACTCTCTCGCGAACTAAGTACTTAAAATAATATTATATGGAATCTATAAAAAAACAATTAGAAAAACTTTACCCAAATATACCAGAAGAGGTTATTGGAGATATTGTCCCATTGGTTGAAGGTAATATAAAACATATTACAGAAATCAATAATTCAGATCGTCCGGAATTTCATGACCATGCAGAGCAAATTATTGGCTTTGGAACTGGATTTGATTGGCTGCACGTTGTGAATAAGGCCTTGCTTTTGAATCCTTTGGATATCAACTCTATTGATCCACTTATCGTTGCGGGTCAGGTTTTGAAAGACAATTATTTTGAAAGAAAAAGTATACCAACACACGAAGGTATGACTTTGATGGTCTCTGCAACCTATGCAGACATAGGGCCCGATAAGGTTCATGCAAAACTCAAAGCAGATGATCTTGCTGTGATGGCATACGGAGTTATGAAGAAAAACCATCCTGAGCTTATTGAGGCAGGATTGCAATTTGTAGTCGGTATAATGGATGAGGAGACTCGACTTTTTACCAGACTTTCAGGTGATGATTGTAAAGGATTTGCTTCTTGTGGATATATGCACGACGAAGACAATGCGGTTACAAAATTCTTGATGAAAAGAAATCAGGAACAGAGTGATCTCTTTACTGAATCAGGCAATGTAATGCGTAGACGTGCATATCGCGCTAGACATAAAACTGAAATCACTGCGTTTAAATGCATGGACGGAAGATTGAACTTGCCCGTGATGGCAGATATTCCAATGGGGATTATTACTCCATATCGTAATGTTGGAGCAAAATTTTCAATGGGATGGGTATCTCTATATGAAAAAGTAAAGAGTTGGCTCAAGTATTGCATAAAGGAACAAAAGCCTGCGCTTATATTGGCTACTTATCACTTTTCTAACACTCATGAACATCTGGGCTGCGCTGGTCATAAATATGATACAGAGAAAGCAAGACAAAATGCATTTAAATTTGCATGCCAAGTGAATAGCGTGTTTGGATTTGGTGAAGATAATCCAGTAAATGCAATCGTGGTAGGTATCAATACTGACAATGATTCATTGATATTCCATTCACAAGACGAAAAATCACAAATTGATGTTTCGAAACTTGTTACTGAGATTCGTCATGGTGAACCTGTGGTAAAGGAAGTTGCCTCTGCTGCTGTATAAATAATAAATAAATCCCCTCAAAGTGAGGGGATTTTTATATTTTTAATATTATTTTTTTATTGAGTCGCTTCTTCCTTCTGATTTTTCATGGAAGGAATCCCGTTTTGCGACATTTGTCGCATTTCTTCGAGGTCTAACGCGTCCAGTGTTCCAGTAAAATCTCGGATGATGTTTTCGTCTTTAATCTTACATTTACTGACTTCAGCAAAAGCAAGACGTGCATTCGTCGGTGTTTTTGCGCCGACCCATTTCATGATCGCCTCTTTGGCGTTTATATATTTTCGGGCTCGATCTCTGATTTCTTTCTCAAGAGGTTTTGAGATTCCGAGCGCAAGGGCTGTCGTCGTGCCCTTGTTCAACACTGCCACCACTAGGGCGGCGTTCTTTGCGGACTGACATTTCTTGTAGTCCTCCAATTCCATTTTTCCTATCATATTTACAAATTTTTATTAGTATACAGGTTTTTTAGATTTGGTCAACAGTATCGGTCTCGGGTATTTTTACGTATAATAGACAGATGAATACTCCGTTTACCGACGCATACAACAACCTCAATCCTGCTCAGAGGGACGCAGTGGATACTATAGAAGGTCCGGTTATGGTTATAGCTGGTCCTGGTACCGGAAAGACTGAGGTCTTGGCACTTCGTATTGCAAATATTTTGACTAAAACTGATACTCCAGCTTCAGGTATTTTGTGTCTTACATTTACACGTTCTGGAGTAAGTGCGATGAAGAAGAGACTTGAAAAATATATCGGAGCTAGAGCGAGTGAAGTTAGGATTTCTACATTTCATAGTTTTGCGATTGGACTAATCGAGAAGCATTATTTGAACTTAGATTTTCATGATATGCCTAAACTTCTCGATGATAGGGAAGCTGTTTTTATTGCTGACCAGTTGTTACATTCTCGTGATTGGAAATACTTGCGTCCACGTGCAAACACTGCGACGTATTTTGGTGACATAAGGTCTCTTATATCACTCTTGAAAAGAGAGAGAATATCCCCAATTGATTTCCAAGTGCAGATTGAGCGAGAGATAAAAAAACTTCAAGATGACCCAGATAGTATTTCAAGCCGTGGTGTCAGTAAGGGCGAGCTCAAGAAAGATATAGTAAAGAAGATTGAAGCATTGGAAAGGACTGCTGAAGTTGTAGATTTCTATGAAGAGTATGAAAAAGAAAAACAAAATAAGTTGCTTATGGATTATGATGATGTACTCGAGTATGCAGTAAAACTTGTCGAAGACTCTGAAGATGTTCGAGCAGACGTACGCGAGAGCGCACTTTACGTGCTTGTAGACGAGCATCAAGATTCCTCTGGTGTGCAGAACAATTTTCTAAAGGCTGTTTGGAAGGATGTAGAAAAACCAAATATATTTGTAGTAGGAGATGATCGTCAGCTTATATATGGATTCGGCGGGGCGTCCCTCTCGTATTTTGAAGAATTCAAAACTACTTTCGGTAAAGTCGAGCTTATAACTCTAGTAGAAAATTATCGTTCAACCGAGCCGATACTCGCACTTGCGGACACGCTACTATCTAGTGATCTAACCAAAGAAAAGTTGCGAAGCAATCGGACTGATTCACACGAGCTCTATCTGTCAGAATATTCATATCCGAGAGATGAGATAATCGCAGCTGGATTGAAATTTAAAAAGCTTATAGAGTCCGGGCTTGATCCAAAAGAATGTGCAATTTTAGTTCCAAAGAATTATCACACCAGAAATGCGGTGACAATATTGCAATCTATAGGATTACCTGTTTCAGGCGGAGATAGCCAGTCTTTCTTTGAATCAAGATCAGTTCACAGTCTTCGAAAAGTTTTAAATGTTGTAGCTAATCCAAATAACACAATAGCTTTGTCGGCAACTATTTTTGATAGTATCTCAGGTATATCTGCACTCAATGCACACAAATTTTTACGAAATATAAAAATAAAAAATATTTGTATAGAAGATCTTGTTTCATCAGCCAAAGATGAAGGATTGTTTGAATCAGAAAATGATATTGTGATCTGGGGCAAGAAATTGTCTTCATATATAGAAGAGTCAAATAAAATCGGACTATTGCAACTACTTAGTCTTATTGGCAACGACCTGCTCATAAAAAACGCAGATTCACATGAAAAACTTTTGGAAAACGCAGAAGCTCTAAGAACAGTGTTTCATCTCTGTGAGATGCGTATTGGACTAGATCCACACGAGACTTTGGAAAATTTCTTGAAATACTTGGATCGGCTCGAGGAATACAATATGCATATACCACTTGCAACTTTTGGTGCACATAAAGGTATTTCAGTTATGACACTACACAAATCAAAAGGTCTCGAGTTTGAAGCAGTGTGGATTGCACATATGAACGAAGAGACTCTAATGTCTCAGAAGAAAGGTGGATTCACGCTTCCAGAATCTGTAAAAGAAAAAATAGAAGAAAAAGATAAATCTGTAGCAAAGCGTGAAGTATATGTAGCTATAACTCGTGCAAAAAAGTACTGTACTATTTCATACGCCAGTAAAGATTTTAAAGGCGCAGAACTCGAACTTGCAGAGGTAATACGTGAATTACCAGATATGCATTTTGTAAAAAAAGATGCCGGCGAAACCGAGGAGGAACTACTCGCCGAAGGTCCAGATGTGTATGTGCGAAGTGAGCGAGTGCCAGAGGGAGATGATTTTGAAAAGATGAAGACTCTCGTGGTGGACGAATACGAAGATGTAAATGTGTCAGTCTCATTACTGAATAATTTCTTTGAATGTCCTTGGAAATGGTATTTTAGAAATTTCCTAAAACTTCCTGAAATAAAATCTGATTCACTTGCACTAGGTAGCGCTGTGCATAGTGCTATAGAGTTTGTGTTGAAGGCAAGCAAAATCCCAACTGAAAAAATGATTCGTGAATGTGTCGAGGATAGTTTTAAAAAGGAAGGAGTGAGTGATGAAAGAACTTTAAGTAAATTAATTCAAGATGCAGTTGAGATCGTGGGCATATGGATTGAGACTTCGTATAAAGATTTGGTACCAGGTCGCGAAAGTGAAAGATCTGTTTCCTATAAAGATCCTAATTTCCCAAATTTGAAAATGTATGGAAAAATCGACCTTACCGAAAAGTTTCCAGATGGGACGGTTTCAGTAACAGATTTTAAGACTGGTTCATCAAAGACTGCAGGGGTTATAGAAAAATTGGATGAAGAAAATAGACTTTCAACATATATGAGACAACTCGCGATGTATTCATATCTTGTGCAAGGTTCTGATAAAAAAGAAGTTGCATCTTCGAAGTTGTATTTCCTAGAAGCAAAAGAAGGCGACAAGAATCGTATATACGCGACACGTGTCGATTCCCAACAGATAGATTTACTTATCCGAGATATTACTGATTACGATAGACTACTTAAAACAGGTGAGTGGACAGAGAGATTGTGCAATGCAAAGTTGTACGGCGGAGGAGATGAGTGTGAACAGTGTAAGCTTGCGAGAGAGATATACA
>DALYDX010000016.1:11718-17995 GCA_031972835.1 Minisyncoccota bacterium | reverse complement strand
ATGTAAATTGCGGAAACCTAGCGTGTCACAAGCATTTTATATGTTGTGAAAATTGCTTAACAGAAAGTGGAGATGGGTTTTGTTCAGATGAATGTCTGTCTACACAACCAGAAAAAGTAATGAAAGTAGAAAAATAGAGTAGAAGAAATAAAATATCGAACCCTTATGAAAGATTCATTAAATGAGGTTCTCGGTGCTATTACGAGCACTGACTATAAAAAATAGTAAATTAAAAGCTAAGAAAAATAATATGGAAGAAAAAAATGTGCTCGAGAAATTAAATACCTTATCAATACCAGCAGCTATTTTGCTCGGTTGTATTATTTTGGGAGGGTTTTATTATTTTAGTCAAGTTAGTAAACAAAATTCTATTGAAGAGCAACAAGCACGAGAATTCATCTCAGGTCAAAAAAAATCCTGCTTAGCAATTTATGAACAAGAGTCATCAAAATGGAACAATGTTAGCGGGTGGAGATATGATGATATCAACGATGACTGTTATGTAGAATATAAGTCAAATCCAAAGCCCACTATAGCTGAGTGTGACGCTAAATATAAAGGAGAGGACGGTGAAGTGTTCTCATGGGCAATCATGGATTGGATTCTTTGTCAGGATGGATTATTTGAAAAATCATTTTAATTAAGATCTGTCTCTAAAGCATTATCCAAATAAAAAAAACGCAGCTACCTTACGGGGTAACTGCGAGTCGGTTGGGGGGGGTTCATCCCTCCAGATTTTTTGCCGGGATCGTGGGTCCGCGGCATTTTATGTAAGCTTTCATTTGTACCAATATGTGTATATAGTATCATATTGCGATACTTTTGTCAAGTGTATTAATTCCTTTATAAATTAAGCCTTTTTTGTTAAAATAAATCTATGCAATACATATATTCGTTTTTAGGTTCATTTATCATAATGATTGGCTTGGATTATCTTTGGATAGGAGTTTTAATGAAAGGTCTTTATACCAGCACATTGTTTCCAATTGCTCGAATGAAAGATGGGGCTTTGTCTACACACATGGGTGCTGCGTTAGTCGTATATGTAGCACTAGCTTTATCATTTGCGTATTTTATCGCACCTATTATTTCGAGTAAGGGACTGAACTCTGCTTTGTTGTCTGCTTTTATATTTGGTATTTTGGTTTATGCTGTTTATGAATTTACAAATTATGCAATTCTCTTGAACTGGCCAAAGTCACTACTTATTGTAGATACTATTTGGGGAGGAGTTTTGTTTGCCTTAACAACTTTTATTTACTATTGGATATCTAAAATATTTTCTTAATGTCTACTCTGTATATAGTAGCAACTCCGATTGGCAACCTCGAAGACATGACTCTCCGAGCTATTCGTATACTCAAGGAAGTGGACGTGATCGCATGTGAAGATACCCGTACTACAAAAGTACTCTTGAATCACTATGAAATCAAAACTCCAACAACCAGCTATCATAGCCATAGCACAAAAGGAAAAGAAGAACATATAATTGATCTTTTAAAAGATGGAAAAGATGTAGCGCTCGTATCTGATGCGGGTACTCCAGCGATTTCTGATCCAGGAGTTTTACTTGTAGAGCGTGTTCACAATGAACTTGGCGGAGATGTGAAAATAGTTGCTGTTCCTGGGGCAAGTGCTTTGACTAGTGCGTACTCCATATCTGGAATAAGTGGTAACGAATTTATTTTTTTAGGTTTTTTACCACACAAAAAAGGTAGAGACACTCTTTTCAATGAGATCAAAGATTCAAAACGCACCATCATTTTTTATGAGTCTCCACACAGGATTATGAAAACACTAGAAGAGCTTTATTCAAGGTTGGATGAAAAGAGAATTGTATCTGTAGGTAGAGAGCTGACCAAACAATTTGAAGAGGTTGTGCGTGGAAGTGCCGAGATGGTGCGTGATTATTTTGTAAAAAATGAAGAAAAAGTAAGAGGGGAGTTTGTAGTCATAGTGTCCGGAAAGTAGTACATTTTACACTTTTTTGTTTGTTTAAAATAAGCTATAATCTTAGGATGTCACACGAAAGAATATTATTTTTCCTAGGAATTTGGATTGCACTATTATCATTTTTGGGTTTCCCGTTTTCTGTCAAAAGAATACTTTTTGTTTTGTCAGGACTCGGAGTATGTTTTATAGCTTATTTGTTTTATAAAAAGTCACTTTCTGTACGTAGGAGTACTAAGCCTAGTATAGATAGAGATGAGGACATTAACAGTCGACCTGTGAGTATCGGTGATATATGAGAAGACATGTCCGCAATAGCTCTATAGGTATAACAATACTGGGTATCGCAGTTGTTCTGTATTTTTTGGTTCCTTATGTTTTAGCCAATAAATACAGCGCATCAAATGACACTATCTTGTCTTCAGATAAAACAGTGCCAGCAGAAGTAATACAAGAGCCTATAGCAATTGCGACTCATGTCGATACACCAGAGGCAGTAAAAGCTGTTTATATGACTGCTTGTGCCGCAAGTACACCTTCTTTCCGTACAAATATTCTAAATCTAATAGACCAAACAGAGATAAATGCAGTTATAGTTGATATCAAAGATTTTAGCGGGACAATATCTATGCCGACTGACAATCCACTGCTGGCCGATGGCAAGACAGGTAAGGGATGCAAGGTTAAAGATATGAAAGAGTTTGTTGAGATACTTCACTCAAAAGATGTATATGTAATAGGACGAGTAACGGTATTTCAGGATCCTCTATACGCAAATTTGCACCCGTCTGAGGCTATAAAGAGAGTGGACAATGGTGGGGTTTGGTCAGACAAGAATGGTTTGCACTATCTATATCCTGGTAGTCAGAAAGTTTGGGATTATGTAATTGAAATTTCAAATGATGCATACGCAATGGGTTTTGATGAAATAAATTTTGATTACATTCGATTTCCATCGGATGGTGATATAAAGAATATGGCGATTCCTGCAAGCAGTCTTACAAAACCAGATATAATCGAGAATTTCTTTTCATATCTAAATAGCAAATTGAAAGACACTGGTCTGAAAACCTCAGCTGATCTTTTTGGAATGGTGACAACAAATACCGATGACTTGGGTATCGGCCAAGTACTTGAGAGAACTTTGCCATATTTTGATTACGTCTGTCCGATGGTCTACCCATCGCACTATCCGGCTGGTTTTAATGGGTGGAAGAATCCAAATGCAGTTCCTTATGAATTAATAGACTTTGTAATGAAAAGTGCGGTTACTCGTACCAATGCACTAAAAAATGCAGAAACCACTCCGGATTGGATGAAAGAAAAAGTTAATCCAAGTCAGCTTCGCCCATGGCTTCAGAATTTCTCTTTGGGACAACCAGCTTATGGAGCAGATGAGATCAGGGCTCAGATCGACGCGACATACAACGCAGGATTGTCCTCATGGTTACTTTGGGACGCAAGTAATAAATATACATACACTAAAAGTGCGCTAGAATAATAATTATGGAGATTAAAAAAACAAAAAAATTATATATACTGATCAGTTTCTTGTCTGCAATATTAATATTTGTCGCGGGTGTTGCCTTTGGGTATGGTAACAGGCCTTCGATTGATAAAGTTTCTGCTGTTGCAAACAAAGAAACACAAGTTGATACTATGGCGGACTTCGCTCCGTTTTGGGAAGTATGGAATACGATAAATGAAAAATACCCTGATTCATCAAAAATTTCTGATCAAGATAAAATATGGGGAGCAACAAAAGGTTTAGTTGAATCTTTGGGTGACCAACATTCAAATTTCTTTGACCCGAAAGAGACTGAATCTTTCAATGAAAGCATCAATGGTGAATTTAGTGGTATCGGAATTGAGATAGGTCAAAAAGATGGAATCTTGACTGTTATAGCGCCACTTGAAAATACTCCTGCACAGAGAGCTGGTATTAGATCTGGGGATTTTATACTGAAGATCAATTCTATATCTACAGCAGATATGACACTCGATGAGGCTATAGATCAAATACGTGGAGATGTCGGGACAGAAGTTATATTGAATATACTTTCACCAGACACCGATGAAGCACGTGACGTTGCAGTCGAAAGACAAGTGATTGAGATCCCAACTCTTTCATACAAGATGGATGAAAACGGAATATTTGTGATATCACTATATAATTTTTCCGCAAATGCCGCTCGATTGTTTAGTGAGGCGATGTTGAATTTTGAGAAGACTTCTTCCAAGAAACTTATTGTCGATGTGAGAGGTAATCCTGGTGGATACCTAGACGGTGCTGTAAATATATCGAGCTGGTTTATTCCAAAAGGACAGACTGTAGCAATCGAGTCTTATGGAGAAGGAATCGAAGATACTATATATAAATCTCATGGATACCCACTTACTAAAAATGATGTAAAAATAGTAATACTTGTCGATCAAGGTTCCGCTTCTGCTTCTGAGATTTTTGCAGGTGCACTCCATGATTACGGTAAAGCTACTCTAATTGGTGAAAAAACTTACGGTAAGGGTTCAGTTCAAGAATTGGTGTCTATAACAGATACGACTTCACTCAAGATTACAATTGCAAAGTGGCTGACTCCAAAGGGTGTGTCCTTGTCGGGTAACGGTCTTGACCCAGACATAAAAGTTACGGTAACATCAGAAGATATAAAAAATAACAAAGATACTCAAATGCAAAGTGCTATAGAGTTTCTAAAATAATTTATGAAAGTGATTTTATTGAAAGACATTCCTGGTGTTGGCAAGAGGAATGCAATAGTTGATGTAAATGATGGGTACTCTCGCAACTTCCTATTACCAAAGCGTTTTGCAGAGATTGCTACTGAAAAAGCTGTTGCAAACTTAAAACATATTTTAACTATCGCAAAAAATGAAAGTGATATCGAGAATGCTTTATTGGAAAAAAGCTTAGAAGATCTTCACGGTAAGACATTGGTGTTAGAAGAGAGTGTAAACGAAGTGGGGCATTTGTTTAAAGGTTTAAATGCTGAGTATATAAAAGATGCACTTATGAAAGACTTCAGAATAAACCTAGAGGCTAAATGCATAAAACTCGAGAAACCATTGAAGGCAGTTGGGGAGTATACGGTGCCCGTAGATGTGTCAGGTAAGAAGACTACGTTTACAGTTTCGATAAAACCAAAGATCTAAAAAAACAAAACCTCTAGATTTAGAGGTTTTGTTTTTTTAGATTTATACGATGTTTACTATTTTTTTGACAGTTTTTTGTCCGTCGTAACCAACTTTGCGCTTAGAGGCAAATTTAACTTTACCACTAACAAGAGCAAAGATCGTATGGTCTTTACCCATTTTTGTACCAACACCAGAGAGGATTTTTGATCCACGTTGTCTAATTATAATATTGCCAGGATTAACAGCCTGACCGTCATATTTCTTAGTTCCCAGGTATTTTGGATTTGAATCTTTTAGGTTTTTAGCTGATCCGCCCGCTTTTCGATGTGCCATATATTCGCTTGAATTCTAAAAATATTATAATATAAGTATTAATGAGTATACGTGATTATGTCAAAAAAATCAAGGGGGTTACCTCAAAAGGGGATATTGTACCGGAAATAGGCATTTATGTCATAGTTGTGTTGGTAGGAGTGGCTTCTTTTGGCTTGGGAAGGCTTTCGGTCCAAGAGGTGGTTCAAAATGACGTAGTTTCGATTGTTGGTTCTGTAACACCGTATTCTGATGAGTCCACAGCAAAAAGTGGGGGATTGGCGTACAATAACAGTACTGGTATAAGTGGTGGTACGTATGTGGCCTCAAGAAATGGCACAAAGTATTACCCTCCAGAATGCTCAGGTGCATCACGTATAAAAGACGAAAATAAAATATGGTTCAATTCGGTTAGTGAAGCAGAAAATGCTGGATTCACCCAGTCTGCATCGTGTGCATATTAATCTAATTTAAATAAAATATTTCATGTGTGGAATAATCGGAATAATAAAAAAAGAAGATAGTGAACTCATAGACAATCTAGTCATGTCTTTGGTTGATTTAGAATACAGAGGATACGACAGCGCGGGAGTTGCGATAATTTACAATGGTGAAATAAAAATTGAAAAATGTTTAGGTGCTCCGAGTCAGTATTTAGATTCGGGTAGATTCAAAGAGAAACTGGGAGGTAAAAAGATTTATACAAAAGTAGGAATAGGCCACAATAGATGGGCGACACACGGAAAGCCATCTTTATCGAATGCGCATCCTCATACTGACTGTGTAGACTCGATTGCTGTTGTGCACAACGGTACTATTTTGAATTATGATTTTTTAAAGCAGGATTTGATAAGCAAAGGACATA
>DALYDX010000016.1:0-11618 GCA_031972835.1 Minisyncoccota bacterium | reverse complement strand
GGTACTATTTTGAATTATGATTTTTTAAAGCAGGATTTGATAAGCAAAGGACATAGTTTTAAATCTGATACAGATACAGAAGTTGTTCCGCATTTGATTGAGGAAAGTATTAAAAGTGGAAAAACATTGGAAGATGCGATAGTGGCTTCGGCATCACTGCTTGAAGGTAGTTTTGGATTAGTGATAATACACAAGGATTTCCCGGAGAAACTTTTTGTAGTTAAAAATGGTAGTCCGATAAGTATAGGGATCGCACCTGATACATATATAGTTGCTTCTAGTACAAATGCGATACTTCGTTATACAGATCGGTATATTATTTTAGAGGATGGTGAGATGGCAATATTGAATGGAAAAGATCTAACGCACAGTATATTTAAATATAAACAGCCTGCTAGATCGCTCGTGCATAAAGCAGAGCATATTATAGAAGGCATAATGCTAGAAGATCTGTCCAAGGGAGAGTTCGATACTTTTATGCAAAAAGAAATATTTGAACAACCTGCTACAACTAGAGCCACGATCTTGGGTAGGACTGACGAGTCTTTGGGTTTGGCAGTGTTGGGAGGTTTAATTGATTATAAAGATGAGCTTAGGCATGCAAAAAATTTGTATATTGTCGGATGCGGTACAGCCTACAACGTAGGTCTTTTGGGCAAGGAAATAATTGAATCTATGACATCTATCTCAGTGTCTAGTCAGGTTGCTTCAGAGTTTAGATATAAAAAACAAAACCTTAGTCCTAAAGATACAATCTTTTTAGGTATCAGTCAGTCTGGAGAAACAGCAGATACACTGGAGTCAATAAAGGAAATGAAAAGACGAGGTTTTACTACTCTCGGAATTGTAAATGTGGTCGGAAGTGCTATTGCGCATGAATCTCTTGCTGGAATATACACGAGAGCGGGGACTGAGATTGGTGTTGCTTCAACCAAGGCTTTTACAGCTCAGGCTATTACTTTATATTTGTTTGCACTGTCACTTGCTCGAACAAGTGGTATGAGTGAAAGTACGGGTATAGAATTTGTAAAAACACTAGAATCTATACCAGACATAATGAAATTGACACTAGATTCTCATAAAAATATTGCACGCATAGCAGAATCTTTTTCCGATATCAAAAAAATCCAATTCTTGGGTAGGGGAATACACATGCCAATAGCGCACGAAGCAGCCCTAAAGTTCAAAGAACTTACATATATAGAAGCTGGAAGTTATCCGCTCGGAGAATTAAAACACGGACCAATGGCAGTACTCGACGAGACATCGCTGTCGGTTGTGATTTTACCTAAAGACGATTTGTTTTCTATAGGTTCTGTATCGATAGAACAAATAAAATCAAAAGGAGGAAGGTTGATTGTTGTTACCGACGAAGAAGGCGCAAAGAGTTCTGTTATGAAGCTTGCTGATGAAGTTATTGTGATTCCTACACTTTCAAATCCACTTTTCTATCCGCTAATAGAAGTCATACCCCTACAGCTTTTTGCTTATTATTTTGCGGAGAATTTAGGCAACAACATAGACAAGCCTAGAAATCTAGCGAAGTCTGTGACTGTTCAATAAATCTATATGCGATGGGTAACTACAATCCTGGGTATCGTACTTACAGTTCTGTCTGTATATGGGATCCTGTACAGCAACAATACAAAAAATGTAGATGAAAAAATTATCGAGAATTTCAAAGATGCAGGGGAGTATATAAGTGACTTACCCCAAATAATATCTCCGTCTAGTAATAGCTTGAACTTTCATTTACCGACGCCACTTGTATTTGACGGCGTGTCTTCCGGTGAGTCAGTAGATGATATTCATTCAGAAATAAATATTGTAAATATAATTTATTATACAAATGAAAATAGAAAGCAAAATAATCTACCAAATCTTTTTGAAAATTCTAAACTTAATTCATCGGCACAAGTAAAAGCAGCGGATATGTTGAATGGTCAATATTTTGAGCATTCTTCACCTGAAGGGGTGAGTGTAGGTGATCTTGTGGATGATGCATCATATAAATACATAATGGTCGGAGAAAATTTGGCGATGGGTGGTTTTAAGACATCAAAGGATGTCGTCGATGCTTGGATGGCTTCAGTTGGGCATCGTGAAAATATTTTGAATTCTCGTTATGTAGATATTGGTATAGGTATAGTGTACGGAAACTATCAAGGAGACAATGTATGGCTCTTGGTACAGCACTTCGCAAGGCCAATAGAATTGTGTCCGAGCATAGATCAGTCCCTAGAAGAAAAGATAAACACCGATCAAGAAACTTTAAGTAATCTAGAAAAAGATATTGAAGCGCAAAATACTAAAGTTGAAGAAACAAATAAATGGTCATCTGACTACCAGGGTGAGGTAGAGGCTTATAACGATCTAGTCAGTCAGTACAATGCACTACTAGAGATAGTGAAAGAGAATATAGACACATACAATGCGACCGTTCAGGCTTTCAATGCTTGTATTGCAGCCTAGGGGATTTAGATTATGAACGTCGCACAATATATCTTTTGCGACGTATAGATTGAAATTAAGCCTTATATTCAAATACTATTTCAATTCTACAATTCGTGGTTTACATAGACTTTCTAAGGCCACAGAATCGTTTCTAAGGTGCCTATCCCTACCCCGTTGTAATCTGGTTCATCTTTGTTTAACTTAGACTTTTATACAGATTTTATTTCACTCTATCACCTACTTGATAATATATAAATATGTGTTCTAATATAGAATAGAGAAAAACACCCAAAGTCAGGGTGTTTTAACTTTTTATCATAGAGCTCGTATAACTTGGCATATAGTCTAGTGGATTTAAATAAGCATTTGTCGCTGCTCTAGGTTGAGCTAGTATCTTGCCTTTGCAAGCAATACTTTCTTTTGCTGATACATCTACCGCATCCGAAGGATATAGACTGACGTGCAAGTGTGGTGCTGTGGAATGACCTGTATTGCCACTGTACGCTACGATTTGTCCTGGGCTGACTCTTGTTCCGTTCTTTGCGCTGACCAAAGACAAGTGTCCGTATGTACTTGCTAGTCCATTGTCGTATTTTATAAGTACCCATTTTCCAAATGAAGCTCCGCGACATGCTATGTCCGTGTCACCACTAGCAGAAACTACACCTGATGCCATTGCTAAGACAGGAGTACCAGTACTGGCTCTAAAATCGGTTCCACTATGTGAACCTGAAGTATATAGTCTTGCTGAATCGACAGTCTTTCCGAACATTTGAGTTATAAATACGCTCGTAAGTGGCCAATTCAATGGATGTGAACCAGATGCTGGTAGCGAATTGGGATCAAGTACATATTTTAATTGAGATTCATAATTTTGAATTTCTTTTTCGAAAGCTGCTTTCAATGCAAGCTTATCGGCTAGAATTTTTTTGTAATTTGATTCTTGGTTTTTTGTTTCAGCGAGTAATTTATTTTTATCTTTAATACTAATATCTAAAACTTTTTTTTGATCATTGAATTTAGTTTTTAGATCGAGTAGTTCAGTTTTTGCGATTAGCTCCTCATCACGGTTTCCTTCAAGTCCGTGTCTGACTTGGATAACCTCTCTGGTATGGTCATACACATCACTTTGGATTCTTTTTAGAGACTCTACTTCACTCCAGACGTCTGCAATCCTGTCGTTTGACAGAAGTGTAATAATCAAAGGATTGCTGTCTAGTTCATTGATTTTGGCGATACTCCTAGCTATTGCAAGTTGGTTTACATCGATTGTTTTTGATTTATGGCCAATATCTAAGTTCAATTCTTTTATACGAGATTCAGTATTGCTTATCTTGTTTTCTGTAACAGCAATTTCAGCGATAATTTTCTTTTTTGAAATATCGAGCTCTTTTAAAGATCCATTTAAAGAGTATGTCGTACTACTAGTCTCGTTGAGTTGTTTTTGATAGAGGGCAATTTCAGCTTCTAGTTTTTCTATTTCATTTGAATGAGATGCAATCTGCGCGGATAAATCACTCGCAAGGTCTGCTCCTGCACTTTGTACGCAAAATAGGAACAAGCCAACGAGCAGTAGACTTGTCACTGATTTTGTTACATTTTTTTGATTCATCTTATGTTATGGGTTTATCTAGAAAGTAGGCTTATCGCAATTTTAATACGTGAAAGTGCCTCGTCTTTACCAATGACTGAGCAAATAGTAAATGGATCTGGTGATTGGTCTATCCCTGAAAGAGAAAATCGGAGTGGGTGTAGTGTAGGTCCTCGAGAGTCTTTTTCTATGGTGGACATCAATGTATCTTTTAGATTGATCACTGTAAAATTATCCTCTTCTATCTGTTCTATTACATTATACATACGTTCTAAGTTGTCTTTTGTGACAGAACTTGGAGTTTCTTTGAAATTTAATTTTTCAGCATCAAGATTTGGTTTTGAGAAAAAATAATCCAACTCCCCTGCTTCACACATATTTTTTACATCAGAAAATTTTGATATGCGCTCCCTGAGCATTGGTATTAATTTTTTGAAAATAGATTCATCGAAAGATTTGTTTTTAAAATCCTCTGGGACAAATTGTAAGGTACCCGCGAAAAATTCATCGTCAGATATTTTTTTCAAATGTTCTTTGTTGAACCAGTCTAGTTTGATAATATTGAAACCTCCACCGCTGATATGAATACGGGAAATATCGAATGATTCAATAAATTCTCGTACATCCATAACCTCCCTGTCATCTCCTGGGTTCCATCCGATAAATACAAGGAAATTTAGCATTGCTTCTGGTAGATATCCTTCGGCTTTGTAGTCTAATATATCTTTTGCTCCATCGCGCTTACCAAGCTTCTTTTTGCCGTCTGGGGCCATGATAGGTGGTAGTGTTGCAAACTCAGGATGATCTATTCCTAGTGCTTCGTATATCGATAGAAATTTTGGTGTAGAAGAGATAAATTCGTCTGCACGCATGATATGAGTAACTCCCATCTCCAAATCATCAATGATATGAGCAAAGTTGTATGTAGGATAACCATCACTTTTCATTAAAATAATATCATCGAGGGCCTCAGGTCCAGCAGATAGATCTCCGCGAACTAAATCGTTCCATTTGTAAGATTTTATTTCTAGAACCTTTAGTCGCAAAGGTCGTGTTCCATCCCAAGCTGGTGGATTCTCTGGCCTGTAGTCTCTGAACAAGAAAGGTTTCTTTTCTGCTTCAGATTTTTTTCTAAATTCTTCAACCTCTGCTTCTGTATATGGATCTGCATAAGCAAGACCTTTTTCTATTAAAATATTTGCATATTTTTTATATGACTCTAGTCTTTCAGATTGTAAATATGGCGCGTTTGGACCACCTATGTCTACCCCTTCATCCCATTCAACACCGAGCCACTTTAGAGATTTAATAATATGCTCGATTGATCCCGGCACTTCGCGCGCTTTGTCAGTATCTTCGATACGTAGTATAAAAGTTCCGTTGTTTTTCCGAGCATATGCCCATGCGAAGAGCGCAGTGCGAACACCGCCAATATGTAGAAATCCTGTCGGACTTGGGGCAAAACGAGTAACAACTTTTTTTGATTTAGGCATAGAAAAAGTATAGCAAATAAAGGCTTTTTTGAGGATACTTGACTTTAATTTATCTATATGCTATTATATAAGTACAAATTTGAGCGCAGGTGTCGTAACGTGATCCTTCCCGGTTATGACAGCCTAAAACAACTGACAGTGGGGGCATCCAGAGGTATGATCCAAAACCTCTATAGTGCACCGGCCAAAAAGATGGTCGGTGTTTTTTATTGTTCGTGTTTGAGGGCGATATTCAAGATTTCTCTTGCAATAGCACTTGCAGAATCAGGTCGTGCAAAGTTTTGTGCGGCCATTTTCATTTGTTCCATCTTTGCACTATCCCCTGTTAAACGGATGATTTCAGCTGCAAGTAGATTTGGAGAGAGGTTCGCTTCTTCTATAACTTCACAGGCACCACTTCTAGCATAGGTATATGCATTTTTTCGTGAGTGATCACCATTTGATTTATCGAAAGGTATTAGTATAGATGGTACTCCCCAACTTGCGATTTCAAATAGAGTTGAACCTGCACGCGAGACTATGATCGTCGCAGCTCCGGCTGACATTTTCATGCCGAGAGGATTTAAGAATCCTATTGGTTTATATCGATTTTTGAATTCATTTTTAGCAATTATTATATTTGCGGTTTCAGTGATGTCTGCAATATTTTTTACACCCACCTGATGAATAATTTGAAAATTTGGCAAAAGAGTTGGGAGTGCGTCGATAAGCGCATTATTTATTTTCTGTGCTCCTTGGGACCCACCTAAAATAAATATAACCGGAATATTTGGATCAAATCCTAAATATTCAAACGCTCCTTCTTTTACACCACGAGCAATGTCGCGACGAATTGGTTGTCCTGTCCAAGCAGTTTTATTTTTTGGAAAAGATTCTGCAGCCTCTGGAAAAGACAATGCGATTCTTTTAGCAAACTTTCCCGCCCATTTGTTTACACGGCCTGGACTAGAATCTGACTCATGTACGATGACAGGTATTCTCAATATTCTCGCTGCAAAGAGTGCTGGAAAGCTTGCAAAACCACCTTTACCAAATACAACATCTGGATAGAGTGCAAAAACTTTTATAAGTGCTTCCATGCAACCAACACCTGTTTTAAATGCATCAATGAAGTTCTTTGCAGATGGGTATATTCTGAGTTTCCCAGCATCCACTTGCAAGAATTTTATATTATTTTCAAAAAGCGCTGTCTTGTCATATGGCTCTGTAGACATATAGTACAGCTCAGAAGAAAGTATTTTCTCTTCATCAACAATTTTGTTCAGTGCTTCTGCTACAGCAATGATTGGATAGAAATGTCCACCTGTGCCTCCACCAGTAAATAGTATTTTCATAATTTAAGTAATTTTACGTTGATATTTTGATATGTTAAGTATTATACCAATTGCTGCAAGAGATATCAGAAGTGATGTTCCACCCTGACTTACAAATACAAGTGGTACTCCGGTCAATGGAAAGAGTCCGACAATTGAGGCAATGTTCAAAAGAGATTGCGCTCCAAAAAGTATAACAATTCCAACGATAAAAAGTCTACTAAATGAATCCGGTGCACGATAAGCCAGATGAAGTCCTCGCATCACAAACGCAACATATAGCACCAGTAGTATTACCGATCCAACAAAACCAAATTCTTCTCCTATCACGGCAAATATTGAATCTCCCTGAGGTTCGGGTAGATAGCTAAATTTTTGAATACTCTGTCCCAACCCCCTACCGAACACTCCACCTGATCCTATAGCAATCAGTGACTGTTGAAGTTGATATGAAGAATTGCTTGGATCATTATCTGGATTTAAGAAAGTTTCAATGCGGGCATTTAGATATGGGGTAAAGAAAGCAAGTGCAAGTAATCCTACTATAGAGATAGCTAAAAGTATCCATAGGTATTTTAGAGGTATACCTGAAACAAAAAGCATTGCAGATCCAGCTGCGATGATAAGTATCAAACTTTTTGTATCTGGTTGAGCAAGTAGTACAGCTGCGATCACTCCGATCATTGCGAGTAGTGGTAAGATGCTAAATTTATAATCAGAAACCTTTGTTTTTATCCAAGACAGATAAGCTGCAAAATAAACCACAAAGGCAATTTTTAGAAATTCAACAGGCTGGACAGAGACACCGAGTACGGATATCCATCTACGTGCTCCCCCGTGGCTTAGGCCTATTCCAGGTATAAAAACAAGTAATGTCAGTGCTATAGATCCTAGAAATATATAAAAAGCGTATGTTCTCCAAAATGTATATTTGTATTTTAAGCAGACCAGAAGTGCACAAGTGCCAAATAAAAGTCCTAGTACTATTTGGTTAAATAAGATTCCATAAAATTTAGTTTCATTTTTTGCCAACACCCCAAGTGAGGCTGAAACAAAAGATATTAGACCAAATATTACAAGAGCTACTACTATACCCAAGAATATTTTATCGATTTTACTTGATTCTCGTTTTGTCATTCTGCCTAAACTAAAGATAGTATTATGCCAATGATTGCAAATATTACTGAAATCACCCAATACCGCATTGTTATTTTTGCTCGAGACCAACCTAGTGCTTCAAAATGATGGTGTAGTGGTGCAACTAGGAAAACTTTTTTATTGAAATATTTTTTTGAGAAGATTTGAACTGCCGAAGATATCGCTGTTGCAAAAAGTGGGAACGCAATTACCGGAAGTATCAAAACAGTATCTGTCAGAAATGCCACAATAGTCAGGGTCACAGTAAGTCCAAGCATTCCAGTTTCTCCCAAGTAAAATCGAGCTGGAGGAATATTGAACCATAGAAATGCCAGTATAGATCCAGTAACTACTGCGCAAAAAACTGCGATATCTATCTGGTTGTGGAAGTAGGCAATCGTAGAATATGCTCCAAAAATACTTGCCATAACACCTCCTGCAAGTCCATCAATTCCATCTATTACACCGCTAGAGAATACAGCAAAAATTACTGCCATAAATACTGGGATAAATAGAAGTCCTAGATTTATAATTCCAAGAGTTGGTATAGAGATAGTTTGTATTCCAAGTTTATAGTAGAACCATAGACCACCGATAAGTCCTATAGTTAAAACTATACCGATCATATATTTTCTAGGAAAACCGTTGGCAAAGATTCCGGGTTTTGCATATATGGTCAAAAGATCGTCGATGAGTCCGATCATAGAAGATATAAGTAATGCAAATAAAAGTAGTAATGTTTGATTACGACTTATGAAGTTTAGTTTTTGTGTAGTATCACTTGGGAAGAACACGGCAAGTAACAATACGAAAAGCGCTGTTCCTAACGTAGCGAGCCATATAATACTCCCACCTACACGTGGAGTCTGTAATTCTTCTGTTGTATTGTGGAGCGCACTAAATGTTGGTGATATTTTATCTGCATTTATAGACTCGTCATTTCTAGCATGTCTTTTCCATAGTCTGTATTTATAGAAAATTTTCATCATAAAAGGAGTAAGGCCAATTCCAAGCAAGAAGGCTATAGTAGTAGGGACAAATATTTTTATTATATTCACTATCATAAGTTCAAGTATACCCTGTAAGGCAATTATCGCAAATTCTACACACAAAAATACAACTATTGCCCGTTATATTTTACGTCTAAAGCCATTTTCAGAGGAAGATATTCCTCTACTTTTTTACTCAGATTTATTATGTCGCTGAACCGTCCATTGTAACTGGATCCTAAGACGACTAAAACGATCCTACGCCCCTCTATCTCTTTGATTATGGCTAGATTCCCTCCTGTGAGGCTCGTATATCCGGTTTTAGAAGCCAATAGTGGAGCCAGCTCTTCTGTATAAGGATTTGTATTTATAGATTCATATTCTACACCTGACAGAGACGAGAATTTTGATCTCAAGAAAGCTGTGGCGGTAAAACTATCAGGATATGTATTGAAGACCTCTTCAAACAGAAGCGCTACATCACTTGCTGATCCATAGCCACCATTTGTCTTGCTGTCGATATCCAGTCCTGTAGTATTGTAAAATTTCATACTATACAGACCGAGAGCTTTAGCTTCTCTGTTCATAGTATCTATAAACATTTCCTCGCCACCAAAAGTTTTTTCTAAATTTCTTGTGACTGATGAGATCGCATCGTTTGAAGAATTAACCAAGGCAAAAGATATAATACTTTTTAATTTCCATGTATCACCTGGATTGAGCTTTGCATCGCCTACAGAATATAGATCGTCTTCACTTATTTTTACTTCTGCATCTTTGGAAGAATACTTCTGTGATACGTATGCAGTCATGAGTTTCGTTAGGGATGCAAGTGGCATTTTTCGGAAGCTCGATTTTTCAAATATTATTTCACCTGAATCAATATCTTTTACTATTACAGATTTGGCTTCTATTGGCACACTACCAAACATCTCAATTCTCTGGTGTTCGAATTTAGTTTTTTCTTGATTTTCCGAATCTAAGATTCTTGTATTTATATTTGTCTGATAGTTGAAAATACCTAAAAGGCATAGTGCAAGGAAAAAAGCGGTAAGTATTTGTGGTTTTGATGGATGCATGTAGGACTACTCCCCTTCTTCTGGGATTTTATTGGCTTCAGATTTAAAATTAGCTAGCTTTCCTTGCACATCCGTAAAATTTTCAAGCTCCTCTAGTCGTGTCACACCTAAAAATCTAAGTAAGTCGAGTGATGGTTTGTATATGAATTTACGACTGTCCTCAGGGTGAATATATTTTTCGATCATTCCACGCACAAGTAGGTTTCTAAGTATAAAACTTGAATTCACTCCACGTATGTAGTCTATGTCTGCGCGTGATGGTTTGTCTGTATACATGATTACTGCTAAAGTCTCAAGACTTGCCTTGGATAGATCCTTGGAGAGTTCTTCTCTTCGTATTTCATCCAAAAACACTGCACACTCTGGAGCTGTAGTGAGAGTTATCTCATCATCGTTCATAAGTATTCTGACTCCCCTGCCTGAAAGCTTTGAATCTAGTAGTGTCAGACTCTCTTGTATTGTTTCAGTTTTTTCACCGAAAATTTTAGCAATTTCCTTTATAGTTACAGGTTCAGCTTTTGAAAAAAGCAGAGCTTCAATTTTTGCATCAAGTTCTATGTTCATATAGTTTCGATTCTTTTGTTAATTGTCATATCATCATACGCGTTTGTCTGCATAACATCAACAAGGCCTGTGCGTACAAGTTCAAGTAGAGCTAAAAATGAAACGATCGTATGTATCTTTACCTCCTTTGCTTCCGAGCTATCTATGTGACTAAATTCTCTGAAAGATAGAGACATAGTTTTGGTTATACGTTCTTCGAGAGAGCTTATCATCTCTTCGATACTAACGATTGTCTTTACTGTAACCTCGGGCAGAATTGTTTTTTTAGGTAAAGCTCCTATTACATTTGCTATAGCTTCTTCGATGCTGGTTTTTTTAAGGTTCTTGTCAGGGCTAAATAGAATTGTACCTATTGGTCGGTCTGGAAGTGGAAGTAAAATCACTTTCCCATACTTTTCTTTTATGTATGGTTCGATATCTTTTATAACTTGATAAAGTTTTAGCCGAAGTTCTAGGTCATTTATAGAAGTTTCTTCTTCTTTGGTTAGAGGTAGTCCTGGTAGAAGAGATCTGGATTTGATAAGTATTAGAGTTGCTGCTACCACTGCAAATTGTGTAGCTTGCCCTAGATCAAGTGCTTCCATCTTGCGGACATGTTCGATATAGTCGGTTGTAATCTCAGAGAGAGAAATCTCATTTACAAAAAGCTTCTTGTTCTCGATAAGCTCAAGTAATAGATCAAAAGGCCCCGAGAATGTTTCGGTTTTTATAGTATATCCAGTTTGAGTCGCCTCCTCCATAAAAGCTATTGTAAGCTAAAAAAATAGATATTAAAAGCTTCGGATTTATTTATACACATTGACAAAATTTACACCCTAGGTATACTCCGAAGTACATGAATATAGTAGCAAAAATGAATTTTAAGTGGACACACTACCGAGGAGGAAATCGGGGGTTCATTTTTGCGTTCAATATTTTGCCTACTAATAAGTAAAAGCTAAAATATTTTTAAACTCAAACACGAGCCCCTGATACACAGGGGCTTTGTTCTTTTCACA
>DALYDX010000015.1:0-19265 GCA_031972835.1 Minisyncoccota bacterium | reverse complement strand
GCACACCAATACGTTGACCAAATGTCAGAGAAGGTGAAAGAGGCTGTGTTTGGTAATGTAGGAACAATGGTTGTTTTTCGAGTTGGTTCTGCAGATGCTGAAATTTTTGAGAAAGAATTTGCACCGTACTTTATGCTGGAAGATGTGGTGAGTCTTGGACAACGGCAGATATATTTACGACTGATGATAGACGGAGTTGGCTCACAACCCTTTTCTGCGACTACCTTACCACCAATTTTGCCTCCAGAGACGTCATATAAACAACAAGTAATCGATGCTTCACGAATGAAGTTTGCGCGCAAAAAAGAGGACGTTGAAAAAGAAATTCGCGACTGGCATGCCCCAGTGTCATTTACTCAGGAGGATCGTGTGCGTGATACGCAAAAAGGTGAACAAGCACGAATGGCAAAAGGTATTCCACCACGGCCACCGTTTCAATCCCAGGCAACCTATTACCCTAAAAATGAACAAACAGTGACGCAAGCAGTACCTCAAGTGCCACAACAAGTAAAAAAGATTGAACCTATTCCTGCGACGAGACCTCAGGTACAGAATCAGTTTTCAAGATCTGCAGCAGTTGCTCAAAAGCCAATGATGCAAAATGCAACCTCTTCAAATACAAGCCTGCGCGACGCATTGCAAAAAGAAATACAGGGTGTGCAAAAAGACACCATTCAAAAGCTGGAAGTAAAAAAAGATAATAATAGTGGACAACGGGTGTCCCTGTCTTCTTTACTTGCTTCACAAAATCAATCTAAAACTCATGTGACAGATGTAAAGAATAAAACTGAGCTGAAAGAAAGTATCAATCAGGTGACACAACAAACTGTTCCAAAACAAGCATTTGTTACTCCTCAGGTTCAAGAAAAAAAGCAGGAGACTCGTGAGAATCCGGACCCACCGGCAAAAAAAAGCAATGAAATTCCAGCAGATGTGTTGAAAAAGCTTCTTGAGTAGTTGTTTTGTTGATTATATACTTAGGGGATGAATAGGGCTCTTACGCTCGGAGTTCTCCTTTTAAGTAGTACTTTTTTTACCTGTGCTCAAATAGCAATTACTGAAGTAATGTATGACCCATCGGGGTCTGATACTGGACGGGAGTGGGTGGAGGTGCAAAATGTTGGAGGTAGTACGATTAACTTTACAACTTGGAAATTTTTTGAAGCAAATGTAAATCATGGCATCGAACAAATAGACGGATATGTAGCAGAGCTAGCGGCTAATGAATATGGTGTCGTGGTCTCTGATAAAACAAAGTTTCTCATCGATTTTCCAAACTTCTCAGGCAAGATATTTAAGTCTTCTTTTTCATTGAGTAATACTGGCGAAGCGCTTGCGTTTAAAAATGATGCCAGTGTTGTGTCAGATGAATATTTGTATGATGTTACACTTGGTGGAGCAGGTGATGGAAACAGTCTCCAGAAGTCTACGGCTTGGATTGCTGCAGTGCCGTCACCCGGAGTCGCAGCAAATGGTTCAGGAGGAACAAGTGGTGCAACGACCACTTCGTCAGGTGGCGAAACCACAATAAATGGCACTGGTCCGGCGCTTACAGGCTCAGGGAGTACATATGGTGCCGCTGAACTTTTCGGTACAATTGTTACTCCACAAATCGCTTTTGCTGGCGCGGAGACGACTTTAAAAGCTCAGGCATTTGTTTCAGGTGGTAAAACAGCACTCAACCCTTTTTTTACTTGGAACTTTGGGGACGGCACTGTTGGGTATGGGTCAGTAACGACTCATCGATATAAATATCCCGGTACATATCATATAGTGCTTGATATTGTCGCATCCGCAGATGGTACAACTGCTTTTGCATATGAACACACGTCCGTAACTGTTGTTGCCTTAGATATTTTGTTATCGGAGGGGAGTGATGAACAGGGCGGTACCTATATTCGTATTGAAAACAAATCAAAGTATCTTACAGATCTTTCTTTCTGGCTTTTACAAAAAGGAGGCGGAGAAAATGGATATTATGTTTTTCCAAAAAACACATTCATTGCACCTTTCGCGTCTCTGCGTATTCCACAAGAAGTCACTCAATTTAAGAGTGATAGTACTGCAAAGATTACTGAACTTTTATTTCCAAACAAGGTAGTCATAGCTCGATATGATCCAGGGAGGGCGGTGACTGCAAATATTGCCTCAGCACCAGCAACTTCTACTACTGTTTTAAAAACGTATGTGGCAAATACTGTACAATCAAATCCAAAAATAGCGACCAAGATGGCAAGTGTATCCCCACCTGTGCAGTTGCAAAAAGTAGTCCAAGCTTCCACTACTCAAACAGAAGCATCTTCGACGTCCGAGTTACCACTTACTGCAGCTGTAACAACATCCAGAGAAAAGAGCACTTCTGTGTTATGGTATGTTCTACCGCTGTTCTTAATTACGGTGGTGGCAGGAGCGTTCTTGGGAACAAAAAAAGAGAGTGCCTTGGCTGACGAATACACAATAATTGATGATGGAAAATAATAGACAACCAAAAAGGATTCTCATTTTCTCAATGAGCTACTACCCGCGTTTTGTGGGTGGGGCAGAGGTTGCGCTTCGTGAAATTACTGACCGGTTACACTCTACAGATTTTGAGTTCCATCTCATTACGCTTCGGTATGACAGCATTCTTTCAAAACAAGAAAAAATAGGAAATGTTTTTGTACACAGAATAGGTTTTTCTAAAAAGAACTCAACTTTTGAAGATTTGCGAGCATTTCCATTACGATTGAATAAAGTTCTTTACCAGTTTTGGGCTCCTCTTGTCGGACTTTGGCTACATCGAAAAATAAAGTTTGAAAAAGTATGGGCAATAATGGCACATAGTGCGGGTGTTCCGGGGAATATTTTTTCTCGAGTTTCTCAGGTGCCGCTACTTCTTACACTACAAGAAGGTGATCCAACAGAGCATATAGAAAAACAAATGAGAGTGTTTGGAACTCTTTTTTCTGGTGTGTTCAAACAGGCAAAACAAATTCAAACCATTTCTAATTTTCTGAAAGAATGGGCTCTGCATATGAAGGCCCAAGTTGTACCTGAGGTTGTGCCAAATGGTGTTGATGTAGGAGAATTTATTCCATTAACACAACCTGTTAAAAAAGAAGAGTTTCGACTCATCACGACCTCACGATTGGTGCCAAAAAATGGCGTTGATTTGGTAATTGAGGCAATGGTAAAACTACCGGAAAGCGTTTATTTCGATATTGTTGGTGATGGATTTCAAAGAGAAATGCTTGAGAAAAAGGTTGCTGAATACGGTCTACAAAAAAGGATAATTTTCCACGGTCAAAAAGAAAAGAAGGAAGTGATACAACTGCTTCAATCTGCGCACGTATTTATTCGTCCTTCTCGGTCGGAAGGTCTAGGGAATTCCTTTTTAGAGGCAATGGCAGTCGGACTACCTGTAATAGGGACACCTGTCGGCGGAATACCTGATTTTCTTTTTGATCCAAAGTCTCATGGAGATAAAGCGACAGGGCTTTTTTGTGAGAATGAAAATCCAGAGAGTATTGCTCGATCTGTAGAAAGACTTATATTTGATCAAGTGTTATATAAAAACATTTGCGTAAATGCAAAAGTACTTGTACAAGAAAAATATGCTTGGGAGAGGATTGCTCTTAAGATGAAAGAATTATTATTTGTATGAAAGTAGAAAATATCCTCCTTGTCTCAGCATTTTTTCCTCCATCGATTGGAGGGCCGGCAACATTTGTTTCTTCCATCGGACCTGAATTTATAAAAATGGGCTATAGGATTTCTTATGCAAATTTTGAACCATATAAGAAACTTTCAAAACTAAAACGAAATCTTCTTTTTGTGCGCGACGTTTGGAGACTATCTCAAAAAGCAGAGCTCGTAGTAATTGCAGACACGTGGAGCGCGCTCATTCTTGCAGTGTCTGTGTGCGTTCTACAACGAAAAAAATATGTTGTACGCATAGGCGGAGATTTTCTTTGGGAAACGTATCTCGCTCGGACGAAAGACCATAAAAAACTTTCTTCATTCTACTTTCCAACACCAAAACTCTCAGTAAAGGAAAAAGTAATTTTCTTTTTAACTCGCAGGATTCTTCGTAGTGCTGAAGCTATTATCTTTAATACTTCTTGGCAGCAAGATATTTGGAAAAAACCGTATAGCTTAGAAAATATAAAAACCTATGTTGTTGAGAATGCTCTTGTTACAGGGGCTATTCCGTATGCTTGGAAAACCGGAATGCTAAAAATAATACGCTGTCCTGTGCGTGCATCTGAATTTAAAAATACTGAGACACTAAAGAAGATCTGGAAAGAACTTGCTAAAAAATATCCAGACGCTATGCTTTCGTTTGATTATATTGATCCGCAGGAACGAGTGGGGGTATTATCAGAAACCTATGCGGTTATTCAGCCATCAATAAGTGATGTTGCTCCGAATCTTATTTGTGAAAGTGTGGCGAGTGGCTGTCCATTTATTTGTACAGAAGACACAGGAATTAGAAACCTTTTTCCTCAAAATATTGGGCTGTACGTAGACAGTACAAATCAAAACAAGATACAGGAGAGCCTTGAAATGATATTGGATGAAAATGTTCATCATGTGCAATCTCAAAAAATCTCAGAATTTAGAATAGCAAGAACCTACAAGGTGTTAGCTGAAGAGTATCATCACATATGGAACAAAATATAAAAAACAAAAATATATATCTTGTCATGCTCGGGCAGGATGCCTCACTTCTTAGCGAATCATCTGAAGCTATGGAGCGTACTCTTACTTACGCGCGGCATTTTTCAAGTATACACGCCTATATCTTTGCAAAAAAAATTTCGCAAAAAAGAATTTCAAACAATAATGTTTTTGTTGTTGGTTTTTCTACAGTAATCGGATCAATATTTGGTTTTTTCCAAATATGGAAAGATGTAAGGGAATTACAGTCCAAGGGGTGTCAGATTGTTATTACTACGCAAGATCCATTTGAAATCGGTTTGATTGGGCTTATCATTTCTCGACTCACTAAAACATTCTTTCATGTTCAGATTCATACAGATATTTCTAGTGCACATATGCAGCATGAGAGCATTCGTACCTATGTGCAATATCTTTTAAGTCTTTTTGTTTTGCCACGAGCGCACAGAGTACGAGTTGTGTCTCAGCGACTTGAAAACTTTTGTACACAAAGACTGCATATTACAGACAAGAAGATAGATACAGTACCGATGTTTTATAAACGAGAAATCAAAAAGACCGTATCAAGTTTTAATGTGAAACCACATAGTATTATTTTACCCGCTCGCTTTGTGTGGTTTAAAAGAATTCCCATTGCCCTTGAAGCGTTTTCGCTTGCTCTACAAAAAAATAAAAATATTCGGCTGCAAATTATTGGCGCGGGACCCTTAAAACAAGAGATAGAGAGGGTTATTTCTGAATTAAAGATATCAGAATACGTTGAAATAATTCCTTGGATGAAGGCTGAGGATTTGTATCAAAACGCTACACTTACACTTATCTCCTCAGTGTATGAAGGTTGGTGCCGGGTCGCGGTTGAATCTATTGAAGCAGGTGTACCCGTTGTCATGACTAATGTTGGCTGTGCTCATGAATTCATTAGAGATAATAAAGAGGGAGTCATTGTGCCCATTGAAGATGCTGCTACTCTTGGAAATGCAATAGGAAAAATGTTGGAAACCGAAGATGTCTACATGCAATTTAAAAATGCATGCCTCCATGCGAGTGCCACCATAGACTCTTTTGATATGTATGAATCAAAAGTCGTTAATTCATGGATCGCAACTATTTCTCAAGTAAGATAAAAAAGTTTTTTCCTGTATCTTCTAGGGTGCTTTTTTGGCAAGAGATTTTGTTTAAGAGTTTCTGTAAAGATTGTTTCGTAAACGCATGCACGTAGCGTCTATTTTCCTTTCCAAAAAAAGGCAAATACATATCACCTGCATCATATTTCCCAAAAGAGAAGAAGTGTTTTAGATATGACACAAAAATAGGTCTCCATAAATGTTTGAAGAAAAAAGCATTCCACACAAGAAGAACAATTTTTCCACCCGGTTTTACCACTCGCAAGAGTTCTTCAATCATGCGTGCACGTAGTTTATGAGAAGGGATGTGGTGGAGCACTGCACTCGAGATAACAATATCAAAAGTATTGTTATCGTAAGGAAGATCACAGACATTTCCGGTATCAAAGTGCATATCTGGAAATGTTTCGCGCGCTTTGGCGATAAGATTTTCGGAAATGTCTATACCTATGTAATTTTCTTTTTCTACACCATGTGTAAGAAGTGCGGGCACAAGGCGTCCGTGTGCGCAGCCAGCGTCAAGAATTTTGTCAGTTGTTTGTACGTGAGAAATTACTATTTCAAACTCATTCCAATCTCGCACTCGAGATGCAACAAACGGCACCGCTACTTTATTATATGTAGTTCGTACTGAATCTATGATACCTTTCGCAACCTGATCATTCACGTACACAGTATACAGGATTAGGGTATACTGGAGTGATGGTAGATGTGTTTAAGAAGGGGAATATATTTCCAATGCTTGCGTTTGATCATCGAAGTAGTTTTGTAAAATTACTTACAGGAAATGGCGCTGAACCAACAGTTGAAGAGATAGTTCGGGTGAAGCAAGATATCCTTAGGGCGGTTGTACCGTATATGAGTGGAACTCTTATTGATGAAGACTACGGCCTCCCCGCACTCAAAGGTATGCATAGCCTTGTACCGTATCTCCTTCCACTTGAAAAAACGGGATACACTGATAAAGAAGGAGAAAGAATTACCGAAATACTTGCCACCCCAAAACAACTTATTGAGAAAGGTGCTCAAGGAGCAAAGTTGCTTTTGTATATGAACCACAATGTACCGTCATGGAGTGCTCAAATTAAAACTGCCAAAAACCAAGCTTTTCTTTGTAAGGAAGCAAACCTTCCTTTTTTTCTTGAATTTGTTCTGTATACAGTAGGGGATACAAAATCTGGCACAGTATTTGAAACAGTACAAAAAGCAATTGAAGACGGACTTACGTGTGATGTGTGGAAACTTCCTTACCCGGGAAGTAAAGAGGAGTGTGAAAAAATAACTACACTCGTTGGAAGTACTCCTTGGATTGTGCTCACAGGTGGGACAACTTTTGAGGAATTTAATGTGCAGTATCATGTTGCGAAAGACGCTGGGTGTAGTGGCTTCTTAGCAGGACGTGCTCTTTGGCAAGAAGTAGGAACTCTATGGCGACAAGAAAAAGAATACAAAGATTTTCTCAATCAGGAACTTCCAAGAAGGTTCAGGGCACTTCTTTCATAGACTATGGCATCACCATTTTACTTAAGGAATCTCATAAAAAATAAAAGTGCAGAGCTTATTGTTTTTGAAATGTTTCGTGAAGGGGGTGATGATTATATAGTTGCCCCATTTGGACAAGAAATGATTGTTTCAGAGCTTGCTTCAGTTGAAAAAGGAGAAGCTCTTAAACAAGAAGTATCACGGCTTCATGAACGCCCCCAACTTTCAATAATCGATCAAGTACGAAATACCCACTACTTGGTCAAAGTAAAATATCGAGAAAATCCAACTCCTCAAATGATTCTTTCCATTGCGCAAGAAATTGCTACTTCATGGCCTGCCGCATACTTGTGCTTAGTTACACCGATAGGATTTTTCTTTGAATCATGTAGAGATATTATTGAAAAGGCGGGCGATATTTTGTTAATAGACCCAGAACTTATTTCTTTAGAAGTACAAGATAAATATCTTAGATTAGCAAACGAAACGATTCGTCAAAAAGAAGCAGAGTAAATGATATAGTAAACATATGAAAGCGCTCATCAAGAAGTTAATCCCAACATTTATTCTGTCTTGGTACCACTTTTTCATGGCGTATCTTGGTGCAATACGCTACGGTTTTCCTTCGAGAAAAATGATTGTGATTGGTATTACTGGGACAAAGGGAAAGACATCAACGGCATATTTTGTTTGGAATGTTCTAGAGCATGCAGGAGTAAAAACAGGAATGCTTACTACGGCTGCAATAAAAATAGGTGATAAAGATATTGTAAATACAATGCATATGACTATGCCGGGGAGATTTTTTATTCAAAAACATCTTCGAATGATGGCAGATGCTGGCTGTGAAGTGGCAATTGTTGAAACTACCTCACAAGGAATCGCACAACATAGACACAGAGGAATCGCCTATGACATTGCAGTCTTTACTAACCTGTCCCCTGAGCACATAGAATCTCATGGATCATATGAAGCGTATCGTGAAGCAAAAGGTAAACTCTTCAGAACACTTTCTAGCGCACAGCCAAAAAAATGGAAAGGTGCATTTTTTACTCCGACATCCATACTTAATCACGATGATAAGGAATATGGATATTATAGTTCCATCACAGCGCCTCGTCAGATAAGTTATGGCTTGAGTGAAGACGCAACAGTTCGCGCAACACATGTTCTTACCACGCCACACACAGTTTCATTTTCTGTTGATCAGGACAGATTTGACCTTTCGCTTCCTGGGACATTTATGATTCCAAACGCACTCGTTGCTATTGCGGTTGCTGACCTTCTCGACCTCCCCCGTAAAAAAGTAAGCGAAGGGGTTCACACCCTTTCATATATTCCTGGGCGTATGGAAGAAATTAAAACAGGCAAAGACTTTCGGGTATTTATTGATTACGCACATGAAAAGTTGAGTATGACTGCACTCATTACAAATTTAAAACAAATGGCACAAGGTAATAGGGTGATTGTGGTATTTGGTTCTGAAGGAGGAGGGCGTGACAAATCAAAAAGAAAAGACATGGCAGAAGTCGTAGCTCTACTCGCAGACTATGCAGTTGTTTCGGACACTGATCCGTATGACGAAGACCCTGATCTCATTGTTGAAGAAATAGGACAACATTTAGCAGAATCTGGTTGGCGACGAGATGAACAGTATTTCTTGATATCAAATAGACGCTCAGGTATTAGAAAAGCACTTTCTCTTGCCCAGTCTGGCGACATTGTTGTTTGTACAGCTATGGGAGCTCAAGAAACAATGATTCGAGAAAATGGTAAGGCATATCCGTGGAGCGAGCGTGAGGTTGTGCGGGAAGAGCTTTTGCGTGTATAGTCGCTATATATGTTTGAGGTGGTCCGGTCAGAAAAAGATGTAGAGAAACTAAAGCGGCACATCATGCGTGATGATGCTTTGTATGCTGATTTTCTTGTTATACGGGCTGAAATTGCTCAGTCAGGTTCAAATATTATTGTAAAGCGAAAATTTGCGCCTACTGAAGAGGGGGAGAGAAAAATGCCATCCAATGCCGAGATTCTCCTGTGGTACAAAAAACGTGTTACTGAAGGTCTTGAAGAAAAGAGTGAGGTGCTCGAACAGGCGCTTAAAAAGCTCAAAGTTCGTAGTAATTCTGGCGTTGCGGTCGTCTCACTGCTTACCAAGCCGTATGCTTGTCCTGGACGCTGTATTTACTGTCCTACCGAGGCAAATATGCCTAAAAGCTACCTTTCGAAGGAGCCCGCTGCAGCACGTGCCTTGGCTAATAAATTTGACCCAGATCGGCAAATTACATCTCGACTTAAGGCTCTTGAAATGAACGGTCATCCGGTGGATAAAGTTGAAATGATTATGATTGGAGGCACCTGGAGTTACTACAAACGCGATTACCAAGATTGGTTTACTAAGGAATCTTTTCGAGCCTGTAATAATTTTCATGCTCCACAGGGCTTGGTTTTAAAAGAGGATGAATTGTCACTTGAGGCACTTCAGAAGATAAATGAAACAGCCCCAGTGCGTATTATTGGTTTGTCTATTGAAACGCGTCCAGACTATGTGAATCTTGAAGAGTTAAATAATCTCCGTCGTCTTGGAGTAACGAAAGTTGAAATTGGTGTGCAACACCTCGATCAGTATGTGCTTGATTTTAATAGGCGTGAAATGACTGTTGAAGCGATAGCGGAGTCGGCCGAACTTTTGCGAAATACTGGACTCAAGATCGTATATCACATGATGCCTAACCTTCCGAAAAGTAATCCAGAGATGGATGTGCAGATGTTTAAAGATTTATTTTCAGGTAAGGATCATCATCCCGACATGCTTAAGGTGTACCCGTGTGTAATTTTAAAGAGTACTCTTTTGTATAAGTGGTGGTCGCGCAGGGAATTAGAGTATCAACCATACAATGATGAGGTACTGACGCAAGTACTTGCTGATTGCGAACGAGAAGTACCAGAGTATGTGCGTATTATTCGTATTATTCGAGATATTCCAGCAACGTACATTGTTGCAAGTAGTAAGAAGTCTAATCTTCGTGAGTCGGTTGATGAATATCAATTAAAACGTGGCGTTGTACAAAAAGATATTCGTGCACGTGAAATTCGAGACAGGGAAGTACTGCCTGATGATTTTGAACTCACTAATACTTCTTACGAAACGAAAACAGGCACAGAGATATTTCTTCAATTTGAAAACAAGCAAGAGAACTCACTTGCTGCTTTTTGCCGCCTCCGTTTACCAAGATGGAATGAAATTAAAGGTTTTGAAGAGTATGACAACCTAGCTGTTTTACCGGGCAAAGCTCTTATTCGTGAGCTGCACACGTACGGACGTATGGCTAAAATTGGCGCTCAGGGTGAGCAATCACAACATATGGGATTTGGTCGCAGGTTAATAGCGGAAGCTGAAAGAATTGCTCAAGAAAAAGGCTACACTGGAATAGCGATTATTGCGGGTGTTGGGGTACGTGAGTACTACAAAAAATTAGGATATACGTTAGAGAGAACCTATATGGTTAAGACATTTTAAGCAAGTATGAAATTACTTATCATTACGCAAACACTTGATAGTAAAAATTCAGTACTTGGATTTTTTGCGCGATGGGTGTTGGAGTTTGCAAAGCAGTGTGATCAAGTAACGGTATTTTGTCTGGATAAAGGCGAGGACATTTTCCCATCAAATGTAGAGGTTATTCATATATCACGCACGTGGCATGGACTTAAAATGTGGCCGCTAATTCTTGTGTACCAGGCATTTAAGTATAGAAAAAACTATACTCACGTCTTCGCACACATGAATCCGGAGTATATTCTTTCCACGGGAATTATATGGCGACTACTTAGCAAAAGGATTTCTCTTTGGTATGCACACGGCACAGTGAGTTTAAGATTAAAAATCGCAACCATTCTGTGTAATGCCATTTTTTCCTCCACACCTGAAGGATTTCGATATCCAACTTCAAAACTTCATATTGTTGGGCAAGGAATAGACGTGAATCTATATAAAAACATTAACCTCGAAAGAGGACTACAAAAGCCAATTTCCCTTGTATCAATCGGGAGAATTTCTGCCTCAAAAAGATTAGAACTTCTCTTGGAGACAATTTTTATTTTAAAATCGGAATATAAAATAGATGCTATTTGTACAATAATTGGTGGTCCCATGACTGATACAGATAAGAAATATTTTGAAACCCTTCAGAATTATGTTGCGAAGCATCATCTGACAGACAATGTCATTTGGAGGGGAGCGTTACCTCTTACTGAAGCAATTTCAGTTCTTAAAGAAACGGATGTTTTTGTTCATTTTGGAAATACAGGGAGTTTGGATAAAGCTATTTTGGATGCTATGGCGTGCGGGGTGATTCCTTTGAGCACGAATGAGGCTGTTAAAAATATGTTGCAGGATGTCGATCAAAATCTGCTCGTGCTGGCTGACTCTCAAGATGCTGCATCAAAAGTTAAGTATCTTGTAAGCCAAACACAGCAAGACATTACCATGCTCAGAAAAAAGATAGTTGAGTATGTTGAGATTAGGTTTTCTCTGGAAACTTTTATTACACGTATCGTGGGGATATTAAACAACAAGAATATATTATAATGTTCGTATACTATGGTTTTACATTCAGACTACACAGGTATAGCAAAAAACGAGAAGTTAGTTGATGAAATAGTCACCCAGGTGCTTGCAAGGGGTTTTTATGAAATACCACATTTCCTTGATGGCGAACTGTTTGAGAAACTACAATCCATTGCGCAGCATTCTGTACAAACGATTGCTAACAAAAAAAATGAGGAATTAAAAAATACTGAGGGGTATCAAGTAGTGCTCTCGGAAGATATTTTTAATCTTTGTGATGCTATTCATAAAAAAAGATGCGAAGTGACAAATCAAAAGTACACTCCTTTGAGTAGAGAAAAACAGACCATAGGTTTTCCCTATAAAGATGCGCGAAATTTTAAAAAGACAGAGGAGACCGAATATCATTATGATGGAGCGTATGTTAATCTTCTCATCCCATTTCTTTTGCCAACTGGAGATACAACCAAAGGTAATCTTATCCTTTTTCCCAATCTTAGAAAAAAATTTTCAATAAAAATTTTCACGAGTATCTTTTCAGAAATATTAAGATGGTCGAAGGTTGCCCGAACACTTTTTGGTTTTACAGAAGTGCAATATACCCCAGGAAATCTATATGTCTTTTTTGGAGATGTCTCTCTCCATGGGGTTCAGCCCATCACTGTAGGGGAGCGGCTCGTATTAACCATTAACAGTCATTGGTAGTTTCAGTCTTTCGTCTTATTTGGCAGCAAGACGTATAATGGGGTCATTTCCACTGGAAGGTATTTATATGGTTTACAAAAACAAGAAGCACCTCATACAATCCTTAATACAAAAAGAGGACTCTGTTTTGGATGTGGGTTTTTGGGGACAGGGTGTTTTGTATGATTCTAAAGATTGGCCGCATAACATAATAAAGGAAGTTGGAGCCCAGGTGTATGGTGTAGATCTTGCATATGATGAAAGTAAAGTTTCTCCGAAAGATCACTATCAGAAAACAAGCGCAGAAAATGCTGATTTCTCAGTGCGGTTTACAAAGGTTTTTGCTGGGGATGTTATTGAGCATTTATCAAATCCGGGACATTTTTTAGATGCTTGTTATCGGTTACTCGATGATACTGGTAGTTTGATTATTACCACACCAAATACATTTAATTTATATAATATTGCTGAAAAGATAACCAAGAAAGAACCAACTGTTAATAGTGATCACACCTGCTATTTTAATAGTAAAACACTTACCTGCTTACTTAAGAAAAATAATTTTGAAGTAGTTTCTGTTGACTACCTATATACATTGGATACTGATTTTAAACCAAGCTGGAAGAAACGTTTTTTAGATTTTCTCTACTTTCTGATATCTTTTATTACAGATAAGTTTACGGAAACCCTTGTTGTGGTTGCAAGAAAAAAATATGAATAAAAATTATTCAATTCTTCGTGCGTGTGAGTATGAACAGCTAGAAAAAACCCCTGTAAATGGAGCAGTTCTTGATATTGGTGGAAGTACAAAATCTGGTTACCACGCACTGCTTGCTGGAGCTAAACGAATCACCACGGTGAATATTAATCCCAGTTATGGTTGCGACTTAGTTTTTGATATTCAAAAACCCTTTCCTTTAGAATCAAGTTCTTTTGACACAGTTGTTTCTATGAATGTGCTTGAGCATATTTTTGATTTTCATCCTGTATTCAGTGAAGTATACAGAGTACTAAAACCTGGTGGTAGATTTGTATCTTCCACACCTTTTATGTTTCATGTACATGGAAGTCCTGACGATTATTTTAGATACACAGAGAGTGCTCTTCGAGGACTTGCGGCTAAACATGGGTTTACTGTTGAGGGAATTGAGGTTCTCGGGTATGGAATATTTTCTTTGTTGTGGCAGACAGTCGGAGGAAGTATTCCTACGACTGTCTTAAGGAATATAGGGAAAAGTCTTTGTATTTTAATCGACAAAACATTGCTCATACTTCCTCCGTTTCAAAAATTAAGAGATAGAATTCCGCTCGGGTATTTCTGGGTTTTTAAGAAGAGTGAGTTTTAAGGAAGAAAAGCCCAAGGATTCCGGAAAGGGCACTTGAAACGACAAACGCAAATGTAACCCCAGGCGTTCCTCCAAAAAGACTTCCAATAAGTAATAGCACTGTTGAAAGTATTGTTGTTATTGTGGTGTATTGCAGAGTACTTTTTTTGTCATGTCGTCCATGCAGTGTGCTTAAAGTAAAAAAGGTAAGTGGTGTAAATATGATGGCAATTGAAGCAAATTGTGAAAGGTGAACAAACGCAAGGTATTGAGGAAAAAGTATAGTGAAAATGACTGGCGCTGTAATAATATAAGCTACGCAAAAAAGAGCACTTACTCCAATATAAAGCCAAAGCGCTTTATAAAAATGTGTATGATCTCTGTTAAGGGATTGTTTTGGAAGAAGTATCGCGTAAAGAATTTTCTGGAATCCCCTAAACTGTTGTACGGCCATTGTTACAATTGAATACACAGCAAGACCACTACTGCTTACGAGGTGAAATGAGATGAGTTTATCGATTTGCCCTCCAACACCTTGAATTAAGTTAGACTGACTTACTGTTTTTGAAAGCGAAATGAGGTCTTCCGAAGTTATCTTACTTTCAAACTTTATTTTGTATGTTCGGACCGTAAGTAAAAAAGGAATCAGTGTCCCGAGACTATTTGACAACAGGAATACTCCGAGAATAACAAGGGGTTGAGTACTAAAAAAAATACTCGCAAGAATGACAGATGTAATAGCAATTATGTCTGGGATAAGTCCGTATAAAAAAATGCGTTTATAATCTTGCTTTCCGTTAAGATATGAACCATAAAACTGAACAGTTTGATATAAAGGAGAGCATATCGTAATTAGTAGCAGTACTAGTCCTAGAAAAGTAAAATTAAGATAGAGAAGAGACAGAGAGGTAATGAGAAAGAAAACCGTGGGTATTCTTGTTGAATAAATATATCTTTTGATTGCAGCAAAAAAGATATTTTCTTGACCTTTTGCAATCATTGAAGTAATTGTGTTTGGAATACCGCTCAAGAAAAAAAGTGGCACAATCATACTGATTGCTATCCCGTACCTATATTGTCCAAAGACTTCTGGCTCTAAAACTCTTGTTAGTATAATAAGTTGTATGAGGGAAAGGAGACTTCCGATGGTTTGGGCATAAATGAGCCAGTGTTGGTCGTGGGCTGTGAATTTAGACTTAAGAAAGGAATACATGCTTTATTTGGTATACTATAGCGTATTATATGAATAATTCATCTATGACTAAGCTTACTGGACGTATCGCGCTTGGAGCACTCCTTTTTGTCCCAATTGTAATTTCCGAATCCCTCCTTTTTCCTTTTATTACGGGTAAAAATTTCTGGTTTCGCACCCTTACTCTCATTGCTGCAATTCTATTTGCCTATGTTGTATATAAAAAGCGGGAATTGGTAAAAACGTTGACCCCGATACACACTGCCTTCGGTATTTTTGTCAGTGTTCTTCTCTTTGCAGATATTTTTGGTGTAAATCCAATGCGTAGTTTGTTTAGTAATTTTGAGCGTATGGAAGGATGGTTTACACACGCGTTACTCTTTCTCGCATTTCTTCTCTTGACACAACTCGTCCGAACTGTAGATGTTTGGCGAAATATATTCAAAGTATCACTAGTTGCAAATGCGTACGTGCTCTTTTTTGGTTTTTCTCAATACTTTGGCACGCTGAACTTATTTCAACAAAGTGCAAATCGTATCGACGCAACACTTGGCAACGCAGCGTATCTATCGGGGTATGCCATGATGTATGCGTTTATTGCTGCGTGGCTTGCATACACAACAAAAAAAATTTCAGCACGTTACCTCTATGGCATCATCGGAGTACTTAATGTTTTCATTGCTTTCGTCACTCTTACTCGTGGTGCAGTACTTGGATTTATCGGTGGGGCGCTACTCTCACTTATTTTAATTGCGATTTTTGAAAAGCGTTTTACCTTCATGCGTTATATTGTAGGCTTGGTATTTGGTTTAGTGCTTGTGGCAGGGGTTTTACTTTTCTCAAACAAAGATGCGGAGATAGTGAAAAATTCACCAGTATTAAATCGAATCGCGAGTATTTCCACAGGGGAACATACAGCAACATCTCGTCTCCTTATTTGGAATATGAGTTTTCAAGGTTTCAAAGAACGACCTTTGCTTGGCTGGGGGCAAGACAACTTTTTATATGTCTTCTCAAGTCACTTCGATCCTCGCATGGCAGACTATGAGCCGTGGTACGACCGCTCCCATAATGTTTTCTTTGATTGGATGATTGCTGGTGGGGTACTCGGACTTCTTGCGTATCTAGCACTGTTTGCCACACCAATCTATGTTATGTGGTTTGCGCGTTCTTTGCGACAAAATTTTTCTGTTATAGAAAAATCTCTGTGGTCAGGACTTCTGGGAGCGTATTTTGTGTTTAACCTTTTTGTATTCGATAATATCGCAAGTTACATATTGTTTGTCTTTATTCTCGCCTACATAGCATGGAAGGCGTATCCTTCAGAAAAGCAAACGATTGTATTGCTTTCAAAACAACAATCAATCGCCATTGCCACCCTTCTTTCTCTCATTGGTCTAGTAGGGATGTATTCTTTAGTGTATAAACCATGGACAGCAGGAGCTGCCCTTATTCAAGGCATGCAGTATACAGAAGTCATTATTACTGCATCAGGTGATGCTCAGGCACAAGCGTGGACACGAGAAAATATTGGCACAGCATATACAAGAGAAGAGTTAAGTGTAGTTGCTCGGGAGAAGTTCAAACGAGCAACAGCCCATCCTCTTGGTCGTACCGAAGCTCGCGAGCAACTCGGACAAAGACTCGTTTCAATTGTACAAAGCGAAGCTATCTCTAATGAAGAAAAAAATGAGTGGGTAAATCTCACGCTGACACAACTTGAAGATGAAATAAAACGTGATCCAGAAAATCCCCGCACACTCCAGATCACCGGACTCCTTTTACTCCAGTTTGGAAAAACTCAAGAGGCGATAGAGTTGTTAAATAAAACCCAAGAGCTTTCTCCAAACAAACAACTGATTATGTTCGACAGAGCACTTGCGTATCAAGTTGCTGGTGACTATGAAAAGGCTGTTGAAATTACCAAACAAGCATACGATCTCAATCCCGCGTTTCTCACAGCAAGGGCAAAATATATTCTTGCGCTTTACCGAGCAAGAGGGGATGCTGAGGCGTCTGCTTTAGAGCCACAATTTCTCCAAGATGCGCTTGATCAAAATTATGATTTAGTTGTGAGTAAGACATATGATTCTCAAGTACAAATAGCGAAAATAGAATACCGAGCTAAAGAAGCGGTAGAAGCATATCAAAAAGGCGACATGGCAACCTATCTAAAATACTACGCTGAAATTAAGGCTTTAAACCCAGATTCGGCTCTTAGGCTCACTGAGTTGGTTAAAACGTTGAAGTAGTAGAAGTCTGATTGAAAATATGGCGATTTCGCGGTAGTATAAGGTCCATTGCCAGATCGTCTAATGGTAGGACGCATCCCTCTGAAGGATGTTATCTTGGTTCGAGTCCAAGCCTGGCAGCCAACCTGAGCTAGCACGAGATACGTGTTGTAGTATAGAACTTGAGCTAGATCTAGATTATTTGAGTTTTAAGTACTCTCGGTACTCAATCTTTAGAGATGACTGAGTGTTGTTAAGTGAGTTATAATATTCGAATGGAACACAATAAGTCTGTAATTACTAAAAGGCCTCTAACGATGGTCTTCATAGTTCTCTTACTTCTTTTTTGGCATGATCACCATAAGCTAAGTTCTATTATTGATGATCAACATAATCAAATTTCTACTTTGGAATACGAAAAATCCTCTTATGAGGATGCGCTTGAAGAGGCAAATTCTAATATTGAAGAAGCTAAATGGTATGCGTGGGAATCTTATCAAGAAATGGGTGATGCTTTAGATTATTTAGAAACAGTTAATCCATAAAATATGAAAGAAAAAATGAAAAAAATATTTAGATTTATTTATAAGTTAGCAATACTTGGTGCAATTTTTTCCTTATATATTTTTCTGTTTGAAGATTTGTTTGATGTGTACGATTCATTGTGGTACGCACTTTGTGCAACTTTTTTGACTATCATTTATCTTGTAAAAGCAGAAAAATAACTTTTTTAAAGTACTGCAAGAAGTGGTTGGAGATAAATACTACATGGTTCCACAAGTGCCACTTAGAATATTGTTTAGGTAAATAAATATGAAAATATTCTTTAATGATAAAAATATAGAAAATGAACTCCGAACTCTTGCTAAGGGATTGAAAGTTGATTTTGACTACAAAAAAACTCTTAATGAAGTCTTAGATGATTCAAAAACTCATGAAGGTTCCGCTACTGGGTCTGAAATACCTATAGATTTTGTTGATCTCGGTAAGTTTATCTTTTCTTTTTTTGCCCAAGGAGTAGCGTATGACTTAATAAAACTAGCAATAAGTGAATATTTTCCAAAAATTGTTTCTAAAGCAAAAAAACAATACAAATATTTTATAATCTATTATGGGGAATCCGAGGATGCTTACTCTAAAAACACTTATTTTTTTATTCCTGTCGACCTCCCTCAACAAGAAATTGATCTAGCGGTTGATAAATCATTAAAGCTAATGGATTTAGTAATACAGTTAAATACTTTAACAAATATCTCAGGAAGTTTAAGATTTTATTACAGTAAGAAAAATGGTTTCACTCTAGTGCCAATGATTCTCCCTAATCAAATTTAGACTTACTTAAAATAAAGTAGAGTTCCAACTTCGCCCCACAATCTCAGCAGTTTATTAGAGTATCGAAGGGCCTAGACGGGTCAAGTGTCTGAGACTTGAAAGTGCTATAATACCTTTACGACAATCGATGTTTATACGCTAAATTACCTAATATGAATAGAAAAAATATAATTATACTTACCCTGGTCGCAATTCTTGCTTTAGCATTCGTACTTACCAAGTACACAAATCAGCCCGACCCCGAACAAAAAGATCCAGAGCCAATTGCATATGAGTGTAACGGTGACGGCAAGGTGTGCCCGGATGGTTCGGTTGTGGGCAGAACAGGAAGTGATTGTAGTTTTGCGATGTGCCCTGAGCCAGATGCAAAATCGGCAAAAATCACAACAACACTTGGTCAGGTATCAACCGCATTAAATGTTTCTCTTACTCCCAAAGAAGTTGTTTCTGACAGTCGTTGCCCTTCTGACGTGCAATGCATCTGGGCTGGCACTGTCGAGGTACGCACCGTCACCGCAACCAAGGTCTCTCATGGTGAACAAATTTTCAAGCTTAATGAGCCAAAAACATTTGGAGATTTTGAAATAACCTTGATCGAAGTTGCGCCATATCCAAAGTCTGGCGAAAAAATCAAGGAATCATCCTATCGCTTTTCGTACGAGGTCA
>DALYDX010000014.1:0-20131 GCA_031972835.1 Minisyncoccota bacterium | reverse complement strand
AAAATCGGAACTAATGCAACGGGAGGTGTTAATCAAATTACGAATGGATCGGCAGTGTCTGCACACTCAATTGCGATATCTGGAAACTTTGCTGACACAGGTACAGCATCAGTCGATATAATCGCAGATGATTCAGTAAGTTTGAGTGCGACAGTAGAATCCGCTATAACATTTACCATAGACGATACAACTATTGGATTTGGGGCATTGGATTCTACTGCTGCGAGGTGGGCAACGGGGGATACTTCAGGGACGTCATCTCTTCCAGGTGACACATCTGGCGCACACCAGATGACACTCGCAACAAACGCCGCTTCTGGATACTCTATAACATACAACGGCGCAACTCTAACTAGTGGTGCAAACACTATAGACGTAGCCACAATATCAGAAGATGATGACGGAACACCTGCATCAGAACAGTTTGCGATAGGGATAGATGACAACGGTGGAAACGTAACTATAGTTTCAGATTATGATCTTGCAACTACAAATAGCTACAAGTTTGTGGCTGGTACCACAACCACGGTTGCGTCGGAGACAGTTCCTACGGCGACAGAAACATTTGACGTTCAATATATCGCAAACATATCCACAGCAACTGAAGCAGGTTCATATTCGACAGATGTTACTTGGATAGCAACGGGTAATTTCTAGCTGTAGCATTATCCACATATACTTGTTGTCTCAAGATTTTTGTATTGTGGTATAATTGCTTTATAAATTATTAACTTATTATTTATCAATAAAAAAATGAAGAAATTTACAAGTTCAATCGTTATAGTGTCAATCCTTTTCGGAAGTTTTGCAGGATTTACAGACAAAGCTCTTGCTGCAAGTGTTACGACTTTTTCAGATACACTTTCAACTCTCCAAGCATCTACCGCTGCAAACCATACGATATATTTTGTGACTCCAACAGGTGTTGCATCTGGGGGTACTGTTACTCTAACTTTCGACGCTGACTTTACGGGTGTAGCTTCTATAGACGATACAGACTTAGACTTTGCAGAAGGTGATTCTGGAACTTGTACTACTGCTTCATATACTGAAGAGACTTTGGTTGCATCAGGAGCTACTTCTTCTCAGTTCAATGCCTCTGCCTCTGGTCAAGTAATTACATTTGAATCAGGCGGCGCTTCTGCGACAGTTGCAGCAGCAAGATGTATTCGTATCAAGATTGGTACAAATGCGACTTCAGGTGTTACTGGAGGTGAACAAATTTCAAACGGTGTTGCTGCAAACGCTCACTCAGTTACAGTTGGTGGAACATTTGGTGACTCAGGTACTGCTGCAATAGATATCATCGCTGATGATTCTGTGAACATAACTGCAACAGTTGATCCTACAATTACATTTACTATCGACGACACAACAGTTGGATTCGGTACTATCACTACAGCATCTGCATCATGGGCTACTGGAGACACAAACGGTGTTACTTCGGTTCCAGGTGACACATCTGGCGCACACCAGATGACACTTGCAACAAACGCTGCATCTGGATATTCCATAACATACAACGGAGCAACCCTAACAAGTGGCGCAAATACTATAGACGTTGCTACTATTTCTGAGGATGACGATGGTACTCCCGCTTCAGAACAATTCGCATTGGGACTAGACGATAACGGTGGAAACGTAACCATAGCTTCAGCGTATGACCTCGCTACAGCCAATAGTTACAGTTTTGTTGCAGGCACTACAACAACAGTTGCGTCTGAGACAGTAGCGACAGCAACAGAAACATTTGACGTTCAATATATCGCAAACATATCCGGAACCACAGAAGCGGGATCATACACAACTAACATTACTTGGATAGCAACTGGTAACTTCTAAAAATATTTAGTTATTATATGAAAAAAATAATTCTAGTAAATATTGCAGTACTAACTCTCTTTACTGCTTTATTGGGAACTTCAAAGACGGCAGAAGCCCTGACACTTACTCCTGTCAGATTAGAACTTAGCGGTAACCCTGGAGAAACTGTAACCTCAGAGATAACTCTCATAAACGATAGGGACCAGCAAGAAAATTTCTATTCTTCATATGCAAACTTTGAGGCTCAAGGTGAAACTGGAAGTCCAAACTTCGTCGATCCTACTGAAGGTCTCGGTACTTGGATAAAGACAGATGAGGTTGTAGCGCTTGCTGCTGGCACATCAAAGATTGTCCCAGTAACCATAACAATACCGACAAATACAGAGCCGGGAGGGTATTTTGCAGCAGTCTTCTTTGGTACAAGTAATCCAAATCCTAGTGATGCAGGAACTGTTTCTATAGGTGCAAAGACGGGTGTCTTGGTCCTTCTGCGTGTAAACGGAGAGGTGGATGAAAATGGAGGTATATTAGAATTTGGCACAAAAGATAACACTAGATTCTTTACTGCGCTTCCAGTCAATTTTTATTATAGATTTCAAAATACAGGAGGAGATAGAGTAAAGCCAGAAGGAGATATAGAAATAAAACATTTTATAGGATTTACTAGAGCGAAAGTTCCAGCAAACATTGTAGAAGGTAACGTCCTACCAGATCAGATTAGACGCTTTGAGGCAACATGGCAAAGTAAAAATGGAAGTAGTGTTCTCCCTGAAAAAATGACTTTTTTTGAGACTATAAAATATCAGTGGTCAAACTTTGCATTTGGATATTACAAGGCAAATATAAGTCTTGCTTATGGAGAATCAGAACAAATAACAGAATCATCTGTAGGTGTATGGATCTTTCCATGGCAACTTCTACTCACACTGATCGTCGCACTATTTATCATAAGATTTATCTGGAGAAAAGCATCTCGTCACCACAGACAAGTACTTATGTCTGAAATGCGAGAGGAAATAATAAAAGAAATAAACACCAAGGGTAATACTAACAAGGACCATATACAATTCTAAAGCAGGTAAAGGCCTCATGTCTTTATTTAAAAAAAACAAAAAACATATTTTAAGTATAATTTTACTTTGTATGTTTTTTGTTTTTTCTGCTGAAACATCTAGCGCTGTTGATTTAAACATATCTGCACAGGTTGGTGTAGGTGGTGGAGACGTTGGTGGCGGTGGTGGAGGAGGAGGTGGCGGTGGTAATGATGGAGATTCAACTGTAAATTTTTCTGGTTATGCTTACCCACTTTCGAAAGTCATAATACTACGTGACGGTATAGAAATAGTGCAGACTATTGCTGGTCCTGATGCCAAATTCAGTATAAGTGTAAGCGATCTGCCAGAAGGTAACTATACTTTTTCTGTTCTAGCAGAAGATTACCAAGACAGAAGGTCAACATTGTTTACATTTCCTTTGTATTTATCTGACGGACTGACCACTACTATATCTGGGATTTTTATAGCTCCGTCTATCGCAGTAGATAAAAGTGTTATAAAACAAGGAGATCAGATTACTATCTTTGGACAATCTACTCCAAACTCTGAAGTTTCTATAAGCGTCAATTCCTTGCATGAATATTTGATAAATACCTTTACTGATAGCAATGGTGTTTATCTGTCAGTCTTCAATACAGGATTGCTTGAGATTGGTGACCACACGACTAGGTCATATTCAAAATATCTAGAAGCAACTTCTTCGTATTCGAACACACTTGCCTTTAAGGTTTCCGATACAGACACAAAAGTTCTTGTATGTGGGACCGAGTCTGATATAAATTTTGATTGCAGAGTAAACATAATAGATTTTTCAATAATGGCTTATTGGTTTGAGAGAATTAATCCGCCTCTAGCTTTCGATCTATCGGGTGATGGTAAGATAACCCTAGTCGACTTCTCTATAATGGCTTATTATTGGACTGGATAATATATATGAAAAAAATACTCCCAAAGATTATATTTGTTTTTATGATTACTTTTTTTGTAAGTAATCAGGTTTTTGCAAGTGGTTCAGATGTAATATTTGATTTTCCTGATCATAGTGTCCAAACAGGGGTCCCTTTTTCAGTAAAAGTCTTGATCGAAAATTCAGATGAGAGTATTAATGCGATTGAAGGAGTTTTGCATTATGATCCTGCAGCTTTTAAATTTGTTGATATTGTTGACGGCGATAGTGTTGTCACTGCGTGGGTAGAAAAACCTCAGGCAACAGAAGAAGGTAAAATTATTTTTTCTGGGATTATGGCCGGTGGATACCTTGGGACAATTTATCCGCTTACAAATACTACAGAGCCAGGCATTTTATTTGAACTAATTCTAATTCCAAATACTAGTGGTAGTGAATTTATTACGCTGTCAGATACGGTGGTCTATAAAAATGATGGGCTCGGTACAGCTGTATACATAGCGACAAAAAGATTGGAAATAGTTTCTGGTGTAGATGGATATTCGAATTATATAGAAGTGGTGGATGATATAAGACCCTTGGTATTTTCACCTATAATCTCAAAGAACGAAGATGTGTTTGAAGGTAGATATTTTCTCGTATTTGATACCCAGGACAAAGAGTCGGGTATAGATCATTTTGAGGTCAAGGAAGGTAGAGGAGGGTGGATAGTAGCTTCTAGTCCATATGTACTAGAAGATCAGTCACTCAAGAGTCGTATCAAGGTCAAGGCCATAGATAAATCCGGCAACGAAAGGATAGTAAATTATGGAGACAAGACATATTTCCCTGTGTCAGTATTTGCTATACCAACTCTTATCGTAGTTTTGATTCTTGTGTATATATACGTTTGGTATACTAGAAAAATTCGCGCTTTAAGTGTAAAATAAAAGCATGATCTTTCTCCCCTCTAAGATTAAGTATTTTTATATTGCAGTATTTTTCTGTATTTTTTTTATTAGTCCAAAATCTGGAGAAGCTGCATCTTTTCAGATGTCACCTTCGTCTGGATCGGTCTCTAGTTCAGGGACTATAACCCTAACTGTTAGTCTTGCGACGAGTTCTTCTGTACCAGTCAATGCTTTTTCAGGTAGATTAAACTTTCCAGCAGAATTAGTTTCCAATACAAGTGTTTCCGTTAGTAGTTCCATTGCCAATTTTTGGACAGTTCAGCCTACGGTTTCATCAGATGGGGTTATAAGATTTGAAGGTATTGTTTTGAATCCAGGGTTCAATGGTTCTGGTGGTAAATTATTTACAGCTACATTTAAGGCAGAAGGCAGCGGAACAGCAAACTTCAATCTTACTAGTGCATCAATACTGGCAAACGATGGATTAGGTACAAATGTCTTAAGTTCTACATTACCTGTGTCGGTTTTTACTATAGGTAATGCGTCTCCAGTTTCCACTACTCCCGCTACTACTACCTCTACACCAATTGCTCCAGAAATAACTTCTTCATCCCATTCAAATCCAAATGGTTGGTACAAAGAAACCACAGCAGATTTATATTGGGAGCTACCAAAAGATGCTAATGGTGTTTCATTTGTATTAGACAAGAACCCTGGAACCATACCACCAAAAGTTTCAAAAGGTTTAGTAAGTTCATACAAGTCAGATCCTCTAGGAGATGGAGTGTGGTATATGCATGTGATGGTGAAAAATTCTATCGGATGGGGTAGCGTTGCTCATTATAGAATAGGTGTTGATACAGTTGCGCCAAGTTCTGTAAACATAGTGCATGTCCATGAGGAAATACCTTTTGGTACCAGTAAGTTTAACCTATCGGCAGAAGATGCGACTTCAGGTATAGCTTATTATGAAGTAAGCTTTGATGCTGGAGATCCAGAAATATTCAAGAAGTCTTCAGAGACAGATTTATTTGAATCAAAAATTTTACCACCAAAACGATATTTGGTAGTTGCGATCGCATATGACTTTGCTGGAAATTCTACTCCATCGATTATGTATTTTACCGCTTTGCCAGTTAATCAACCTGTCGTTACAGAATATTCACAGAACCTAAGCAGTGGAGATTATTTATCGATGTCAGGTACTGGGTACCCAGATGAAAATGTAAAAATTCATTTTGAAAAGAGTAAGACATCTTTTTTCTATAAAATATTTGCACATACCAGAAGTGCAGCGCTAAACGAAGAGGTAACAAAAGTCGACAAAAATGGTAATTTTAGTTTTAAAAATGATGAGTCTTGGAATGCTGGAATATACTACGTAACAGTACGTAGCGAGCTCTCAAATGGAGCAGTTAGTGAATACACAGATCCTATCCAGGTCACTGTAGAGTCAGGTGCGTTTATAAGATTTATAGAATCTTCACTCAGATTCTTGATACCGGTAATTCCTTTCTTGCTAGCAGTTATATTTATTCTTTTTGCTGGATTGTTTATCTTGAAGTATTTCAAAAAATACAGAAGAGTTTTATCCAAGCAAGTGAGAGAGGCTGAAGGTGTAGCTGATGAGTCTATGAGATTGATTGATGGTGAAGTATTAGATGAGATAAATCTCCTTAAAAAAGTCCGTTCAGGTGAACCTCTCTCAGAAAGAGAACAGGCTTTCCTAACCAAGCTCCGAAGTGATCTAGGCGTTGCAAATTCCCATAATTCAAAAAGAAATAAAAGATATAGAGAAGAAGATATAATACAAATATGATGAATCTATTTAAAATTATACTTATAGCTGTAGCGATCCTTTCTCTTTCAAATCATGTATCGGCTGCAGAAATTAGTGGCACTGGCTTTATATCTGATACTGTCTGGTTGTCTGAAGAGGATTTGGTGATCGGGGAGAGTGTCAGTATATATACAGCTATATTTAACAATTCGTCTTCTGCTCTCGAGGGCAGTGTAACTTTTTTTGATGAAGATGTAGTACTAGGGGTAAAAACTTTTTCTATACCTGAAAATTCAGTTAGAGACGTACGCCAGTCATGGATTGTTACATCAGGGAGTCATGGACTATATGCAAATCTAAGTGTTAAAAATTCAAGTATAGAGTTGGGTATAAAAGAAACTATTCCATTTGATTTCAAGGTGGCGGCACCACTTGTCCCAGAAAAAGAGCCATTGTCTAAAGAGACAGAAGATATATTGTCTGGAGTGGAAAACTTAGAAAACAAGATTGTAGAAAGCATACCCGTTTCTGTATCAGAGAAGATAACAGAATCTTTCTCTGGTGTAGAAGATTTTAGAAATGAAACTGCCTTGGATATAGATAACAAGAAAGAAGAAAAACAAACAACTCTAGAAGAGATAAAATCTGCTGGAGATTCAAATTCAATTGATCTAGAATTGCAGCTTGAAAAAGATTCTACAAATATCAATATGAAGTCTAGTCCACTCGATACACCTTTTGCATATGCTGGAGTTTTCTTTTATACAGTTTTAAGTTATATTTTTAATTCAAAAATTCTCTTCTATGGATTATGTGCGGTTATCTTGTTTTTGATATTACGTGGTGTCTACAGGGCTATACGTAGGCGCTCTTAATACTACAAAAAATCATTTTTGTAAGTCTCGACAGTATAGAAACTAGTTATATACTCATTATATGCCTAGATCAATTTTCACTATCGCTATATTTGGAGTTGTGCTTTTCGGGCCTTGGTGGCTCTCACTTCTTTTGATTTTTGTGGGAATTGTATTTTTTGATTTTGCTGTAGAATCAATCCTAGCAGCATTTCTGATCGACATGCTCTACGGTGTCAGTTTATCTAGGGTTGTCGATGGGCCGTTCGTGGTTAGTTTACTCGCGATTGTATTATTTTTACTTAAAAGATTCTTAAGGCCTTATATTTTTGTAAATAAATGATTTTTAGAAGAAAAAAAAGAATATCTACCCCAGAGGTTTATCCAGATGAAATATTTTTAGACTCCCAAAATATTCCACTCTTTGATAGACAGCAATTTGAAGGACGTATAGAACGTGCAATTTCAAAGCGCACAATTTTAGTTTTGGGTGTTTTTTTTGGATTTATCGGAGTTGTATTTATAGGTAGGGCTAGTATTTTGCAGATTAAGATGGGAGAGGCTTACACGATTCGCAGTGAGCAGAACAGTCTCGATGCCATGCCACTTTTTTCTGATAGAGGAATAATATTTGATCGAAACGGCAAAGAATTGGTATCAAACAGTATGTCTGCCGATTCTGATTTTCCGAAGAGAGAGTACATAAAACAACAAGGTTTTGCGCATGTCTTGGGTTATGTGAGTTACCCAGCCAAAGATACAAAGGGTGTTTATTGGCAAAAAGAAATAATCGGCAAGGCTGGCATTGAGAAAACTATGGATGATGTTTTAGCTGGAGAAAACGGTTTGAAAATGTTTGAAACAGACGCACTTGGAAATATAAAATCTGAAAATATTGTGAATTCTCCAGTTCATGGAACCAACGTAACTTTGGCGATAGATGCATCTCTACAAAATGAATTTTCAAAAGCTATAGAGAAACTTGCCGATGAAGCTGGGTTTATAGGTGGCGCTGGAGTTATCATGGATGTCCATACAGGAGAGATCATAACCATGACTAGTTTCCCTGAGTATGATCCAGGGGTGCTTTCTCTGGGGAGTGATCGCGAAACAATATCTGACTACATGCATGATTCTAGAAAAGTTTTTTTGAATAAAACTATCGGTGGGGTATACACCCCTGGTTCGATAGTAAAACCATTCTTAGCCTTAGGTGCTTTAAGGGAAGGTATCATAAGTCCAAACAAACAGATACTTTCTACTGGTTCAATATCTATACCCAATCCATATGATAAAAGTAAGCCTAGTATCTTTAAAGACTGGAAGGCACATGGATGGACAGATATGCGTGAAGCTATCGCTGTATCTTCTGACGTTTATTTCTACAGTATTGGAGGAGGGTTTGATGGACAGGCAGGGCTAGGTATCTCAAATATAGAAAAGTATTCGCGTATGTTTGGTATTGGTCAAAAAACTGGAGTAGATATGTCTGGAGAACTTTCTGGGACCATACCATCTGTCGAGTGGAAGGAGAAAAACTTTCCAGGTGATGTGTGGAGAGTTGGAGATACATACAACACTGCTATCGGACAATATGGATTTCAAGTTACGCCGATGCAGATGGTTCGGGCGGTGTCTGTTATAGCAAACGGCGGGACATTAGTTACTCCGACCATACTTAAAACAGATTCTCCGCGTGGCCCTACAGACAAGATAGAAATCCCAATAGAACATCTCACTGTTGTGCGAGAAGGTATGCGACAAGTTGTTACAGAAGGCACAGGAGCCATCATGAACTACTCTGGAGTTAGTGTTGCTGCAAAGACTGGTACAGCTCAGGTGGGTATATCCAAGAGGTATATAAACTCTTGGTCAATGGGATTCTTCCCATATGAAAATCCAAAATACGCTTTTATAGTTTTGATGGAAAAAGGCCCAAAGACCAATACAATAGGAGCAAGTCACGCTATGCGTGATGTGTTCGACTACATAAAGACTTATGCTCCAGAATACGCTGAGTAACCTATAATTTTTATTGACTTTTAAGGTCAAAAAGCTACAATACTCTCATGCAAAAAGACGATGAATATATAAGTGCTGAACGAAAAAAGGCTTTAGAAATAGAACTTCACGAACTTCAGACTGTAAAAAGAAAAGAAATATTAGAGAATCTTGAATACGCAAAATCACTCGGTGATCTGTCAGAAAATGCGGAATATCACCAGGCGCGCGAAGAGCAAGGAAAGCTTGAGGAGCGTATTTCAAAAATTGAACATATTATAAAATCATCACGAGTTGTAGGTACGAATTCTTCTGGTGGTAGCAGTATTGATGTGGGGTCAACAGTTGTTGTTTCAAAAGTTGGAGCAGGAGACACTCAGTCATATGAATTGGTAGGTAGTGAAGAAGCAGATATGTCACAAGGCAGGCTGTCTCACAAGTCTCCACTCGGAACTGCACTCATGGGCAAGAAAAAAGGTGACATAGTCCACATAGAATCACCAAAGGGAAAGTCGAGTTACAATATCGTTTCAGTTGAATAATTTTTTATGGCAGCATTAGATGAAATTCGTGAGGCACGCTTGGGCAAGCTCGCTCTATTGCGTGAGAGTGGTATGGATCCATATCCAGCTCGTATTACTCGTGACTTAAGTCTAAAAGATTTGCGTGAAAACTTCGATTCTAATCAATCAGAGAATAAAAAAGTCACTGTAGCAGGACGCATCATGGCGATCCGTGGACAAGGCGCGATACTTTTTGTCGTACTCGATGATGGAACAGATCGATTTCAATCTGTATTCAAGAAAGATACTATTGCCGAGAATTTATTTACGCTTTTCACAAACGCAATCGATATAGGAGATTTTATATCTGTAACTGGTACACTTTTCACTACAGAGCGCGGAGAGAAAAGTATACTTTGTGAATCTTGGTCTATTGTTACAAAGTCACTTCTGCCACTTCCAGAAAAATGGCACGGCATAACTGACGACGATGAACGCTATCGCAAGCGATATCTGGATATACTTATGAATCCAGAGCTTCGAGAGATATTTAAAAAGAGATCAAAATTTTGGAATGTTATAAGAGAGTATTTACTATCAAAAGATTTTATCGAAGTGGAAACTCCAGTGCTTGAAAATACTACAGGGGGTGCTGATGCGCGTCCATTTGTGACACATCACAATGCGCTCGATATCGATGTTTATCTACGTATATCAGCAGGTGAGTTGTGGCAGAAGAAATTGCTTGTTGCAGGATTTCCTAAAACATTTGAAATAGGCCGAATATTTAGAAACGAAGGAATGTCTGCTGAACACCTCCAAGACTATACACAGCTTGAATACTACATGGCGTATTCTGATTTCAAGCAAGGTATGGAAATGACAAAAGAGTTGTACCGACTTATAGGAGAGAAGGTATTTGGAACTACAAAATTTACTATAAAAGGATTTGAAATAGATTTAGCAAACGATTGGCAGATATATGATTTTGTCTCGATTATCGATAAAGAATACGGAATCGATGCGCTTAACACTACTGTTGATCAGATTGAAAGTGCGTTAAAGAAATACGACATAAAATATGAGGCTAGTGATGTAAGTGTTGAGCGAGGAGTCGATCTTCTCTGGAAGAGAGTTCGAAAGACAATTGGTGGCCCAGGATTTCTGATCAATGTGCCTGTGTACCTGGAGCCACTTGCAAAGAAAAATCCCGAGAACCTAAAAACAGTTGAGCGTTTTCAAGTAATACTTGCTGGTAGTGAAATGGGCAAAGGGTTTAGTGAATTGAACGATCCAGTAGATCAAAAAGAAAGATTTATGAATCAACAGGCACTTCGTGATGCAGGAGACGATGAAGCGCAGATGGCAGATATGGAATTTGTTGAAGCATTGGAGCATGGTATGCCACCAGCATTTGGCTTTGGACTTTCTGAAAGACTTTTTAGTTTTCTGATTGATAAACCTGTACGTGAGACAGTACTGTTTCCTCTGATGAAACCAAAAGAAGAATTATCAAAAAAAGATAAAGAAATAAAAGTCGCTGTTGCGCTCTTAAATTCTAGTGCTGAACTAGAGGCTTGGCAGATCGCAAACACAGTGGCTCATCTTACTGCAGCTTTTGGTGCAAGATCTAAATCTAATTTATTTAAATACGATTCAGTTACCACAGGAGATAAGCATCCTATAAAGCTTAATATTCAACATGCAATAATGATAAAAAATATTGATGGATCAGATGAAATCAGGAAGATAATCGAGGAAGCAAATAATTTAAATTTGGAAGTATCTGAGTTCACCAGGGAAATGCTTGAGACTACAAATGACAATAAAGTCTTGGAAAATACCAAAGCAAAGAATTATAAAGATATTGATTTCTTAGGCGTATTAATTTTTGGAAGTAAATCTGAGGTTGATAGTTTGACGAAAGATTTTAAATTATTTTCTTAAATTACAAATAATAAAACCTCCCGAGAAGTGGGAGGTTTTTTATTTTATGCTAACAATACTTGGGCGAGTGATTCTGGTTGCCCATCATATTCATATCTTATTCCTATACCGCCAGTTTTTGAAAGTTCGTGTATTTGGGCGGTCGTATAAATAATCTTATCGTTTTCAATTTTTGCCAAGAGAACTCCAGGCAATAAAGGTGATCCGTTGTCCATTGGAACATCATCGAATAAATTTTCATTGCTAGTAGAATTTTCCATAATGTGCTGTTTTTATTAGATTACCATAGATAACCTTTTTGTCAAAGAAGTATATTTAGTTATCCACAGAAGGGGATTTGTTGAGAAGTGGGACGAAGTGGAGTATAATTACATGAAGTGGGATTAAGTGGGAAATATTAAAAACTATGCTAATCGGAGAATACACACATTCAATAGACGACAAAAATCGTATATCGCTTCCAGCAAAATTTCGAAAGGAGATGGGGAAGAGTGTTATTCTAGCGCCTGGACTCGACAAATGTATAGCCATGTATACAGCTCGAGAATGGGAGCGGGTTTCAGAGAAACTTGCCGAAAGCTCAGTTCTCCAGTCTGACAACAGGAGTTTCGGCCGCTTTATGTTTGGTGGCGCGGTTGAGGCTCCAGTTGACGCAGCTGGTCGTATATTGATTCCAGATTTTTTAATACAACGTGCTTCACTCAAGTCGAAAGTCGCTGTGATAGGTGTGCAAAATCGGATTGAACTTTGGAGTGACAAGGTATGGCAGGAATACAAGCGTGCAGTAGATAGTCAGGCTGATCAGCTCGCAGAAAAGTTGGGTCAAGTCGGCGTACTCTAATATGCACAAGAGCGTTCTTTTAAAGGAAGCAATAGAAGGTTTGGATATACATGCTGGGGATACAATCCTCGACGGCACAGTTGGTGCAGGTGGACACAGCTTAGAGATTGTCAAAAATTTCAAAGATACTGTGAAGATCATAGCTCTAGACCGTGACTCGTCTGCTCTCGATATCGCAAAGGAAATATTAAGCAGAGAAACTTCAAATATATCTTTTCATAAATCAAATTTTCGTAATCTAGATAGTGTGCTCGATGAAATAGGTATAGACAAAGTTGACGGAGTGCTGCTCGATCTCGGAGTGAGCTCAATGCAGCTCGATAGCGCTGGTAGAGGTTTCTCATTTATGAGAGATGAGCCATTGTCTATGACTATGGCAACTGGTGAAAGCGATACCGGAGTAAATGCATACGATGTCGTGAACACTTGGGGCGAGGAGAACTTGGCGGATATCATCTACGGATATGGTGAGGAAAGATATTCTAGGCGCATCGCGAGGGGTCTGATAGAGGCGAGAGCGATCGAACCTATCAAGACTACAGGACGACTTGCCGAGATTATCAAAAGTTCAGTACCGGCTTCTTATAGAAACGGCCGCATTCATCCAGCAACAAAAACCTTTCAAGCTATTCGTATCGCAGTGAACGATGAGTTGGGTTCTATCAAAGACGGACTAGACAAAGCGCTCGCCGTACTTGCTCCCGAGGGAAGACTCGTAGTTATATCATTTCATTCACTCGAAGATCGCATCGTAAAGAATTTTATAAGAGACCACAAAGACGAAGGTGAGGTCATAACAAAAAAACCTATAACACCAAGCGAAGAAGAATTAAATCAAAATCCACGTTCTCGAAGTGCAAAATTAAGAATTTTTAAAAAAATATAAAGTGACTATAAAAAGAATACAACAACATAGCAGAGCAATAACTGAAACAAGAGGTAAGCAGATTTTCTACGGACTTATCATAGCTTGCGGTATCTTGTTTGCTATGTATTTATATTTTCTTTCTACAACAGTATTCAGTATAGTTACTCGCAAAAATGTAGAAAACGATATCCGTGCCAAGATAACTAGTATCGGAGAATTGGAGCTAAAATATCTTTCTTTCTATTCATCTGTTGATAAGTCTCTAGCACTTGAAAATGGCCTTGTAGATCCACGCGAAGTATATTTCGTATCTAGAAATACAAATACACTTTTCTCAAAGGCCGAGAAGTCTTCGTATGAACTCTAGTTTTCTAGTTAGAATTCGTATTTTAATAGTTTGTTTTGTTTTAGTCATACTACTCATAATAGTAAAGCTTTTTTCTATTCAGATTGTACACAGCAATATGTATAAGGAAAGAGCTGATAGGCAGTACGCAACACCTTCTGGAAGCATGTTTGACCGAGGTAGTATTTATTTCTCTACCAAAGACGATACTCTAGTATCTGCAGCAACACTACAGACACTTTTCAAGATTGCCATAACACCCAAGGAGATACTCGATGCAGAGGATACTTTCTTGAAGCTTAGTGCATTTGTACCACTTGAACACGACGCTTTTATAAACATGACGAAAAAGACTAGTGACCCATACGAGGAAATCGCGACGAGGCAAACCAAAGAAATCGCCGACGGTATCACTGCGCTAAAATTGCCTGGTATAGATGTGTACAAAGAAAAGATTCGCTTCTATCCTGGTAATACTTTGGCTTCGCAGACCCTAGGATTCGTAGCGTACAAAGGTGACGACTTATCAGGAAGATATGGACTAGAGCGTAGTTATAACGAGACACTTTCTCGTGGAAAAGAATCCATGTATATGAATTTCTTTGCGGAGATATTCGCAAATATCCAAGATACTGTTTTCAATCGAGAAGAAAAAGATGGAGATATCGTGCTCTCGATCGAGCCTTCAGTGCAGACTAGATTCGAAGAAGAGCTTGCGACTGCCAAAGAGCGCTGGGGAGCAGACTTTGCAGGTGGTATGATCATCGACCCACGTACCGGAGAGTTACTAGCTATGGCGCGTGTAGAAGGCTATGACTTGAACAATTTCAAAGATGTTACAAATCCAGTACTCTATGGAAACAACAACGTAGAAAACGTATACGAGTTTGGTTCTGTTATAAAACCTCTGACTATATCTGCAGGGCTCGATGCAGGCGTGATTACTCCAGAAACTTCTTACAACGACCAAGGTTTTGTAATTTTGAATACTAAAAAGATAAATAACTTCGATCTGAAAGGTCGCGGACCAGGAACTACGATGCAAGATGTGTTGAACGAGTCATTGAATACTGGAAGTATATTTGTCATGCAAAAGTTGGGTCACGATAAATTTCGCGATTATATGTTGTCCTTTGGAATTGGAGAAAAGACAGGTATAGATTTACCAAATGAGACAAGTGGCCTTGTTGCGAACTTGAAAAGTACTCGTGAAATCGAATACGCTACAGCTGCGTTCGGACAAGGCATAGCACTGACTCCCGTAGAAGCATTGAGAGCATTTACTGTGTTTGCAAACAACGGACAGTATGTAACTCCGCACTTGGTGAAAGAGATTCGCTATACGGATGGAACTAGTGAAAAAGTAGAATACGAACCAGGTAGGCAAGTTATAAAACCAGAAAGTGCATATACGATTACAAAGATGCTGACTGTGGTAGGTGAGACCATGATGAAGACTTACGGGCTGTCTTTCCCGCATTATTCTCTAGCGGTGAAGACTGGTACGGCTCAGGTGGCACTCGAGAGTGGAGGTGGATACTATGACGACAAGCACCTTCACTCAATATTTGGATATTTCCCAGCATATGATCCACAATTCTTGATCTTCATGTACATCATGGATCCAAAAGGAGTAAAGTATTCTGCACAGACTCTTTCTGGTCCACTTGTAGATACAGCAAAATATCTGAGTACGTACTACAACGTAACTCCGGACAGTATGTAGTTTTAAAGTCTATTTATCGATTGAAATAAAAACTGGAGTTGTAGAGACTAGGATTTTTGCTGATCCGTCTTCTATCAAGTATCCACGTATTAGAGGTTCTATCTCTGTATAGCTCAGAAAACGTTCTGTTCGCACCATAGAACCTTTGGCAGGGAAGTTTGCAGTTAGGTCAGATGCATCTGTAAAATTCTCGTCTAGCCAGATTATCCATTCGACATCGTCTCCATTTTTGAAACTATATAACACAAATTCGGGTGCGCTTTCGATACGAAGTGGGATACCCGCGCCTTTAAAACGACTCTCCATCTGCTTTAGAAAAATATCTTCAATAGATCCATCTTTGTATAAAAAATTTTGCGACATTAGTGCAAGACTGTATGAAAGCTCTAGGTTGTTTTCGGCACTATCTATTACCAACTGCTTTATCTCGGCAGATAGATCAGATATATTTTCTCGGTCTTGCTGGACCAATATAGTAGGACGAGAGCCTTTGTCTGGGAGTAGTCCGATGAGTAATATTACTACTAAGCATCCAAGGAGTATAAAAGTCTGTTTTTTTGTGATTAGATTCATAATTTGATTATATACTCGAAAGTTATTTGCGAAAAGTCATAAAAATTGGTATATTCTCCAAGCAAATGGCCCTATCGTCTATCGGTTAGGACACATCCTTCTCAAGGATGGAAGCGCGGTTCGATTCCGCGTAGGGTCACCGCGACATTTTGCTATAATTAATATATATGGAAAATGAAAAAACAAATGAGCGTGTACGCAAAATGATTTTTGCAAGCGTGTATCCTCTGTATATAGCAAAAGCAGAAAGAAAAGGACGTACAAAAAAAGAGGTGGATGAAATACTAAAATGGCTTACTGGCTATACTGATGCAAAGTTAAAAGCACAAATAAAAAAGAAAACTGATTTCGAGCATTTCTTTATTGAAGCTCCCAAGCTAAATCCTGCACGAAGTTTAATTACTGGTGTAGTTTGTGGAGTGCGCGTAGAAGAAATAAAAGACCCAATAATGCAGTCTGTTCGATATCTAGATAAATTGATTGATGAGCTTGCAAAAGGCAGAGCAATGGAAAAGATTTTACGCAAATAAAGTTTTTAAGCTTTAAAAGTTCACAGATTTCATGCTAAAATAATTCAATGAATCATTTTGGAGAACATGTAACCCTAGACGGTTACGGGGGAGATGAAGAATTACTAAATAGTAAAGATGTAGTGCTGGCTTGTCTTAAAAATCTGCCTGAACTACTCGACATGCACATATTGGCTGAGCCAGTCGTGTATTTTGCAAAAGGCAACGACGACAAAGATCCAGGCGGTTGGAGTGGATTTGTAGTGATAGAGGAAAGTCATATTAGTATCCATACATTTCCAAAAAGGGGATTTGTAAGTATCGATGTGTATACCTGCAAGAACGGTATGGATCAGAAATATATTGAAGATTATTTCATCAAAGAATTCAAACTCACTGATACAGAAACGAACTTCATAATCCGAGGCAAAAAATATCCTGAGAAGAATATAGCTTAAATATTAAAAAACCGCTTCAGCTGAAGCGGTTTTAACTATTCAATACTGATCAAATACTGTGCCTATTTTCTTGACATGTCAGTTTAGTCATGTTATCGTATACTCAATAATCGTACAAATAAAAAACTATAATTATGAAAGAGCTTTTAGGTGCATTGGTAGTAATTGGATTATTTATCCTTTTCTCAATATGTAAGGGTTTGATCCTCGCATATTTCAACAAAAGAAACGCAAAGGCATTCTTTGAGAATCCTTTGGATGTCAGTAGTTATTTAAATACACGAGAGCAAATCAGGTCTCTGTATTCAAAGATGAACTACTGGTCCAAGAAAGCAGTCAAACATTATATTGCAGAAAAATTATCTGCTGAGATATACATAGCTATTTATAGGCAAGATCTCAAGAGACTCAATTTATTATTGCTGCTTTCAGATGATATAGGGACAAGAGAAGGAGTAAAGTCTGAAAGTGAGGGTATAAGAGGTCTTTTGAGAATTTCACTTGATAAATCAAAGACTTTCAGGGAGACAAGCCGGATTTTAGTATATATAAATAATATACAAAATTCATGTCTGATTTTCCAAATTGCAGACCCATTTGATTCGAATTTTTTGAGAGACCTAAAGATTGATTGTGAGAATAAAATGCTCGCTCAATTTAAGGAGTCCATAGTCTTAAAAATTCACAAAGATCCCGGAGTTAATCCCATGGAAGCTCTGAGGAATTTTTCTACACTGATAAACCAAAACCTTGAGCTTAGGTTGGAGCAGTTTTCGAGAAAGATTTTATTTGAATTTTTCAAAGAGAATGAGAATTCATTTAAAAGATTTTCCAATAAGCCTAATGGGGAATGGATATCGAGAAATCTAGAGTATTCAACCAACAGGCTCACTTTGTTGATTGGTTAATCAATTTGTGTAATAAAATAAAAACCACCTTCTGGTGGTTTTCTTTATTCTTATGCTGGTCAAATATTAAACCCCTGCTTCAATTGAAGCAGGGGTTTGTTCTTATTTTTTGAATTTCTTGATCACACTTAGAAATTTCTCAGTTATTACGTATTGTTCGGAATCGTTTTTTGTTAGATATCCGGCACTAAGACAGCAGGAAGTAATCGTTGTCGGCTTGCCTCCTTTTACAAGCGCATCTAAAACTATTTTATCATCTGGGCTAGTATTTCTAATGCTCAGATATTGGTACTGTTCCCATGTAAAAGGGGACCATGCGTCAGGATTGAGTTCTTTTTGAATATATACAATATTTTCAGCAACCTCTTCGGTTTCTGAATTTTGCCAAGAACTTGCCATGAAAATAAAAGTATTAAAATCTTTAGGCAAAATTTCTAATAAAATATTCTCCATATTTTTTGTTTTTTATATAATAACATTTTATTATATATATGTCAAACATTAAACCCCTGCTTCAATTGAAGCAGGGGTTACTCTTACTTTATCCAATGAACTTTCTGGCAATATCTAAAAGTTCTTCGAGCTTTTCCTCTAGAACTTTTAAACCAATAACAACATTCTTTCTTTTCTCAGCCTCTAAAGTCTTTTCAAGCTCAGTAGATATTTCCAAGGTATTATCTATAATGCTAAAAAAATTATTACTACTGAACATTGTATTTCTGTGTGCTATTTGTGGATTATCCTTCTTGATGATAGGGATAATGCCGGTATAAAACTTTTTCTCAAAGTATTTTTTAAATGCTTTGTTCGAGGGTGAATACATCATTATTTCATCTATGGCTTTTAAAACCAGATGTAATTTTAATGAGAGCTCATAGTTCTTATTTATCATTTTGTGGGTACATTTAGTTATTAAAATAATATCATAATTATGTTGAAAAGTCAAGTAAAAAGACCTTGCACTGTAAGGTCTTTTTTGAGCAATCTATTTATTCTTGTGAACCCAGATATACAGGTCTTCGAGGGCTTTTACAGCATCTCCAGCTGCTATGTTGTTCTGGTGGTAGAGGCCATTTGTAGCGTCTCCTGCAGCCCATATACCGGCCACAGAGGCACGTTGGTTCATAGGGTCGACGATTATCTTCTTCTCCTTGTCGAGCTCTACAAATCCAGTCAAAAAGTCAGTATTTGGGAGTTGGCCAATTTCTACGAATATTCCAGATGTTGGGAGAGTAATCTCTTCTCCTGTATTTTTATCTTTATAGCTTATAGATTCTACAAATTGTGAACCACTAACTTTTGTAGTTTCTGCGTCGGTTATGATTTTTGCTTTTGGATTTGCGCGGAGTTTCTCTACTGTTACTTCATCGGCACGGAATTCAGCACTGCGGTGTATCAGAGTCACACTCTTACAATATGCGACAAGTTGGAGTGCTGATTCAAAAGCTGCGTTACCTCCGCCGATCACTACGACGTCTTGGTCAGAGAAAAGTGGACCGTCACACGATGCACAATATGTGATACCTTTGTTTTCATATTCTACTGCTCCAGGAACATCGATCTTGCGTCTCTTTGATCCAGTCGTGATGAGTACACTTCGAGTTTCGATTTGTTTGCCATCGTTTGTACTGACGACAAAGATATCGTCTTTCTTTTCAATTTTCTCTCCGCGGACACCTTCCATGAGTGTGAGAGATTTTCCATTGTAGTCTTCGGCATGATTCTTCAGGCTCTTTGCGAGCTCTGCGCCAGATATAGCTTTAGTCCCAATCCAGTTGTAGATAGTTTCAGAGACGCTTGATTGTCCTCCGAACTCTTCGGCTATTATCAAAGTTTCTAATCTTTTACGTGCAGCGTAAACAGCGCCAGAAACTCCAGCTGGCCCTCCTCCTAAAATTATTAGATCGTATATCATAGGCTATGATTATAACGCAGAGTCCAAAATGTGCAAAATTTAGACGAAATGACTCCTGTTGTGCAATCGGTTATATGTCGTTTGGTTTCTAGAAACCTTTCTTTTATCCACCACTTTTAAAAAGCACACATAAAATCCTGCTGGATTTTTGCTCTGCTCGCTCCAGTCGAGCTGCGCAAGGCTTTTTAGAAAGTGTGGATTTATATATATGAGAATTCTGAATTCA
>DALYDX010000013.1:17070-21031 GCA_031972835.1 Minisyncoccota bacterium | reverse complement strand
ATATGAAAAGTAGTGAAATGTATGACTGCATAGTTGTTGGAGGTGGAGCGAGTGGTATGATGGCTGCTGGGGTTGCTGGCCAGAGCGGCAAGCGCGTTTTAATTTTAGAAAAAAATAAATCTCTAGGTGAAAAACTCAAGATCTCCGGCGGAGGCAGATGCAATATCACAAATGCTGAAGAAGACTTGCGTGTATTTCTGAAGAGTTATGACAAGGCGGCAGACTTTTTGTTTTCACCATTTTCACAGTTCGACAACAAAAGCACTTTTACTTTTTTTGAAAATTTGGGATTACCGCTTGTAGTGCAAGCACGCAAACGAGCATTTCCGAATACTGAAAAAGCATACGATGTATACAATACGCTCAAAAAATATCTTGAAAAAGGTAAAGTTGAGGTGAAGTACGATAGTGCAGTACTGAAGGTTGTAAAAGATGGTGGAAGTAAAAACATCGTAAGTGTGCAGACAAAGGATGGAATATATAAAGCAAAATCTTTTATATTTGCCACAGGTGGAGTATCACATCCAGAAACTGGATCAACTGGCGATGGATTCAAATGGCTCCGTGATCTCGGTCACGAGGTTGTGAATCCTACTCCGACAATCGTTCCACTAAAGACAAAAGACAAATGGGTGCACGCGCTGGCTGGTGTGTCACTGTCTTTTATGAAGATTATATTTTATCTCGATGACAAGAAGCAGTTTTCAAAAACTGGGAAAATCCTGTTTACACATTTTGGACTTTCGGGCCCACTGATACTAAATAGTTCCAAGAAAGTTGCTGACTTGCTACACAGTGGAGTTGTAACTGCCAAGATAGACGCGTATCCGGATACAGAACTCGGTGATCTGGAAAAGAAAATAATAAAAATATTTGATGCAAATAAAAACAAAGCTTTAAAAAATATTTTTAAAGATATTGTCCCACCTGGTTGTGCGAAAGGGTTCGAGTTGCTTTTAAAAGATATTGATTTTGAAACAAAAGTGCATTCTGTAAGCAAGGAAGACCGTAAACATATAGTTCAGACACTCAAGGCTCTACCTGTCCGTATAGAAGGTCTCATGGGCTATGATAGGGCTGTTGTGGCCGACGGCGGGGTTGTACTCAAAGAAATAGACACCAAGACCATGCGCTCTAAACTCTATGGCAATCTATATCTTACTGGCGACCTACTTCACATAAACAGACCCAGTGGGGGATTCTCACTCCAGCTTTGTTGGACTACCGGATATATCGCAGGAAAAAATGTCTAAAGAAAAAGCTCCGAAGTGGAGCTTTTGTTTTATGTAGTACCAAGTTTGTACAATGTTCTAAAGTGCGAACCGATCGCACCAAGGAAAGAAAGTTTATTGTACGTAATATTGTGCTTGTCACATACGGCTTGTACTATCGGAGAAATTTTCGAGTAATGTACATGAGATATTCTTGGGAACAAGTGATGTACTGTTTGGAAATTTAAACCTCCAACAAACCAAGATATAACTTTAGAATTTACAGCAAAGTCAGATGTCTCACGCACTTGGCTTTCCGCCCAAGATACTTCAATCACACCGGTTTTTTTATCTACTACCGGGAATGAGCTTGTCTCTACAACATGCGCTAGTTGGAATATAAGTGATATTACAAATCCGCATACTACACCACAGACCAGAAATCCAATGATTGTAGGAGTAAAGCCGATAAGCATAGAAGGTAGAACCAAGAATAGAAAAAAGTAGATTGCCTTACTAAACCAAAATATAAAGTGATCTAGTCTGCTCATGTCCACACTATGACCATGCACCTTGCCAGAAAAATACTTTCTGAAGTCCATTATTGTAATCCAGGAAATATAAAGCAGGCAATACAGGAGTGGTGCATAGAATGCTTGAAAACGATGCCTGAAAAGCTTCTTGTGTTCATCTTTTAGTGTACGAATGAGTGGATAGAAACTTATATCTTCGTCTGCAACTGTGTTTACGTATGAATGGTGCAGGATAACATGTTTTGTTTTCCATAGTGGGGTCGAAGCCCCGAGAAACTCTAGTGATCTACACATCACTTCGTTGACCCACTTTTTCTTTGAATACGCTCCATGAGATGCGTCGTGCATAATATTGAAGCCTATAAAGGCAAAGTCTATACCAAGCATGGCACACAAGAGAAGTGCGAGTGTGTTGTTTTCAGGTGTAAAGAAAACAATAGTTATGTACAGTATCACCGCCACAACAAGAAAAATAAATGTTTTTATATATAAACGGCGATCACCATACTCTGAGATTTTATTGGTTTCAAAGTAAGTTCTCACAGCTAGTACCAGTTCATTCCTAAATGAATTGTTGGTATTGTTGTATTTTACTTTCATATAGTGTTGTTTAAGAACGTTTGAGACTAAGTATACTATGCTTTTTTATGTAAAAAAATAAATCCCCGTAAAATACGGGGATTGTTTTTAAATTTGTTTTAGGGCTATGATGAGTGCGTTCACTAAAATCTCTTTACGAGTAATTTTGCCTTTAGTAAGGGCAGAATGTGGATCTGCGTGATCCCCACCAAGTTCTTTGCTGATAACCTGTCCGACTGTTACAGTCTTGAATCCGCGCTCTTTGGCTTTACGCACATATTCTTCTGGGAAGAGTATTCCCGCGGACGTGGTTACGATATGACGGCCTCCTGGAGTGAGAACAACAATCACGGCGCATTCAATTGTGGTCGTGTTTCCTGCAAAGCGAAAAATTCCATTTTCAATACCAATAGCTATTGAATCTATTGAATCAGGGAACTTTCTCGCTGCTTTCAATGCACGAGCGAGTGCACCCGAATAGGTCTCATCGAAACCAACCGGCTGGTCATTTTGTCCAGATAAAGATTTTGTTACAAAAATCTTCGATTTAATTGAAAGGGTATTGAGTGCTTCTTTTAAAGCCTCAACTTTTAAAGGGCTAGTTGAACCTAATGCTACGTGCAGTATTTCTTGCATATTTTATAATTTTGTTTACACAATAAATCATTATTCCTTTTTTGTCAAAGATATCATTTTTATGAGTTATCCAGTTGACTATATACAAACCTATATCAAATATTGTATAATTACAGGGCTAGAGAACTTATAATTAATTTAGTAGCCCCCATGCTTATTTTTAGGTAATTGGGTGGCCAAAGTAAAATATGCCAGCAAAAGCAAATTCTGCATTTATGAAGCCTATGAATGTTAGTGACGAACTAGCAGCAGTAGTAGGTAAGGGTCCTATGCCTCGTTCTGAGGTTGTTAAAAATCTTTGGGTATACATCAAGAAGCATGATCTTCAAGATCCAAAGGACAAGCGCACTATTCTTAACGATGAAAATTTGAAGAAAATTTTTGACGGTCAAGCTAAGGTTCACATGATGAAAATGGCTGGATTTGTCTCAAAGCATCTTTCTTAAATCGCTAAAATAAAAACAAACCCGAGGACTGAATCCTCGGGTTTGTTTTTATTTACTGACATATAGGATATATTTTATATATGAAAGAAATCTTGGCAATCTTGGGAGGGGTTATAGCAATAGTCGGCAATATCCCATATTTAATAGATGTATTTAAACATAGAGTTCAGCCTCATCCATATACATGGCTAGTTTGGACGCTCGTGTCTGGAGTTACTTTCTTTGGTCAGATTGCCGGTGGAGCTGGCGTGGGAGCTATACCGACAGGATGCGCGGAAGTATTTACACTTATAATATTTTTATTTTCTCTAAAGTATGGATTTAAAAGTATTAGAAAGATAGATACATATTTTCTGATTTTTGCACTTTTGGGAATTATTCCTTGGCTCCTTACTAAAGATCCGACAATATCTGTGATCATTGTAGTATTGATCGATCTGATTGCATTTATACCGACCTTACGTAAGACGTGGGCAGAACCAAAGACTGAGACACCTGTTTTATATAGTATGAATGTTGTGAGGCATATACTGACTCTATTTTCTCTGCAAGCTTA
>DALYDX010000013.1:13924-16970 GCA_031972835.1 Minisyncoccota bacterium | reverse complement strand
TTTGATATATCTTAAATAAAATGAAAATATCAGTAAAGGCAAAGACTAATGCAAAAACAGAAAAAGTAGAGAGGCTTACGCAGGCTAAACTTCCGCTGTCTAATAGTGAAAATGAGAGTATAGTATATAGAGTAGAAGTAAAAGAACCTCCAATAGGCGGAAAGGCAAACGAGGCTATTATAAAAGCCCTTGCAAAGTACTTTAACACCCCGCCATCTTCTGTTCGTCTGGTACGTGGACAGAGTTCAAAAAATAAATTTTTTGAGATAGAGTAGTTATAAGTTTAATTAATATATATATGAACACAAACAATAAATTGATAAGTGCGATAATCATCGTGTTGATTGTCTTGATTGGTGGATATTTAATAGTTAAAAATAGTAAGAATCCAGTAGAACCTGTTTCAGATGCGACTGGAACACAATTTTGTTTCTATCGTAAAACTCCAGCTTCAGGTGGGCTCAGTGATGTTGCGTGGTTGACTATGCATATAAAGGATAGTGACGTTACAGGAGAATTTCATAATATTCCAGCAGAAAAGGATAAAAAAACCGGACCGTTCGCAGGAACAGTTGGTCCAGTGGATAAATTTGCGATGGCGCGCACCGCAAGTGTATGGTGGGAAGCTAGTGCAGAAGGGGTAACAAACAAAGAAGAACTATCAATTATGTTTGGTGAGGGGACAGCAAATATAGGTTTTGGAGAGATGGTAGATAGGGGTGATGGTTTATATGTCTACAAGGATCCGACAAATCTAAACTACTCGTTAGATTTGAGTGATATAACTTGTGAAGTGTTGTTTGAAAAAATAGCAGTAGAGGATTATATCCGTAAAAATATAAGTAAGATTTCAACAAATTCTGCTGTACTCGGGGGAGCGTGGTATGTTGTAAGTGTAGATGTAGATACTGAAAAAAATACTGCCCATACAATATACGAAGACGGTCATATCCAAAAGACTGAAGACTTCAAATATACTCGAGATGGCAATCTTGTGAATATTGTTTACTAATAAAAAATGTTACAATTAAATTAATCTTATAAATTTAATTTTTTAATTTTATGGCAAAAGGTAACGAGTCACGTAGAAAAGAGAAAAAGAAACCAAAGAAGGAAAAGAAATAATCTTTCTTAGAAAATAAAAAACCACCCAATGGGTGGTTTTTTATTTAAATGGGGTTTAAGCGCGTGTAACGTTTACAGCACTCTTACCTTTTGGTCCGTCTTCAACTTCGAATGACACATTGTCACCTTGTCTTAGTTCAGTGAAATCAACACCAGCAAGTGAGTTTGCGTGAAAGAAAAGATCTTTATCGAAACCTTCTGCAGTGATGAAACCAAAATTCTTACCATCTACTATTGTTTTGATAGTACCAGTCATGAAATTTTGCTAGCTAATAAAATTACAAATGAAAGGTATGTTTTAGAAATCGACTTATTTCGAACCACAACTTCTTTTGTATGTCAAGTATACAGGATAATAATAGATTTGTCAAGTAATATGTGGAAAAACCCTCTAGTTTATAAATGTTTTAAAGTCTAGACACTGAGCTTAAGAGGTGTATTTTATGCTACAATGGGTCCTATATTACAATTAATCAACTATATATTATGCCAATACCAATTATATTTCTTATAGGGCGGATCATTTTCGGGGGGTACTTTATCTATAATGCTTATAATCACCTTGCTCACCACAAGAACCTGATCGGATATGCCAAAATGAAAGGTGTGCCTATGCCATCTACCGCGGTCTTTTTATCAGGTTTACTTATGCTTTTGGGAGGGCTTTCTGTAGTATTTGATGTTCGTATGGTGTTAGGTTTATGGCTTATAATTATATTCCTTATCCCGACTACTTTCATGATGCATGCATTTTGGAAAGAAAAAGATCCAAGCACAAAAATGTCCGAAAATATTGCTTTCATGAAAAATATGGCGCTTGTAGGAGGAAGTCTCATGATGATTGCGCTATCTTTGATGGCGTTCTAGTCAAAATATAAAGTTTAATAATTTTATGTTATAAATGCGTTATGGCAAAAAAAGATTACTACGAAATACTTGGAGTTGAAAAAACAGCTTCCAAAGACGATATAAAAAAGGCTTTTCACAAACTTGCTCATAAATACCATCCCGACAAAAACAGCGGTGATGATAGTAAGTTTAAAGAGGTCAATGAAGCTTACCAAACTCTCTCTGATGAAGGTAAGCGTTCTCAGTACGATCAATTTGGTGAAGGCTATACAAACGGAGGTCCACAAGGTGGCGGATTCGGTGGTTTCGACTTCAACGGTGGATTTGGAAACGCCCAAGGATTTGATATGGGAGATTTGAATGAGATATTTTCAGATTTCTTCGGTGGTGGAATGGGTGGCCGTGCTCAAGCAAGACGAGGTAGAGATATATCGACTGAGATAGCAATCTCATTTGCTGAGTCAATTTTTGGTGTGACTAGAAAAATCTTGATTACAAAAGTATCAACTTGCGAGACTTGCTCTGGAAGTGGTGCAAAGGCCGGGACAAGTACAGAAACTTGTAAAAAATGTAATGGTAACGGGCAAATTCGTGAAATGAAAAGATCTTTCCTTGGCACTATCAGTACAAACAGAATATGTGATGAATGTGGAGGGTCTGGAAAAGTACCAAAAGAGAAATGTAACGACTGCCGAGGCGCTGGCGTAAAAAGACGTGAAGAAGAAATTTCTATAAAAATTCCCACAGGAATTCAAAACGGAGAAATGGTACGTATGACAGGTATGGGGGAAGCTATAACTCACGGAGCATCTGGAGATTTGTATATAAAGATCAATGTAACCGGACATCCTATATTTACACGCGAGGGTAGTAATCTAAATATGAGTCTAGACATCAAGCTCACTGACGCGCTGCTTGGTGCGGAGTATAAAATCGAGACTCTAGATGGGCCAGTGACCTTAAAAATACCTGAAGGAATTACACACGGTGAGATACTACGTATCAAAGAAAAGGGGGTCCCAAAAGCTCAAGGCAAAAGAGGGGATTTACATATCAAAATACTTATCAAATT
>DALYDX010000013.1:5139-13824 GCA_031972835.1 Minisyncoccota bacterium | reverse complement strand
AAAATTATGCAAACATGGTTTATATTGGCTGCAATAGTAGCCCCGTTATGTTTTGCCTTAGTAAACATATCTGATTCGTATCTGGTAAAACACGTCGCTCCGATTAGAGCTCTGTTTTTGTTTTCTGGGCTATTCACTTTTGTAGTAGCGTTGGTTTTTCTGATTATAAGTTTGATTGGAGGAATAGAAATATTTTTACCTACAAAAACTATACTCATACTAATACTCTCGGGAGTGTTGGAATTTTCTTGGCTTTGGTTTTATTTGAAAGCGCTTGAAAATGAAGAGATTCCGGTATCATCTGTGATACCTTTCTTCCAACTCATAGGAGTATTCGTGTACATACTCGGGATAATATTTCTCGGTGAAAAACTTGCACTCAACAATCTCTTTTTTGCACTACTAGTGATCCTCGGAGGGGCTATACTCGCTATAGACTTCAAAGAATTCACTTTTAGATTCAGAGAAGCATTTCTGATGAGTATATCAGCCCTGATCATAGCTTTGGGTTCAGTTTTCTTTAAGACTCAGGCTATGGATGACCTATCGCTTTTTCCTACTTCGATGTTTTGGATGAGTATCGGTATGGGTATGACAGCTCTTGTGTGTTATATCGCACTACCTAAATTCAGAAAGGAGCTTCATGAGACAATGCACGAGAATCGAAAAAGTAAGATGACTATCGCTATAAATATTTCAAACGAAGTTTTAAATGCGATTGGTCTAGTAGCTGTTATGTTTGCTAGTTTAAAAATTCAAATAGCACAAGTATACGCTGTCGGATCACTTCAGTATTTCTATGTTTTCTTGATTGGAGTAGTTGGAACGCTTATAGCTCCACACATATTCAATGAGAAAATTTCAAAATCGAGTTTGATCCCGAAAATCATAGCTATTGCGCTGATGATCATAGGTGGGGCAATGCTTGAAATGCGAAGCTAAATCAAAAACACTCCGTAAGTACGGAGTGTTTTTTCTTATAGGTAACCCCAATCTCGAAGCCTTTTTTCATCTCTATCCATAAAGCGTTCTCCTATGTCGTTTCTATATATCATCTTTGGAATAATGACTTTATCTACTCGAGCATAAGTATCCTTGATCGCTTCAGGTAAGGTTTTGCCCATACCAGTTACATATAAAACATAACCTCGGTTGTCTGAGATGTAAAATTGATTTGGATTGTCTACGTCACGAGAAATTTCTTCAAAATGTACATGCTTGGCGTCTTCGCCGGTAAAATTGTGAAAGAAAATATTCATACCATAAAAAGTACTGAAAGCCTCTTTTTTTGTATAAGGAAATGGGGGAACAGCAACAAGTACAACAAGACCGTATCCTTTGTTGTATTTAAGATCGTAATCTTCACCTTTTGCAACTGCATACAAGAATTCTCCCCAAGGTGATATATGAATCTCGTCGTGCAAATGTACGATAGGTGATCCAAACCTAGGCGTTGCTTCAAGTGGCCATGCACCAGTTTCGTTGACTATACAGTTTATTTCAAAGTCACCTCGGTAATCAATTTCTATCAAGTAGGGCACAAGTGGTTCTAAAACTTCTTTAAATAATTTGTTTTGCTCGTCTTCACTGTACCAGGCAAGAGTACCCATCTCACTTGTAGCAGGACCAATGTCACCCGGGAAAAACTTTTTGTGTTCTATATTGAACTCAATAGGTCCAACCCATTTTTTACCATTAAAATATCGTCCCACACCAATCTCTACGCCTTCTATTTTTTCTTGCAGGGTAATTCTTTCTCGATTTATTTTTGGATTGGTAAGATAATTTTTGAGGACAGATAGAACGTCCCGGCCGTCTTCAAAAAAACCAACGTAATTTATACTTTTCGATGCATGGCCATTTTGTTTTACAACCCACGCGCGTGGATTTTTTTCAACGTACTCAATAGCATCGTACATCGCTTCAAAATCTTTAGTGTCCTTCGTTTTAAGTCCATACTTATTGAATATTTCTTGAGCGTACTCTCTATCGCTCTCTAGTTTATCTCCTAAAACTGATCCGCCGAAGACTGTATAGCCTTGTTTTCTTAGTTTGGACTGTTCTTTGCCCCATCCAACATCGTCAAACACTATAAGTCCATCTTTGCCAACCCAAGGGAGTTCTTTTTTCCAATTGTTTGTTTTTGGTACTATAAAATCCAAATTACCGCGTCGGTCGCGTTCATGTACATAGAGCTTTACTTGATGACCTTCGTCTACAAGTCTACGCGCTAAGTTTCCAGCTATAAGATCATTTGATACAAATAAAACTCTCATGATATACTATTCAGTATACACTTGTATGAATAAATCAACAAAATATTTTATATTGCTTCTTTTTATACTTATGGGTATTTCAGTCGGATATACCTTTTATGCTTCGGTAATAAGAGAGAATTTTTTTATTATCGAACCCGAGGAATAATAATGGATGGATTACTACTTTGCCCAGATGCAGTACCAAATGTACTAGGAATATTTGATTTTTCGATAGCTCCGAGATTGCTGTTTTATTCGTACATACCGATCGTATTCATAAGTCTTATCATGGGATTTCTGATCTTCTTTAAGGACAAGTTCTCCCTGCGAGCATCTCTTTTTCTATTATTAAACTGTTCATTTGCACTCTGGGTTACGAGCGTTCTATTTCAATGGACCGCGGCAAGTGCTGGGTTGGTGCATTTTTCATGGCAAATACTGGCTTTGTTTGAAGTATTGATATATATATCTTCATTTTACTTCGTCTACGTTTTTACATACAAAAAAGATCTGGGATCATTTATTAAGATTATATTTTTCTTGTTTTTGTTGGCTGTCTCAGTGTTTTTACCTTCAGGATACATGATGAAGGAGTTCGATATCATAAATTGCCAGTCAGTACTTGGGTCTTTCTGGAATGTAATATATATTTTTGAATTTACACTACTGCCAATCATTTTAATATTAGGAATAAATAAAAGTCAGAAAACTACAGATGCATCGGAGCGGAAACAAATACTGATTATTACTATAGGAAACTTTCTATTTCTAACTATATTTGCCTTTTCAAATATAATAGGCGAGATAACTCAAAGATATGAGTTTAATCTCTTTGGTCCTATAGGAATGGTTTTGTTCTTGGGGTTCGTAGCGTATTCCATGGTTCGATATAAAGCATTTAACATGAAGCTTATTGGAGTGCAGGTCCTGGTTATAACACTACTTGCGCTCGTATTCTCTCTGCTTTTCATAAATAGTTTGGATGTAATACATGTGATCATAGTTATAACCCTAATACTTCTTTCTGGGGTTGGATATTTTTTGATCCGTGGTGTTATGCGTGAAGTTCGACAAAAGGAGCAACTTGAAATACTATCTTCAAACTTAGAATCTGCCAATGAAAAATTAAAAGGCTTAGATAAGCTCAAAACTGAGTTCCTCTCGCTTGCATCCCACCAACTCAGGAGTCCGCTAACTGCTATAACTGGATATACTTCGATGCTTCTCGATGGATCTTTTGGTGAAGTGCAACCAAAACAAAAAGAAGCGATTGATCGTGTATTTGAATCAAGTCGACATCTTACAAAGATCGTTGAAGATCTGCTCAATGTATCGAAAATTGAGCAAGGTGGAATGAAATACGAGATGAAACCTTTTGACTTCACTGAAGCTGTGAGCATACTCGCAACTGATCTATCTGTTACGGCCGAGAAGAAAGGCTTGAAGTTGAAGTTTAGTACGGACAGTGGCGCAAACTATTGGGTCAATGGTGATATGGAAAAGATTCGTCAGGTTGTGCTCAATCTAATAGATAATTCAATCAAATATACAGAAACTGGTGGCTCTATAGATGTGTCAGTAACTAGATCTCCACTTGATCGAGTACTGCTATCGATCAAAGACACAGGCATGGGTGTCACGCCTGAAATCGCAAAGACATTGTTCCAGAAATTTAGTCGCGGTGAAGGAGGTAAGGTAAATACTGGAGGCTCAGGGCTCGGATTGTACTTGGCAAAAGAAATCGTAGACGCACACAAGGGCAAGGTGTGGCTTGAATCAAAAGGAAAGGGAATGGGTGCCCAGTTTTATGTTGAGTTTTCTACAGTAGAGACTCCAAACAAATAAACTATTAAAACAAAGATAAAATATTTTTTATCCACCACTTTTAAAAAGCACACATAAAATCCTGCTGGATTTTTGCTCTGCTCGTGCCGTCGCACTGCGCAAGGCTTTTTAGAAAGTGTGGATTTGTATGTTTAGAATTCAGAATTCAAAAGAGAAATTAAAGTTGAGTTATGATTTTCTGATCAATTGCTCACCAGTAGGTAAGTCCTTTACTTCATATCCTAGTTTTTCAATATCTGCACGTAGTGAATCTGAAAGTACCCAATCTTTATCTTTGCGAGCTTGATCACGAAGTGAGCCTAGATCTTCGATTTCTTTTGGCAATTGCTGATTTATATTTTCATTGACTGTTTGCATAAGATTAAATCCAAAGATTCTATCAAAGTCATATATAGTTGCGAGTTTATCAGAGTCTGACACAGATCCGTCTTTCAATAAATCCCAAGTTAGTGCTAAAGCTCTCGGTATCTCTAAGTCAGAATTTATAAACTCTTTGAAATATTCAATATATTTTGTATTTGGTGAACCCACCTCTTCTCCGAGATTTTCAATCTGATTCAACAATCTATTGTATGCATTTTGACTAGCTTCTAGAGCTTCCCAAGTAAAATTGAGTGGTGAGCGATAGTGTCCAGAGAAATAAAAATATCGGAGCGCCATAGGGGAGAATCCTTTTGCAACTATATCGTGCAGAGAATACGCATTACCAAGACTTTTTCCCATCTTGCCTCCATCTACTTGTAAAAATGCTCCATGCATCCAGTATCCTACAAAAGGGGACTTTCCTGTCGCACCTTGTGATTGCGCAATCTCGTTTGGGTGATGAGTACTTTTCAGATCTTCACCTCCTATGTGTATATCAAATTGCTCACCAAGATATTTCATACTCATAGCAGAACATTCTATGTGCCAGCCAGGGAACCCAACTCCCCAAGGACTCTCCCATTCCATATCTCTTTTTTCATCTGCGGGGCTAAATTTCCAAAGCGCAAAATCATGAGGATCTTTTTTCTCCTGATTGAATTCTATTCGTGCACCAGCTTTTAGTTTATCCAAATTTGATAACTCACCATATTTGAAACCTTTCTCTTCATAGTTTCTTGTATCGAAATATATTCCATCATTTATCTTGTATGTAAAACCATTTTCTTCAAGTTTTTTTATCAAATCAATCTGCTCCTCTATATGATCAGTCGCTCGGAGGAATTTTTCTGGTGCTGACATGTTCAATGTATTGTATGAGGTGAGAAAGTCGTCGATGTAGAACTGAGCGATCTCCCATGCCGTTTTGTTTTCACGTTTTTTAGCTTTTTCCATTCTGTCTTCACCTGTATCTGCATCACCTAAGTTGTCGCCAGTAAGATGACCTACGTCAGTTAAGTTCATCATGTATCTAGTTTCATACCCATTGTACTTTAAGACTCTAAAAACAAGGTCTCCAAGTATATATGTACGCCAGTTTCCGATAGTTACGTAGTCATATACAGTTGGACCACAGGTGTATAAGCCAACAGTGTCGGATATAGCTTTAAAATCTTCTATTTGCTTGCTTAGGGAATTGTATATTTTCATTTTGAGTACTTGGCTATAAATTAGGCTATAAAATCAGGCTAATACATGTCGATTATAGCCTGATTATTGAAAGCGACCAAATAGTATTGACTTTTATAGCCTTTTCATCTAAGATAGGCTTACTGTATGGCAACAAAGGCAACAACTAAAAAAACAAGCACTAAAAGCGACGAATTTGCTGTTATCTTGACTGGTGGCAAGCAATACAAAGTCTCTGTAGGTGATGTTATAACTATAGAAAAACTCCCAGGCACACTCGTAGCAGGAGATGCTATAGAGTTTGAAAAAGTACTACTTGTAGACAACGGAACTGATACTACTATTGGAACACCTTACATAAAAGGAGCTAAAGTTATGGGTAGTTTTGTTTCTTTCGGAAGACTTGCAAAAGTTATCGTAATGAAATACAAACCAAAGAGTCGTTACAAGAAAACAAACGGCCATCGCCAAGAAATCTCAAAAGTAAAAATTACTGCAATAAAATAAAAAATACTCCACAGAATTGTGGGGTATTTTTTATTGTCGATTACCGAGGGCGCTTTTTAGAGTTTCGGAATCTGCGTATTCAGGCTCACTGCCAGTAGACAAACCTCGACCGAGTGAGGTCACACGGAGATTCTTATTTAAAATATATTCATTTAAACGTGATCGAACATATGAATCAGTGTGTTCTCCGTCTGGTGTGGCAGGGAAGGCGAGTATCACCTCGGAGAGTCCGTCTGTCAGTCTACTTTCTATTGTTTTTAGTAATTCTTTTTCTCTAATAAAAGAACCTACATTTTTCTCAACCGACGGAACGAGTCCTCCTAGGATAAAGTATTTTCCTTTGTGTGCATGAGTACGTTTGAAACTTTCGCAATCTGAATCTTTTTCTACAACAAGCAAAATACTTTTATCAATTGTATTTTTCCTACAAACATCACAGAGGCCTTCCTCGGAAGAAGTGAAGTGTATAAAACAAGATGGGCATATAGATACACTATTCTTCAAATTTGAAATTTCCTTTATAAGTTGATTGCGATAATCCTCGGGTGCAGAGAGTAGGAAGTACACAAAACGCCTAGCCTGGCGAATACCAATACCTGGGAATCTTTTAAATATTTGAGATAAATCATCAATTGGGTCAGGCATAATTTTTTCTAGAAGATATCGTTGTCACTCTGAGAGATCTCTTTCTTTGATGGCTTGAATGATCCTAGTTCTCCCTTTTCAATAGGTAAAAATGATCCGGTTCTTTCGTCAAAATAAAGATCAACCTTTCCTGTAGGACCGTTACGGTGTTTTTCAATTAGTATCTCTGCGAGGTTTGTGCGCTCTGATTCATCTTTATACTTATCCTCTCGGTGAATAAACATAACCACGTCCGCATCTTGCTCGATAGATCCAGAGTCTCGGAGGTCTGAGAGTCTAGGCTTTCCACCACGAGATTCAACTGCACGAGAAAGCTGAGATAGTGCCAGCACTGGTACATCCAAATCACGGGCTAGACCTTTCAAAGATCTGGAAATTTCTGTAACTTGGTTTACCATCGAATCGTAATTTTTAGATGTTGTCATAAGCTGTAGATAGTCGATTATGATCAAACCCAAACCATGTTCACTTTTAAGTCTACGTGCTGTTGCGCGCATACGCATTATGGAGTTACCAGCTTGATCATCTATAAATATCGGAGCTTTTGATAGCTTATCGAGTGCGTCGCGCAAGTTTGAGAACTCAGAATCAGCGGTAAGTTGACCTGTGCGAAGATTCCAAGCATTTACTCGTGATTCAGACGCAAGCATACGATCTACAAGTTGCTGTGAACTCATCTCAAGAGAAAATATTCCAACTGGTACATTGTTTTGAGTTGCAGCCATACGAGCAATATCGAGTGCAAGTGCAGTCTTACCCATAGATGGACGTGCAGCCAGGATGATCAAATCTGATTTTTGCAAACCAGCAAGCATGGTATCCATATCTTTAAATCCAGTAGACACACCGCGAAGTCCACCTTTGGATTCGTGAAGTTTTTCTATTCGCTCCCATGCAGTAGCGAGGGTCTGACGAATACTTACAAACTTCTGACCCTTTGGAGCAGAGGTAATGCCAAATATTCTTTTTTCCGCACTATCCATGATATCTTCTACGTTTTCATCACTCTCACTAAACCCTAAGTCTGACACGAAGTCGGCTGCGTCGATAAGTTCACGGAGTATATATTTTTTCTCAACAATAGAAGCATAGTGAACTGCGTTGGTTGCTGATGGAACTGTTGCAACGATTTCAGATAGATAACTTGCTCCGCCAATATTGTCGAGCTCTTTTCGTTCAGACAGAAGGTGCATCATTGAAACCAGGTCAATAGGTTGAGACTTTGAAGCTAGGTCAAGCATTGCTTGAAATATAGTTTTGTGACGTGCGCTATAAAATGATTCCGGAGAAAGTGTTTCTGCAATATCAATAATCGCTCCAGGTCTAACCATGAGCGAGCCGAGTACCGCCTTTTCACTCTCTATGCTTTGTGGTGGGACACGAAGTTTGTTTGATTGAAGTTTTGCCATTGGAACGATTGTAGCACATAGACTCCGACTAAAAGCCTGATAATTTGAATAGAAAAGTTAGTATCATGTGGATTATATAGATATTTCATAATTATCAATATATTTGCTAAAATTAGGACCTATGCAAGACAACAAAACTATTGTGCTAACAGGAGATAGACCAACAGGTAAGCTTCACTTGGGACATTTTGTCGGATCCCTACAGAAAAGAATTGCTCTAGCAGAAGAATCAGAGAAGTCTTTTTATATGATTGCTGATATCCAGGCTTTAACTGACAACGCCGACAATCCAGATAAAGTTCGAAATAATGTACTCGAAGTCGCACTCGACAACTTGGCGTGCGGATTAAAACCTGAAAAAACTATCATGTATATCCAGTCAGAGATTCCGGAGATCGCAGAACTCACGGTACTATTCATGAATCTTGTCACAGTAAATAGACTTATGCAGAATCCTACCGTAAAAACAG
>DALYDX010000013.1:0-5039 GCA_031972835.1 Minisyncoccota bacterium | reverse complement strand
TTCATGAATCTTGTCACAGTAAATAGACTTATGCAGAATCCTACCGTAAAAACAGAAATTTCGCAGAAAGGGTGGGGGATGACTGAGATAAAAGAAGTAGATGGGGTTATCGAGAAAACTGAAAATATAAACAAGCCAGGAGTACCGCTTGGATTTCTCGCGTATCCTGTATCACAGGCTGCGGATATTCTCGTAATGAAATCCAATCTGATTCCTGTAGGAGAAGACCAATTCCCAGTTATTGAGCAGGCCAATGAAATCGTGGACGCTTTCAATCGCATGTACGGACCAGTTTTTGACCGCATAAAACATATTTCTGGAGATACCGGTAGACTAGTTGGTACTGACGGCAATGCCAAGATGTCTAAGTCGCTTGGTAACTGCATCTATCTCGCAGATAGCGATGAGGTGATAGAGGAAAAAGTTATGGGTATGTATACTGACCCAAATCATATTCGTGTGGAAGATCCAGGGAAAGTAGAAGGCAATGTTGTTTTCACATATCTAGATATTTTTGATCCAAACAAAGACGAAGTTGCAGACCTAAAAAAACAATATGAAAAAGGAGGACTTGGAGACGTAGTGCTTAAAAAAAGACTTGCAGAAGTATTGAAAGAAATTATTTCTCCAATTCGCGAAAGACGTGAACAGCTTGCAAAGAACCCAAAGATGATTATGGATTTACTCGAAGAGGGAACTAGAGAGGCTCGCAAGGTCGCAGCTGAAACTATGCGTGAAGTACGAAGTGCACTCAAAATCGACTATTTTTAAGTTTGACTTTACTTAAAAAAATGATATAATATAAGCAAATAAAAGATATTTTACAATATGAATATAAAAGAAAATAAAGAAAAAAAGTTGGCGTTGAAAGACTACGCCCATGGAATAAAACTCATTTGGCAGCAAATTACAGTGAACCACAAGAAAGAAGTGCGAACACTAATAATTCTGTCTTTTTTTATTGCCATATTGGACGGTATTGTCCCACTTATTTCAGGACATTTCTTTGATGCGCTGACAAACATATCCACCGATATTGGGAGTGTCTGGTTTGCACTAATTCTACTATTAGTTATAACTGCATTCTCAGCTATAGGTCAAAAAATTAAAGTAACAAAGAGTGATTGGGTAAATTATAAAATAATTACAACTTATCATTCTGATGTCGCTGCAAAGTTTGTAAAACTTCCTGTGTCATACCTAAAGAATCATCCAATGTCTGAAATGGTACAAAAGACAATGACAGCGGGTAATAATCTGCAGTCAATGTTTAGTGATGTAATTATGGAACTCATGCCGGCATTCTTGGGAATTGTCGTGGCATTTATTACAGTATTTACAATAAATACCAGTATGTCACTGATACTTCTGGCTGGAGTTTTAACATATGTACTAATTGTTCTAAGAACAGTTGGAGATGGTGCAAAATTCCAAAGAGAAAATCAAAAGCAATGGGTGCATGCATGGAGAGCAAGGTCAGATGGGTTAAATAACATTGCGACAGTAAAACAATTTGCCGCAGAAGAGTACGAAACTCAAAAGAATCGACAAAACTACACTGTTAAAGTACTAGGTGCTCAAAGAAGACTTTGGGAGTTGTGGAGTAAAATTAATATATCTCAAAAAATAATAGTCTTGGCAACTCAAGCTGTTATATTGATTTTGTCTATAAAAATGCTTCAGCTGAACTCACTAACACCAGGTCAGGTTATTGCATTCAATGCATACGTAGGTATGGTATTTAATCCATTTTTGCGACTTGGAAATATGTGGCGTACTATTCAGAATTCAATCATAAATGTTTCTGATGCTCACGAAATACTTTCTATTGAACCAGAAAATTATAACGAACCCGGTGCAGTAAAAAAGCAGATTAACGGAGATGTAGAATTCAAGAATGTTGCATTTTTTCATGACGAGCGCAAACTCGTGCTTGATGATCTGTCGTTCTCGGCACCATCGGGATCTGTAATTGCATTCGTAGGTAAAACTGGCTCTGGTAAGACGTCACTTACAGAATTGATATATCGATTCCATGATCCAAAGATTGGAGAAATACTTGTTGATGGGATTCCAATATACAAATATGATCTCACAAGCCTGAGGTCACAGATTGGAATTGTCCCACAGGAACCAGTACTCTTTGATACAACAATCCGCGAGAATATAATGTATCCTCGTAAAGATGTAAATCAAGAAGTGTTGAATGACGCAGCGAAAAAAGCTGACTTGCTGGAATTTATAAAAGACCAGCCCGATGGATGGGAGACAATCGTTGGAGATAGAGGGGTAAAACTATCTGGTGGACAGAAACAGCGAATCGCGATTGCTCGAGCACTTGTTGCTAATCCAAAGATTTTGATCTTGGATGAATCGACTTCAGCACTCGACGCAGAGACTCAGAGAACAATTGAGAATTCTCTCAAAGAGCTTATGAAAGGAAAAACTACTTTCATAGTTGCTCATAGATTGAGTGCTGTACGCAATGCAGATAAAATCTGTGTCCTGCATAAAGGTAAAATTGTCGAAGAGGGAACCCATGACGAACTGATACAGATTGCAAATGGACGTTACAAAAAGCTCTATGACCTACAGTTCAAGGAAGAAGAAATCCTGATTGCCGAGCATGAGCTTGAAGATTAAAGTCCTTTAGATTTCTTTTCGAAGAGGATGACCAGAACTCGAATGCGTAAGTATGGTCCGGGTATGCCCGTTATAGCTTAGTGAAACCGCCAACTTATACTTGGCGGTTTTTTTATTTATCTAGTGTTACAATAGAGATATGAAAGCAAGCGATTTATTGATGAAATATGAAGATTATTCAAAATTGGAACATGAGACACCATATACTTTTGCATTGGAAAAAGACAATCAATTCATATATTACTTTGGGGAACATCACACATTTGACCCAGATGATGAACAATTTAGAAAAAATGAAACATATTGGAATGAATTTATAAGTAAAACGAATGGAGAGAACTGTATTGCGCTGGTAGAAGGTGGCAAAAGGCCTTTGTATAAAACTAGAGATGAATCTATTTTGAAACAAGGTGGCGCAGGTTTTTTGACTTGGCTTGCCACTCAAGAAAATATCGAAACTTTTTCACCAGAACCTCCTGCAAAATATGTATTCAGTGAGCTAGAAAAACATTTTGCAAAAGAAGAAATAGAATACTACTTCTTTGCTAGAATGTGCTATCAGTGGAATAACTTAGTAGAAAAGCCTCCGTTTGAAGTATATGTTGGTAACTCTTTAAAATATGACAAGTCAGAAAGTGGGTGGAATAATTTTGATTTTTCTATTGAAAATATGAAGAAAATTACAAAAGATATGTTTGCCATTGAATTCGATGAGAATGCTAGAGATTTCTTTTATAAGATAATCAATCCAACTACTACTTTTTCAAAAATAAATGAGGTATCACGTTTTGAAGACGAAGGTTTCAGAGATACTTATATTGTTGACCAAATTGAAAGACTTTGGAAAGAAGGTAAAAATATTTTCATTGTTTATGGAGCAAGTCACGCAGTAGTGCAAGAAAAAGCACTTAAACATATAGTTGGAAATTAACTATTGCAACAACATCATTATAGATGTAGTATAAAGGAATCCACTGATCCGCTGACAACGGGGAGGAAAAACCAAGATTACAAGGTCATCTCGCTCGAAACGAGACTGACGAAGTAGGGTGGCACCGCGTTTCAAACATGAATCGCCCCTGCGAATTTACAAATTAATGTAAGTTCGAAGAGGCGATTTTTGTTTCCTCTAGAGCTCAAAAACATATGGTAAAAGCAATACATGTTTCTGAATTGAAAGATCATAGTGGTGAAAATGCTACTGTGCAAGGTTTCGTGCATACACTGCGTGTACAAAGTAAGATTATATTTCTTATACTTCGCGATGTTACTGGTATAGCGCAGACAGTAATAGAAATAAAAAATCCTGAAGTATTTGAAATTGCAAAGAATCTATCTCATGAATCAGTTGTGAGAATAAGTGGACTTGTAAAAGATGTACCTCAGGCTCCAGGTGGATTTGAAATCGGAGTAGAATCTATCGAAGTACTTTCAATTGCAAATCCTGAACTTCCAATTCCAATAATCGAAAAAGGAAACGAAGAGACAGAAGCTCCAACTCGTTTTGACTATCGCTGGATAGATCTACGCAAACCCGAAAAGACAAAAATATTCAAAGTGTGGACTGAACTTGAAAAAGGTTTCAGAAAGTATTGGGATGAAAATGGCTACACACAGCTCTACTCACCATCTTTTATGTCTACACCATCAGAAACTGGTGCTGAAGTTTTTGAAGTAAATTATTTTGATCGAAAAGCATACCTCGCACAATCTCCGCAGTTCTACAAACAAATGGGAATTGCATCTGGGTTTGAACGCGTGTTTATCGCAGGTCCAGTATTTCGTGCAGAAGAATCATTTACAACTCGCCACATGACAGAGTTTACTGGTTGGGACTTCGAAGTCGCATTTATCGATTCACATCATGATGTTATGGATCAAGAAGAGGGTATGATAGTCGCTGGTTTTGAAAATCTAAAAGAAAAATTCCCAGAGCTTGATATCACAGTTCCAGCTCGTCCATTTCCACGAATCAAAATGACTGAAGCAAAAGAAATTTTGGCAAAAGAGGGAATTGCGAGTTCTGAAGATCATGATCTTTCACCAGAAGAAGAGCGTGCGATATGCGAATACGTAAAACGTGAACAAAACCATGAATTTGTATTTATCTGTGATTATCACAAATCAAAATCCGCTTTCTATCACATGAGACTTGAAGAAGGTTCTGATAGATCTCGTCGTGCAGACCTACTCTTCCGCGGTATTGAGATTACAACTCTAGCTCAGCGTGAACATAGAATTGAAATACTCGAAGCTCAGGCAAAAGAAAAAGGAATGTCACTTGAGGCACTCTCTGACTACCTAAACTTCTTCCGTTATGGCTGTCCTCCACACGGAGGCGCTGGTATAGGCCCAGGACGTCTTATAATGAAGATTCTAGACCTTCCAAACGTCCG
>DALYDX010000012.1:0-23270 GCA_031972835.1 Minisyncoccota bacterium | reverse complement strand
ATATGGTTTCAGGTCTATTTCACTGTCCTTTCGGACTACTTTTCACCTTTCCCTCACGGTACTAGTTCACTATCGATCTCTACATGTATTTAGCCTTACCGGTTAGTTCCGGTGGATTCCCTCAAGCTATTCGTGTCTTGAGGTACTCAAGAATGACGACAAAAGAGATATATTAATTTCGTGTACCGGGCTATCACCGTCTACGGCGTTGCTTTCCAACAACTTCTACTATCAATACATTTTGTAACTCTTTACGTAATAAAACGTGATCGTCACCTTACAACCCCGATTAATAATATCTTGCGACATTATCATTCGGTTTGGGCTATTTCCATTTCGCTCGCCGCTACTCCGGAAATTTTGTCCTTACGGACTTTGTTTTCTTTTCCTCCAGGTACTGAGATGTTTCACTTCCCTGGGTATACTCTCTGACGAAACGTCAGAGTTATTGAGGTTTACTCAATAGGGTTTCCCCATTCGGAAATCTTCGGATCAAAAGTTGCTAGGCACTTCCCCGAAGCTTATCGCAGCCATGCTACGTCCTTCATCGCCATGTAGAGTCAAGGCATCCACCATACGCTCTTAATTTCCTATTAGGAAATCTAAAAACCACATACTCACTAAATACTCTCTCCGGAATATTTAGTGTTTTGAATTCATACTAAAACAAAAATCCAACCGCTTGGATAATCTCAATATCTAGTATGAATTCGTTCTGTTTACGACACGACTTAAAAGACCCCATGTCCTAGATAACCTAGAACAAAAAGATTGTATGTCGTAACAGAATTCAGTTTTCAATGAGTGGTCGTCCGGTCAATTTTTGACTAAAAAAACCGCCTTTTGGCGGGCCAAGCTAAAACAAAAGAGTTTTAGAATACCCGCTTGTGCTTTGTTTTGTTAGTTAATTTCATAACAGTAAGGAGAGTATATAGGAATACAAATAGTAAGTCAAGCTTTTGGCTGTAATATTTGGAAAGTGCCCAAATATAGTAAAAGCCCTTAAAAATAAGGGCTTTTTGAGTGCATTATTTGTCTATGTTTTCAATGAATTTACCGATGCCAGTGTGCATTTTTTTTAGACCGGTTTTCATGGCTTCCTTCATATTTTCACTGAAGTCTTTTCCAGCATCTTTCATGCGAAGATATGTTTGCAATGCAGAGCGTCCTGTAGAAATAGCACTGAGTTTAAATTGACCTTCAACATGAAATGTATCGAGTAAATCATACTCTGATAAATAACATGCGGAAAACACATTATCAAAAACCCTACCAATAAAAACCACTTCGCCGGGTATAAACTTTTCCTTGCTACTAAGCGGAGACAAGAGTAAATCTTTATATGCATTCCCATAAGTTTCACTGCTTAATTTTTTAAACAAAGCCTCAACTTTATTTTCAGTGACAACGAAAAACAAAGTCGCAATCTTCGGACTTGTTGTAACTACTTCTTCAAATGACATCTGGTCAATTGAACAAATTGCCCCCTTGCCCAATTTGTAATAATCCAATATCAACCTTTCGGTATGTTCATAAAATTCAACACCGATAGTTTTTTCTGAGTAAATAAAAACCTTCTCGGTTCCTACAGGTTCATGAGAAAAGAAGATAGATCTGTTGAGATTTTTCTCAGTTTTTTCATAAGCCTGAGCAATTACATCTTTAGATACGTTACTCACATCGGGAGTAACTACGATAAATAAATCCATATTTTGAAAATTTTGGTGAACAATATTTTTCTCTACACTACAACTTATATCAATTTTTGTCAAAATTAAAACCCGCGAGTTTGCGGGTTTAAAAGATTAAAATAGTTTAAGTTGTTTTTTGAGCTCAAGCTCGACCTTTGTTTCTTTTGGTGAGTCAGGCTTTTTTTGACCATCTCTATTCATCCTGCGAAACTTAGCTTTACGTTCACGAGCAGTTCTCTTCTTTGTTTCCTGATCGTTGAATTTTTTGATATTCACAATCGCTTGAATCTCAGGGATGTGATCCCAAACTTCATTTGCAATTTTCTTGAGAAAATATATCGGTGAGTTAGATGGTCTGTGTTCTTTTCTGATATCCTCGCAGATTTCTTCTTTAAAAAACTTAAAAAACTCTACTCTCATTTTGTTCGTATCTTTAATATGACGAAGAATTTTTCTTCTGTGTATATCTATTTCTATGCGAACAGCATCAAATATATTCTTATCTGAAGGCTTTTGCCTAATTGAAACATATCTCATATTGTTACTTTTTATTTATACTACAACACAAAATATCTACAGTCAACAAAACAAAAACCCCCTTCTGGGGGCTTCTGTTTTTGAAAAAACGACTATTCTAACCCTGCGTCCAATGATTCGAAGTCCATAGCATTGAAATCTGCTTCTATACTAGAGAGATCGTCGTTTGTATTTGTGATCACTTCTGCATTTGCATCATCTTGTGTGCTAACTTCACTTGTTGAATTTTCTATCATGTTTTTTGAGAAGTTACCATTCATGTAGAAATAAGCTAGTGCGGCTAAGATTATTATTACAACAACCCAGACTATATTTCTCTTTGAATGACCAGTGTGAACAGGCGCTTGGTTGTTCATCTGATTCATAGAACCCATAGGATTCATATTCGTTGATTCGTTTGAGTTTTCCATATTTTTTAAATTCAATTAAATTATTAATTAACTATTTGTTGAATCATCATCACTGTCTCCGGTATCTGTCGGTGAGAAACTTTCTTTCATAGATTCGATAACCATCTTTATTGCGTCTCGAGCAACACCAACAGTTGTCTTAACTTCTTCTGCAGCTGCTTTAACTTCTTCTTTTGTTGCTGTCTCACTTTCAATCAAAGCTTTGTTCTCTGATACTGCTGTATGTACTCCATCTACTGCATCTTTAGCTTCATCAAGTAGGGCTCTCTGATTAGTAACATCTCTGCCGGAAGCTTCGATTTTTGTAAGACGCTCATCAAGTCGGAGTATGAAGTTGTCTAGATTCTTACCAGCTACTTCTAATCTTGCTCCAACATGTTTTCGGATTTCTGAAACAGTGCGACCTAAACTACCTGGTCCACTATTTTCCTTGAACTTATCCAATATGGTTTCTCGATCTTCCATCTTTTTCAAGAAAGGATTCATTGTTGGTTTATCCTCTTCACTCATAAATCGATCCTTAATTCTTGGACGAAGGCCTCCTTTGTCGTCATTTGAATCATCATCCCCATCTATTCCTGAATCATCTGACTCATTTGAGTCGTTACTTGCGTCATCATTTGAATCATCATTACTATCATCATTTGATTCTTCAGAATCATTACTATTGTCGTCATTTGAATCTGATTTGTCAGAACCATCGTCTGATCCTGAGTTATCGTCTGAGCCTTCTACTTCCGCAGAGTCACCACTGTCTCCACTTTCTGACTCAGCGCGAACTTGAGAATTAACTCCAAAAAAACCTATCACAAGTGCAAGAAATATAGCCAATAAATATTTTTTATTCATATGTTTAATATTTTTATTTTATTGATAATTTTATAGTCATGATAAATAGTGCGTATGACTATATTATTTATTATAACTCATATATTTAAACTAAGCAGCAAAACTGTGCAAAACAAAAAATCCCCCAAAAGGGAGATTTTTTGTCGAAATGATCGAACTTTTTATCGATGTGAAGTTTCTGAGCGAAGCTTCTCGATTGTACGAGATGCAGCCTCTTTGCCTCCAAGACCAAAAGCAAGTCCACCTGCAATAGCAAGCATTGCGATAAGTCCAGTGAAAAGAATTTGCATGAATTGTGCTGCAATACCAAGCTCAGAAAGAGCAATGATAAGAGCAAAAATCCAAATTGCGTATTTTGTAATTGTACCTAGCAAGTTTGCTGAGTGTACATTTGCTGCACGAGCTGATCCTTCTACAACTTTTCTCATTGCATCAGCAATGATTGTAGCAACAACTAGAACTAGTGAAGCGATGATAACGTTTGGAAGATAGTTCAAAACAACTTCACGTAAGAAATCATTTACTTGTGTTAGACCAATAACTTCTAGTGAAGTCATTAGGAAAACTACAATAACAAACCACTTTACCAAACCACCCAAGAAACCACCAACATTGAGTTTGAATCCAGCACGTGAAAGTACTTCTTCTGCACCTGCACTTTTGAAAAGAGAATCGATTTTAAGAGCACTGATAACTTGCTCGATTGCCTTTCCTACTACTGAACCAACTACCCACCCTACTATAAAAACTATAATCGCTACTATAAGATTCGGAACGAAGTTAATGAAACCCCACCATAGATTCTGTAGTGATGCACCAAAGACTTCTCCCCATGTTTGTATAAACATACTTTAATATACCGCTCATCCGCGCAATTGCGTGAGCGGAGAACGCTTTACCGCAAGCGGCAAAATGTTACTAATAAATACACATACCTTTTAAGTTCGACCTTTCAAAGTATGCTTATATTATAGCCCTACTAAAAACTATTGGAAAGATGTATGTGGATAACTAAAAAGCCCCTTATGCAGAGACTTTTGTTGATAGAGCAGGAATACTTACTAAAGTTTCGTGCGGATAATCAAGCACATCGCACACAAGCTTGTCGTACATATCCAATCTGTAAGTAAATTCTATAGTTTCAAAAACAGCATAAGAAAGCTCTCTCCCCAATTCTGCTTCTAGATTCCTAACTGAAGCTTCAATAATATTTCTTTTTAGATTGTCTCCGACTATCATCAAGTCCAGACGACTCTCTTCGTCTTTTGTGAAAATCCCTGCAACGATAAAAAGTTTTATCTTTCCGGCTTTTTTAAATCGCTTCATGATATCCTCGCGATTCATAGAACAAGAATCTACCAGCAAGTTTTGCACTGAAGCTAGGTACGGATAATTCTCATTCAAAAACCATCCTGTTGTTTTTTTCTTTTTCAAGCGTCCTGTAGGAGTTTCAACTTCCTTGGTAAAACTTTTCTTTTTTATGAATCCAGCTCCAGAAAGCAAAGAGAGTTCTTTGCGTGCAGAACTTGGACTGATCTTGCTACGTTTTATTATGTCTTTATTTTCAAAACCTGAACGACCGTTCAGCATAAAAAGACGCATGACCTTGATACGAGCCGAGCTACCAAACAGTTTTCCGAGAGTTTCCATGGAAAGAGTATACGCCTATTAAAAACAGGAATCAAGCAACAAAAAAACCCTATTTTTAGGGTTTTTCTAGTCTCGGTTTAGCTATATTTTTTTGATGTACCAATCTTCAGAGTCGACGATGACAAAATCGATACCCTTACCTTTCGTGACAGGCACCAAATCGAAAATTCTTTTAAAGGGCGCTTTATTGATCACACCTACTGAATTGAGAGCAAGTCGGATGTCTACCTCATATAATTCCATATCGCGACGTATCCCATCAGTTAGTTCGTAAATCATATTTGGTATATGTTCAAATATAACAAAGCGTGTTCCTTGATTTTCTTTTTGTGTACAGATATAAAATCCAACTGCTTTTTCGATACCTAGATCTGTCTTAAACTTCCTTTGATATCTTTCTGCTGCTCTTCTATTTGCAAAGAGTTCGTAGAGAACAGAAAAATTACTAGTTTCAAAATCGTAAGCATCCCGATCCCTTAATGCAGTTACACTTTTCTTATAATCTCTATCTTTAATAAATCTATTCCATAATTTACCTTTTATGAAATATGTAATTTCTTTGCCATCGATTGACAGAATAAATTTCTTTTTCTCTCTACTACTAAAACTCTCCTCTAGATTCAAGGAAAGAGAATTTATACTGCTTTCAATTGCCTCGAGTACCAACTTTGCATTTGGATAATCTTGAAAAACACCAATAGTGCCTCCATCTATTCTTTTTATATTGAAACGAAGATTATTCTTCTCTGAAACGAGAGTGTTTGATTTTATTTTAAAAAGTCCCATCAAGAATTTTTCTTCAATATATATTAGGAACTTATGTTTGTCAAAAAGAAAAAGTCCCATATGGGACTTTTTCTTTTTGAGTATTTTTTTACTTTAATTCTACCTTTCCTCCTGCTTCTTCGATCTTCTTTTTAAGATCTTCAGCCTCTGCCTTTTTCATTCCTTCTTTTAGAGTTGCTGGAACGTTATCTACTATATCCTTAGCCTCTTTTAGACCAAGACCTAGAGCTTCCTTAACAACCTTCATAACACCAATCTTTGCTTCTCCAGCTTCTGAAAGTACTACTGTGAAAGCATCTTTCTCTTCTGCTGCTGGTCCTGCACCAGCACTAGGAGCTGCTGCAACTGCTGCTGCTGAAACGCCGAACTTTTCTTCAATTGCCTTTACAAGGTCGTTGAGTTCAAGAACAGACATTTTTTCAATTTTTTCTATTATGTCATTCATATAATTAATATAATTAACTAACTTTTAATTTTGCAACTTCATTTACTGCGATAGCTATGCGTTGCATCGGAGATTTCAAGAGATATGCAATTTGTGAAAGTAATACTTCTCTAGAAGGAATTGTTGCAAGTGCAGTCATTTCTTCTTTTGTTTTGTATAAACCCTCAAATACACCACCAACAATTTCTATATTGTTTCTGTGTGTAGTGTGAAAATTGTACACCTCACGCGCAGGCGCTAGAGAATCGATTCCATAAGCTATAGCGACTTCTCCCGGAAGATCCGGCATTTCACCACTAACACCTCTCTCACCCAATACTCTTTTCATAAGAGTCTTCTTTATGACTTTGTAGCCAACATCCTCTTTTTGAAATCCTCTTCGCATACTGTTTGCATCCGCAACAGTCAACTTGGTGAATTTAACAAAAACAAGAGATTTAGCATCTTTTATCAAATCAGCAAACTCTTTTGTAACTTCCTGCTTTTTTTGTTTTGTAATTGCCATATATGTTTTTATTCTAAAATAAAAAATCGACCCGGTTTGGGCCATAGTATAAACACACAAAAAGATAAACTCTCTGTGTATCCTCGGCAGGCATGAGACAAGTATTCTTGCTCAAATTCAGGCTTGCGCCACCAGCTGTCTACGGCTTACAGATACAAGATAACACTTTGTGCCACTTAGGTCAACTAACGCAGATCATACAGAGAGGCACCCTGGTCTCCAGTCTTTGTCTTTTGGTATTCATTGATCAAGGCAAGACCAATTATCCCAAGTAAAATCATACCAGTTAAGGCAAGTAGCATTTTAAAAAAATGTCTTGTGAACATAATAGTATTATATCACAAAGTTATTTTGAGTCTGATGAAACTATATACTCACCTGGAGTTAAGCCACTAGATATCTCAACTAATGCACCATTGAAAATATCGCCCAACACAACCTCTCTGTCATACACATCTCCACCACTTTCATCTGAAGATACTTCTATATATTTTTTGCCATTTTTATCTATTACAGATCGTAATGGTACAGCCAAAATATTTTGTTTTTTATTTACAATAATCTTGATATTTGCAGTCATACCTGGTCGTATACGTTCATCCGCATCGAGTAGTCCAACTGTGATTTTATAATTCACAACTCCAGATACAATAGTAGGAGCTATATCTATATTGACTACAGTACCCTTAAATATTTCCTCGGGTGATGAATCGAAAGTTACTTCGACATCTTGCCCAGATTTTATATTCAAAATATTTGATTCATTTATATTTGCTTCAATATATAGACTGTCTACGTCTTGTATCACCACGACTGGACTAAATGCTTCTACTCGCTCACCCAATTCTGCATCAATTTTTGTAATCTTACCGCTCGCAGGTGCACGAATTATAGTCTCTTCTAACAAGGCAACTGCACCAGCATACACACCTTGTGCTGTTACTAGATTTGCATATGCAATTTTAGTATCACCAGTCTCTACTTGAGTACGCTTTATTTCTAGATCCGCCTCAAGTTCACTCACGACTGTCTGCCTAGTATTCAATGCCAGGTTATATGCATTTAAATTTGACGCGTATTCTGTGCTGTTTTTGTTTGGTATCTCAATAATCCAATCTGTTCCAGGAGAAAAACCTGTCGGAAAAACAACTGTAAGACCACACTCACCTATAGGAACAGCTGCGTCAACTTGAACACTGCCAGTAAATCCTTCTTCTAGACCATGCACTTCAAACGAAGCCCCAGAAGCAGTCCCGGATGCGTAAAGCTCTAATGTATATGAACCTTCTTCTTTACATATATATGAACCTGAAATTGTCGGCGCAGACATATCTCGATCACCGTCATCTGCGACAGCCTCTAAACCGTCAGACAATAAGTTGCGGTATGCGTTTTCGACTAATGTATCTTGCGCTTCTGTAGCATTTTCAAGCTCTAGTTCAGCTTTGGCGATTTCTTGATTTTGAGTTACATCTATAGCCGAATTGTATTCAGCTTCCGCTTTTAATAGTGATCCCTTTGCTTGCATTACTTCAGCATTTTCATTGCCAGCTTCAAGAGTTGCCAATATCTGACCCTGTTTGACCAAGTCACCAACTACTACATTTATGTTTTTTACAGTACCAGATTTTTTAAATGGCAAAATCAAATCTATCTCACTCGTCACCTCTCCTGTCGCCTCTATCGTCTTTTCATAGCTTCCATAAGAAATCTGCTGTATTTGATTTGTGTTTCCGTTGTTTTGTAAAACTATTATGATCAAGACAAACAAAACTATGACGCTCGGCCAAAATATTTTTTTTCTACTATAAAAGATCTTAAATCTAGATTTAATAAAGAGAGAAAATTGGGTAAATTTATTTGTAGGTATTTTAAAATCCATGATAATTCAATATAGCATAATTTTATGTTTTTAAAAATTTTTTTGACTTATATTCACAAAATCTAAAAATATTGTATAGTTATAAAATATGAATTCAACAAGGAAAATCACACTGTTTCTTGGAGACTGCCTAATTCTAATATTGGCTTTTTTTATAATGCTTTTTATCGACCAGGGAGGCACTCCATCCAAAGAGGTATTTTCTGTGCACTTAGGACCTTTTATAATATTGTTCTTTATATGGATATTTATATTTTTTATTTTAGATTTATATGAGATTCGTTTTGCAAAAACAAACCCCCTCACAATAGGTAGGACTGGGGTAGCATTTCTCATAAGCCTAGTCCTCGGGGCAATACTGTTTTATACGATTCCCTATTTTGGAATTGCACCAAAATTGAATCTGGTTATTTTTACTGTTGTAGGTTTTGTATTGATAATAAATTGGCGCAGAATATTTTCTAAACTTTTTGCAAAAACATTTATGAGACGTATTGCAATCATCGGCAGAACTCCTGAAACACTCTTGCTAGAAAGTGAAATATCTAATCATCCTTATATTGGTACATGTGTCGGTTTCTTTGAAAAAGTCGAGGACATAAAAGACAAGGACGTAGACATGGTGGTAGTAGCAGTACCAGCAACAAATGACCTAGTTATAAGTAGTAGTGTGCTTGGAAAAGATCTCATCCGGGTACGTGAAGCCTACGAGGAAATATTCAGCAAGACACCACTCACCCTGATGGACAATGAAACAGCTCTGGAAATAATAGAAAGTAGTAAAGTGTCTGCTTCTTTCATACTATGGAGATTGCTTGAGATAATTGCAGCTATTTTCATACTTGTGATTACATCTCCTTTTGTGATACTAGCGATTATTGCAATCATACTAGAAAACGGTTATCCGATATTCTACGGCCAAGAACGTGTAGGCAAGGGTGGAAAAATATTTAAAATACATAAACTTCGCACAATGAGAAAAGATGCGGAAAAAAGTGGCGCGACTTGGGCAGAAAAAAATGACCCACGAGTAACAAGAGTTGGAAAAATATTGAGAAAACTTCACATAGATGAAATACCTCAAATGATAAACATAATCAAAGGCGACATAGGACTAGTCGGACCAAGACCAGAGCGACCAGAATTTGTCAGCGAACTCGAGAGAACTATTCCCTACTATTTTCTGAGACATATTGTAAGACCTGGATTTACAGGTTGGGCCCAGATCAAATATAGATATGCGAGAAGCGTATTGGATTCAAAAGAAAAATTTGAATACGATTTGTTTTATCTAAAAAGAAAAAACTTTTTATTGGACATAGGCATTATCGTAAAAACTGTACAGATAATATTCACTCACTAAAAACAAAAAGGGTTTCTTTGTAAAAAGAGTCATTCCCTGATAACATAAGCCTATATATGGAAAATATCCCGAAAAACAAAAAAATGATAGTAACTGGCGGAGCGGGATTTATCGGGTCTCATTTATCCGAAGAGCTACTAAAACAAGGTTATGAAGTTGTAGTAGTAGACAACTTATATCAAGGTAAAAAAGAAAGAGTTCCAAAAGGAGCAGAATTGATAGTAGAAGATATACGCAATTTTGATGCGCTTGTAAAAATATTTAGCGGAGCTGATACGGTGTTTCACCTGGCAGCAATCCCGAGAGTGCCTTTTTCTATTGAATACCCCGCTGAAACAAATGATGTAAATATAAATGGAACTTTAAATGTCTTGCGTGCTGCAAAAGACGCTGGGATCCGGAGAGTTGTATATTCAGCTTCAAGTTCTGCGTATGGAGAACAAACAAAACTTCCACTCACAGAAGATATGATTCCTATGCCTATACATCCATACGGCGTACAGAAACACGTTGGTGAACTTTACTGCAAAACATTTAGCACTATATATGGAGTAGAAACTGTATGCCTCAGGTATTTCAATGTATACGGTCCACACCAAGACCCAGACGGACCATATGCAGGAGTAGTCGTAAAATTTTTGAAAGCAAAAAAAGAAGGCAAGCCATTGACCATAGTTGGAGATGGATTGCAGAGTAGAGACTTTACTCATGTTTCCGATGTTGTAAATGCAAATATACTAGCGATGAAAAGTGACCAAGTCGGAGCTGGAGACGTAGTAAACATAGGTTATGGAAAAAACATAACAGTACTTGATCTCGCAAAAATAATCGGAGGTGAGCTAGTGTACGAGCCAGAAAGACAGGAAGCAAAACACAGTCTCGCTGATATAACTAAAACAAAAAGACTCCTAGGTTGGGAGCCAAAAGTTGCAATAGAAGAAGGTCTAAAAGACCTTATGAAGCATTTCGGTCTCTAAAGAATCTACTTACTCCTACTGTTGTTAAATATTTCTATAAAATTAACCATGTTAAGATCTTGTCTTTTTGTATTATCGAGAGAAACAACTTCTATATATGACAATCTTTTTAGAATCTCTCGTATCAATACATAATTCTCCTTTTGAATACGTACCCAGGAAGTTAGATATTCATCTCCGAGTGCACTTCTTGGACTTTGCGTAGAGAGAGACACGTATCTATCAAAACCCTCTCCCTCTACTGCAATAACCCTACGTGACCACTTAGGCATTTTAGAAATATGACGCACTGCGTCTTCATGAGAGAGTACAGTCTGTGCTACAGATAGGATTCTCTGAAAAAGACCTTCGTCAATAACACATTTTTTATTGGAGAAATAAACAACTAACAGAGATTTTAATGTTTTAGATGCAGATACTGAAAAAAGGTGCACTATATAGCGACGAAGTTTTTGTGGAGAAGCACGTACCCATCGTAAAATGCGAATCACAAAAAATGGATACATCGCACAAAAAATCAGGAAGTAAAAAAATCTTTCAATTCTATTTACTGACACAACATAATATTCACTGCTATAGTGTGACGCAATATATTCCGCCAAGGTACTTTTCCCAGCACCTGGCAATCCAAATAATTCTATGATTCTATTTTTTTCTCGCTTTAACATAAAAACTCTCAGATAAGTATCCTAAAAATTTAATAGGGAGAATTCTCCAAGGAAGTACCAATATCACAGACTGAAGTGCACTTGAGATAAATCTAAAAATTCCAAACCTCAATAGCTTTCCAAATATTGCTGGTTTTACATCTTGGATTTCAAATCCATTCTCGCGAAGCATCTCCAAAAAATCCTCTATTCTGACTTGATCAGAATGAAGTGTTCGTTTTTTCAAATTTGTATGTAAATTATATTCTTTACTTTTTGTGACCACGAGTAGTGTCCCATCTTTTCTGAGCAAACGATTCATTTCCTTGACTGCAAAGTCTTTGTCTTTAAAATATTCAAAATTTCTAATAGATATAAAATTATCAAAACTCTCACCAGGCAAATTATTTTCCAAAAAATCCCCTTGAATAAATTCAACCTTTTCTGCTTTTTCTTTTAATCTAGCTTTAGCTCGAGCTAGCATCTCTTCTGAGACATCAAGATATGTGAGGTGCTCTATCTTGTCTATGTAAAGCATTGTCCACATAGCATCACCACCACCTATCTCTAGGATCTTACCCAAAACAGCAGAAAAAGCTCTTTTCAGAGTTCTCTTGGTCTGTATAAAATGTGCCTCATGTACCGGAGTTTTATGCCACCTGTGGTATGCATATTCCCCACCGTCTTGTGATAGGAATGTGTCGTAATAGTTTTTTACATATTTTGCGTCGAGATTTTGATCTTTCATTTTAGTGCCTATAAATATATATTTGAGTATACATACTATGCTAGACATAGTAAAGAAAATAACTTATAAATAGTAGGTATTTTTTATATTAATGAAATGCTAAATAAGTGGTAAATCTTAATTAGATACAAAAATATACAAGACCTGTGTTTAATAAAACTTTAAAAACAATATCCAAAAAATTAAGCAACCTGTTGTATAGACTGTTTTTTTTATATGTCTTCAAGAAGGCAAAATATTCAAATATACTGCCAATAAAAAGCAACTTGTTGATCATCAGTATCGCTTTCAATAACTCTGAAACAATATCAATTCAATACAGTCATCTAGTAGAAAACCTAGAAGATGATTTTGACTATCTAATTGCAGACAACTCTGATAAAGAGAATATATCGTATGAAATAAAGTCCTTTTGTGAAAAAAATAATCTCTCATATATCAGACTACCTAAAAACCCCCTAACAAACATACGGACAAGTGGATCCCACGGAATGGCACTAAACTGGTGCTACAGAAACATAGTTAAAAAGAATAAGCCAAAATACTTTGGGTTATTGGATCACGACATATTCCCAATTAAAAATGCTGGGATAATAAAAAACATGAAAGGTGGCTTTTGGGGAGTAGTGCGAACAAAAAAAGAAAAGTGGTGGTATTTTTGGCCAGGCTTCTCTTTTTTTGAATACGAAAAGATAAAAAAATATAAATTTAACTTTTTTCCATACCATGCTGGTAGAGACGGTTTAATATTTTTAGACACAGGAGGCTCAAACTATCATTCAGTATGTAAAAAAATCGGCAGAGAAAATATATCTGAAGCCGAAAGTGTGATAATTGACATACCGACAAAAAAACAATTGGTTATCGGACGTGACTCTAGTCAAACTTTCGAGATTATAGACAACAAATGGATGCACATAAGACAAATCTCATGGAGAGAAGAGTCTTTCAATAAAATGACAGAATTTGATGATATTATTAGTATTGCAAAAGAAATTATAGAAGAGAAGCTCAAAACCAATAATCAATAAATTTCTGAGTTTTTGAATTAATTAGACAAAAGACAACATCAGCCTATGGAAAAATTCAATTGGATAATAAAAAAATTTGATACTTTTTTTCAACTTAATACCAAAAAGATCTTGGGCCAAGCATCGTATTTACTAGGAGGACATGCCGTAAGCAACTTACTATCTTTTGCAGTGGCGGTCGCCGCAGCACACTTCATAAGCAAGGATACTTATGGAACATACCGATACATACTATCTATTGTAGGTTTTGTTGGGGCTTTTTCGATGACCGGATTGTCTACAGCGATAGTAAGAGATGTAGCTCGTGGTTATGAAAATATTTTTAAAACATCTTTTATAAGGTCACTTCTTTGGTCTATACCAACCTTTATTTTAGGATTGGGAATCGGTACTTGGTATTTAATACACAACAATCTGGTATTGGGACTTTCGATAACACTAGGAAGCATACTATTCCCTGTTATACAGGCACTTTTATTGTATCGATCTTATCTAAATGGAAAGAGATACTTCCGTGCATTGATGAAAAGCAACATTGCGTATTCTGTCGTAACTTCATTTGCAATTCTAATAACTCTATTTTTAAATCCTTCAGTAACCACACTTGTTATCGTATATTTTATTTCCAATATAATAATTCTCTTTATTTTGAAAATAATAATTCAAAATAAATTTAAACCAAACACAGAAAAAGATCCTGAAAATGGAAAACTGGAGCACCACATGAGCTTGATGAACATACTAGATATAGGTGCAACACAGCTCGATAAAATAATACTGTTCCAGATTGCTGGGCCTATAGAAGTGGCACGCTACACTTTTGCAACCATGATTCCAGAGCAATTGCGCAATGTCATAAAATATATTCCAACTCTCTCAATGCCAATATTTTCTGAACTTCCAAAAAATACAGCAAAACAGAAGGGGTTGTTCCTTGTAAAAAAACTATTTCTAATTACCATCCCGTTTGTTGCCTTGTATATATTGGCAGCTCCTTTTGCATATAAGATACTATTTCCAGCATATGTTGAGGTTGTATTGTATTCACAAGTATTCTCCTTGATCCTTATATTCGACGGTGGAATTAGCGGCGCTATATTAAAAGCTCAAAATCAAATTAAAAGTTTATACTGGGTTAACACTACTTCAAATATTGCACGTATAATACTTCTCTTAGTATTCGGATACATATGGGGAATTTGGGGTGTTATTGTATCAAGAATAATTGGACGAATAATAAGTTTTCTAATTGCATATATTCTAGTCCTTAGAATGAAAACATCTTAAAATGAACTATTTAAATAAAAATAAAAAAATATTAACTATTATTTTACTTTCGATACTTTCAATTGGACTTAGTCTTCTTTTTCTAAAAATTATTCCTGCACTTCCGGTAATATCAGACTCAAAAGACTATAGCGATATAGCAACGAGTATTGTTTCAAGTTTTACCTATATACCAATATCAGTAGACCTGATATTATACCCACCTCTATATCCAATCTTCTTATCAATTATATATAAAATTACTCACATAGGATTCTTCCCTGGTGTATATTTTATTCAAAATTTACTAGTTTTTGGAATATCAACTTTAGTTTTTTTAATATTGAAAAAAAACTTAAAAATTCCTACTGGACTAGCACTCGTCTCTTCACTAGCAGTATTGTTTTGGCCATATTTTATACTCTACTCACAGCTTGTAAGCTCTGAGATACTATATTCTTTTCTGTTGGCCCTTTCCGTATTTTTGTTTTTAAAAATAGACAATGAATCCAGAAAGCGTCTTGTGGTATTTACCGGTATATTATTTGGACTTGCAATCTTAGCCCGACCGGTAGCGATACTTTTATTGCCGTGGATATTTATTGGTCTTTCTTTTATAAAGAAACTACCAAAATTATTCGGAGAATTTTCAGTTCCATGGAAAAAATACTTTCTAGTTTTAATGATCGCAACAATAACCATATTGCCTTGGGAGATATATGTAAAAGTAAAATATGACAGAGTGATCCCTGTTGCATCTAACTTATCCTTTGTTTTTAACAAAGCAAATAAAACACTATCTTACCTACCTAGTGAAAATACAGCTAAAGATGAAAATGCTTTTTCAAATCTTCTAAAAGCTAAAGCGAGGAATATATATCTATTTTGGGATCCTGGAGCAAGTGGTTATCATCTGGAAATTTTAAAAGAAAAATATCCAAAAGCAGAATATGTAGTTGTGTTATATAAAATAATGTTCTTTGTAATCCTGGCAATAGCTCTATTGGCTGCCATCCTGTATCGCAAAGAAAAAATTGTCCTCTTTTTAACAATAATAATATTGTATTTCTGGGCAGTACATACAGTACTTTTCCCTTTCCCTAGATATACCTTGCCCATAATACCGTTTGTGATTATACTGGCAACGATAGGTATCGATAGAATGAAAAAACATTTTTATGCAAGAAAAAAATAAAATTTTAATATTTTTACCGGCAAGAAACGAGGCAAAAACAATTGCCTCTGTTATCGAGGAATCTAAAAAAGAGCTTTCTAAAAATTCTAAAAAAGTAGACTTTTTGGTTGTTGATGATGGGTCAACCGATAACACAAGATCCGAAGCAGAAAAATCTGGAGCTTTTGTAATTAGTTTCAAAGAAAAAAAAGGCTTGGGTTCTGTTTTTAGAGAAGCATTGGAATATGCGAGAAAAAATAATTACGAAATCTTAATTACGATTGACTCAGACAAGCAATTCAAGGAATCAGAGATCGTAAAATTTATCGAGATGCTAGAGAAAAATGAAGCGGATTTTGTTACAGGTTCACGCTTTCTGCCAGAGTCACAGACGACGAATATAAGTAAAATAAAAAAAATCGGAAACAAAATAGGTGCACGGTACATAAGTTCTGTATTAAAAAAGAAATTTAGCGATGTTACCTGTGGTTTCCGAGGATACAATCGCGAAGCAATGTTGCATCTACACACATTTTCAGACTTCACATATACCCAAGAAGTTTTTATGAATCTAGGTATAAAGAAATTGTCTATTGCAGAGATACCTATAACAACCGTATATTACAAAGATAGAAAATCAAAAATGGTAAGTAGTGTCTTTTCTTATATCTCAAAATCAATAAAGATAATATTGAAATTCATGATTCTCTATGCGCCAATGCGTCTTTTCTCAAAAATAGGTAATTTGTTTTTTGTTTTAAGTTTAGCAGGAGCAATCTTTGTGTTTATCTGGGACAAACACACTGGAACAGTAACTCCTTATAAGTGGATTGGTGTCTTGAGCCTATTTCTTGGATCAGGAGGAATAATAATGTACTCAGTGGGTATGCTACTCCAAGTAACCAGCAGAATACAATTAACAATAGAAGAACAGTTATATCTAGCGAAAAAAAATTTATATGGAAAATAGAAGAGTCACACAATTTACAGACAAATATAAAAAATCCGGTAAAATAGGTGCATTTCTACTAAAAAGATTCTTTTCTACAATATCCAAAACAATACCTAGCGACGTGGGCTCTGTCGCTGAGATAGGGTGCGGGGCTGGTTATTCTACCGACATACTCCGAGGATATTTCAACAAAGAAGTCCCCTTCTTTGCATCAGACATTGACCCAGAATTAGTTAAGATAGCTGGATCAAAAAACAACAACGTATCCTTTTCTACAGAATCAATATATAAATTGAGCCATCAAGATAATTCATTCGATTTAGTTTTCTGCCTTGAGGTTATGGAGCATTTAGAAGATCCAGAAGAAGCCTTAAAGGAACTTCATCGTGTTACTAAAAAATACGCAATAATAAGTGTCCCTAGAGAACCTTTATGGAGAATTTTAAATATGTGCAGAGGTTCATACTTAAAAGACTTCGGTAATACACCTGGCCATATAAATCATTGGTCAAAAAGCAAAATGGGTAAATTTGTTTCAAAAGAATTTGATATTGTAGATATAAAAAGTTCTATACCTTGGACTATTGTACTAGCGAAAAAGAGATGAAAAACTTATTTCTCCAGCTAACCAAATACGGCCTTACGATGATTGTGAGTCAAATTATAATCATTGCTTTTATGTATGTATCTGTTGATGTATACAATCTAAATGAAAAAATATCTTATGCAATAATACTCACACTGGTATATATCGGAGTTTATGTAAGCTATCTAAATTTTGTATTTAAAAAAGACCACTCCAAAGAAACTTTGTTCAGATTTTCACATATACTGGTATTCTCCTGGGTAGCAAACAATCTACTTTTTTTATTTCTAACTAGTAACTTAGGTATACATTATATATATGCGTCCATACTAAATACTGTCTTCTTGGGAGGAGTAAGGTTCGCCTTAAACAAATACTATGTATTCAAATAAAAATATTACCCTTACTTTTGATGTAGAAACCTGGGATGAAGGTGTATGGATGAAGCCGTATATAACAAAAGATATACTGGAACAAAAAGACTACTTTGAGGAATCAATCGAGAAAATACTTCTCTTATTAAAAAATAAAGGTGGACATGCAACCTTCTTTGTAACAGACAATGTAGTTAGAAAACATCCAGACACCGTCAAAAAAATCTCAGACGAAGGCCATGAGGTAGGCTCACATGGCGTAAGACACCTAAAACTCACAGAAACAAACTATTCAGAATATAGAGATCTTTTTCTATCACATATAAAAGACATAGAAAATATAACAGGTAAAAAAGTCCTGGGTTTCAGAGCACCCCATTTTTCATTGTGTGAAAAGTCTAATTGGATTGTAGGCTTATTAGGAGAAGCTGGATTAAAATACGATGCGAGTGCTTTTCCTATAAACATGAAAGAGTATGGCAGTAAAAAATTTCCAACACAAAAATATAAAATTGATACAAAAAATATCTTTATAGATAACTCTACATCTTCTGTAACTGAAATACCTTTATCTATATACAGTACAATTTTTGGTAGACTGCCCTTTGCTGGAGGTATCTACTTTAGAATATTGCCATTTTTCATATTCAAATATATTTTATCTAGAAAAATCAAAAACGGACAATCACCTATTATATATCTACATCCACACGAACTTGAAAGTAGAACTCCAGAGATAAAATCAGGACCTTGGCTGAAAAGAAAGCTCAAATATTTTGGTGTAAATAGAAGTTTCAAAAAGTTTGAAAAACTGGCAGATTGTTATATATTTGAATCTGTTGAGAACACTTTTTTGAAATTATGATCGCACTAATACTTGCAGGAGGACTTGGCACAAGACTCTCCCCTCATACTGACGAAATCCCTAAACCCTTACTTGAAGTCAACGGTAAGGCTATTTTGGCACACCAGATTGAAACTTTACATGAACTTGGCATAAATAAAATTGTCATAGTCACAGGACACCTAAACGATAAAATAGAGAGTTTTGTTCTATCTAATTTTCCAGAAAAAAATATCGTATTCGCGCACAACAGTGAGTACAGAGATTCTAAGCCAGCATATGGAATCATAGCCTCCCTTCCCCACCTAGACGAAGATTCTATATATCTAAATGGAGACGTCTTCTATGACAAAGAAATATTGAAAATGATTGTAGAAGATACCCGAGGCTCAATTACTGCGATCCAGAAAACTCCATGGGATGAAGAGCAGGTAAATGTAATTTTGAAGGAAGATTCTATAATCGAACTTATAAGCAAGAAGATACCAGAAGATGAAAATCATGGCGAATTCATAGGAGTAACAAAACTTACAAAAGATTTTATCGAAAAAATTAAAAGTACAATTGAATCTCTAGGTAAAGAGAACTTCAGATATCATTTTGCAATCGACCTACTCAATCATGTGACAAATAATACAAATACACCTATTTATGCATTAGACGTTACTGAGCTAAAAGCAATCGAGATAGATACTCCTGAAGATTATATAGAGGCAAAAGAAAAATTCAATGAATAAGCTAGAAAAAATAATCAACAAATCCATGGATACTCTATCGAGGTTCTACCCGAGACAGAAAGATGTATTTGTGTTTATTGGATGGCACAAATCAGCAAGTGGTGAGATTTTTGCTGACAACGCAAAACACTTTTTTCTATACATTCAAAGAGAACACCCTGAGATAAGATCAGTATGGCTTTCAAAAGACAGAGACTTGGCGAGGAAACTCCGGAGTGAAGGTTTCAGATCATATTATGAAAAAAGTATCTTGGGTATATGGTACTCACTTCGTGCAGGATACGTAGTAATTGACGCATTTTTACAGAAATACAATGCCTTCCTTTCTCGAGGTGCAAAAATTGTACAACTTCTTCATGGTAAAGGTCTAAAGAAAAAGGGGTACGCGCAAGCCCCTTATATCAAAAATGATTTTATTTTTGGAACATCAGAATTTACAAATTCCCTACTCCCTGTCGAATTCACTAGTGGCGCACATATGTGTGTTGCTGGATATTCTCGCAACGACCAATTTTTCGATAAAGCAAAAATATATTTCTCTCAAGAAGAAAAAAAGTTGGTGGATATATTGGAGACACACAGAAAAGACGGTAAAAAAATAATCATGTACGCTCCGACATTTCGACGTGGAGATAAAGATTTTAACCCGGAAGACCGTTTCAATAGAGACAGAGCATCTTTATTTGCAAAAAAAAACAATGTTATCTTTTTAGTATCACTCCATACAAAATACAGAGCGCGCAAATCTCTCTCGGTAAGTGACACAATAATAGATATGCCTGAGTGCGATATAAACTCCCTTATGCCATACATGGACATGCTTATAACAGACTACTCATCATCATATGTAGATTTCCTGCTTCTTGATAGGCCGATTATCTTTTATGTATACGATATCGAGTCTTATCATACAAAAGAGGGGTTGATAGATGACTACGAATCTCATATGCCAGGAGCAAAGATAAAAAATGAAGATGATTTGTTTATAGAGATTGAAAAATTATTAAACAAAAAAGATGACTGGGTAGAAGCCCGAGCTAATGTAAGAGATCTATATCACACACATAAAGACGCTAATTCATCAGCGAGAATTTTTTCTATCATAAACTCTAACAAATAACTCTTCGTATCTTTTAATATAAGCGTCAACACCGAAAAGCTCGGCACTAATTAAAGCTGCTTTCTTGTAAGAATCGAGTACGGTATCATCGAGTGATAATATTTTATTTATAATTTCACCTGCACCAGATGGATCATTTGGAATAAAAAGTCCATTTCTACCATCCTGTAGATACTCACTAACACCGGCTACGCGAGTAGAGATAAGTGGCAATCCAAAAGCAAGACCATTCATCGCAGAGATACAAAACCCTTCACGCACAGAGGTAAGTAGGAAGAAATCTGAAACTGCATAGAAACGATATATATCTTTTCTCTCGCCGAGCAAAATAACACTTTTAGATAGCCCTAGACTCTTTATCTGGTCTTCAATATCGCCTCTTAATGGTCCATCCCCGATGATAACCAACTTTGCATTTGGGTTTTCATTGGCAACACGTGAAAACGCATCGATCATAAGACGGTGATTCTTTTGTACTGAAAGCCGTGCGACATTCAGAAAAACCTTATCATTTAAACTTAGACCAATTTCGCCTCGCACCTCTTCCTTTTGTGGACCATAATTTTCGATCGCATTTTTTATAGGACCCAGCTCAACTCCATTGTAGATAACAGTAAATTTTTTCTTTGGAATATCCTCTGTCTTTGAAATAATATCTACGACACCATTTGAATCCGCAACAATAGTATAGGAAAACATAGAAAAGAATCTGTTCAGCGCACGCACGTGCCAAGGTCGCCTCAAGTCAGTATTGTGCTCAGCGGATACAACCTTATATCCAAAAAATGGTTTTAGAGAAAGAACTATGATGTTACTAAAAAACAAACTGGATTTAACTATGTCAGGTTTTTCATCTCTAATAATCACAATAAGATTTTTCCATTGTTTTAAATCGAAAAAACGCTTGAAATTTAATTTATAAATAGGAATATCTTTTGGTATAAGATCATAAAAATCAGTCTTACCTGGAAACTGCGACAGAGAAACAACCGATAAATCGAAAATATTTCTATCGAGCAATGTTGCCTGGTCGACAATAAGTTTCTGGACACCCCCAACAACAAGATCATTCGTGACAATAACTATTTTAATTTTCTTATTTTTGTCCATTTTTCTCAAGGATAAAAAATCTATGATACTTGTTTAGTGGTGGCTGAAATTCATCTTTTATCGCAAAATGACGTCCAAAAATTTGCCTAACTTTCTTTTTTGATGTTGTAAAATGGTCAATCTCCCAATAGTGCTGATCAGATTCTGCAAATCCAGGAAACCTAACAGGAAATTCAATATTTAAATCAAAGAAACGTCTTTTAAAAAGAGTCTGCATAAACGGCATTTTAAAAACCAACTCAAAACCGGTTGATCTGTTTGGTAGAGATATGATTGCGTATTTTTTCGTAATACGAGCAAGATCCCCGACAACTTTCTCAAAATCTTCAAATGGTATATGCTCCAGGACTTGGCACGCCATAATACAATCAAAAGAATCATTCTCAAAAGGCAGCTTTCGAACATCAGCAACAACATCCGGCTCTACACTATTGTCGAAATCACAGGTTGTAACCTTATATCCAATATTGCCCAATTCTCTTGAAACCAAATTACTTCCTGGACCTATTTCTAGAATAGTACTTACACCATCTAGTTTAACAACGGAATCAATTTGATAAAAAAATGAAATAAATCTCGGAAGTGTTGTGTACCTCCATTTCTTGTAATGACCCTCTTTAACTTGAAGTTTATTTTCTTGTGACATAAAAGTAGCCTAATGGAAAAGGATAATTTGTTTTTAATTTGTTTGGGATAATAAAGTCTAACATGAGCGCAATCGTATTTACCACTAATCTAATCGGCCATATGAGTAAAAGTGGGTTCAGTGCATAAGCACAGACTGAAAACCTATCTCCCAACCTTCTAAATTTAACTATCTTGAAACCTGTTTTTTCAATCAACCTATCTAAGCCCTCTTTTGAAAAACGAACATAATCATGGGGCTCTGGCATTTCATTTGCGGTAAATGGATTTGATACGAGCAAGTGTCCCCCGTCTTTCAAAACTCTCTTTATTTCAGACATTGTAAATTCTGGATTTTCGGCAATATACAAATTATGAAATAAAAATACAGTATCAAAACTTGCATCAGGAAAATCAAACTTGGTATTGAAATCCAAAACTTTATCTATACCAGACTTTTGCGTATAATCTGTTTTTGTATATTTTATATTTTTAGGTAGATATTTTTCATAACTTGGGTTTCCACCAGACCCTATATCTAAAACTGTTCCGTTTATGAAAAAATTGGCATCCAGTAGACTCTGCTGAAAAAGAATCCGGTAGATAGTCTTACCTTTTATATTGTTTTTCAGAAAATTAATTATACGCGCCATGACGAGACTATAGCATAAAAGGATGATAATTTCGCCTTAAATTTAAGCATGTCTACACTGCTATCTATAGATATTCTCGGTATTCTAAATAAATCTATATTTTTCCCAACAGCGCCCTCGCTAACAGTAAGGCCGTACTTGAAACCACTCACTCTAACTACTTCCACAATCTTTGCGTTTAGCTTACCTCTAGGGTAAGCTAAACTTTCCGGATATGCACTTGTTATATTTTTTATATCTTCCCTTGATTGTTCAATTTCATTTTCAAGATCTATATCTCCAAGTTTTGTAAATTCTCTATGTGTAACA
>DALYDX010000011.1:0-23549 GCA_031972835.1 Minisyncoccota bacterium | reverse complement strand
GCATCTGCGTCTTGCTCCATTTCTACGAAGCCAAAGCCTTTTGAGCGGCCAGACATTTTATCCATGATAATTGCAGCAGAAACAACTTGTCCTGCTTGCTCAAAGTGAGCTTTAAGCTCGTCGTCGGATGTGCTATAAGGTAAGCCACCAACGTATAATTTTTTTGCCATACATTGCATCACGCTCCAGTCTTTTGGACTGTGCGGACAAACTACTCTAGGTAACCCTAGAAATTAATAAAGTACTCACGGTACTGTTGCCAAGAAACGATGAGATAAAAACCTCGAAACGAACAAGACTAACTAAACGCGAGAATACGAAAAAAAGTATAACACAAGTATGGTAAACCAACAAGTTTATCGATTTATACAAAATTTTATTCAAATAAATTTAAAAAGCTTACATATGTAAGCTTTTTTTGCGAATATCACCGAAGTGGCCATTTTACACCGCATGATCGGCACTTCTTTTCATGGACATGACCATCTTCATTGTAAAAATAACCAAGTGTACGAAATTTCTTCGAATCAACATGATAAAGCAGAACATATAATCCTTTAAAATCATCAGTAGCAATTTTAAGATGCTCTTCTCCGATAATCATAGCTCCGAGTTTGTACATCAGATCGTCGAACATCCAACCCCTTATCATGGAACCATCAGTTTTTGACGACCCGATAAACCATCCATCTCGACCATCAATCTTTGGAACCATATACATCCCAAAATCGAGAACATTGAAGAAAAGTTGAATTTTAAAATTTTCAAAAAGAAAGTCATTCAATGTTCGCAAAGTTTCTGTGTTTTTTGTCGAATCAAAGAAATCCCCCACGCATAATTGTATATCAGCTTGTTTAGGTAAAAACGTACTTTTCATATTGATTTTTTCTTTACCTTACAACTACCACTTTAAGATGTCAATTACTCTTCGTCACTCTCACCAACAACTCCAGATTCTAAACTCTCTATAATCTTGTCTATATTGCCGAGCATTATATTTGGAATATTGGACCATGACTGTTTGATACGATGATCAGTCACACGATCCTGAGGAAAGTTATAAGTTCTGATCTTCTCACTTCTATCCCCTGTCCCAATCTGATTCTTTCGATCATCGGAGTATTTTTTTGCGTCTTCTTCGTCCTTGAGTGCTTGAATCTTCGCAGAGAGTATCATCATAGCTTTTTCACGATTTTTCAACTGAGTTCTCTCTGATGTACATCGCACGTCTAGACCTGTAGGTTTATGAATTAGGCGGACAGCTGTCTCAACCTTGTTCACATTCTGCCCACCAGCTCCACCAGAGCGAGAATACTCCATATCTAAGTCTGTGGGATTTATCACAAAATTTATTTTCTTCTTGATAGGCAAAACTGCAACTGATGCAGTAGAGGTGTGTATACGGCCGTTCTTCTCAGTGGCTGGTATACGCTGAACTCTATGCACTCCAGTTTCATATCTGAGCTTTTTGTATACATCTTTACCGTGAAGCTCAAAAGACGCTTCCTTGTAACCACCGGTATCGTTCATTGATTCATAGTTTTTAGTCCAAGACCACCCGAGCTTTGCAGCGTAGCGTTCATACATTTCTGCAATCTGAAAAGCAAACAGCGAAGCTTCATCTCCTCCGGCTCCAGCGCGCACTTCTAGTACAACTTCGTTTGGAAACTCCTCTTCTTCAACTTCTGATGCGGCAATCGCTTCAATCTGTTTCATCACTCCCTCTTTTTCTATACGAAGATTTTCAAGATCATTGTCAGCCATTTCCTTGAGTCCAGGATCACTCAAGAGAAGCTCGTTGATGCTTTTTTCACTCTCTTCTATGCGCTCCAAATTTTCAATAAGAAAACTTGTTTTGTAATTCTTCTTTAATTCTTCTCTATCGATTTCCATAGTCTTTATATTAGCCTCTTAAATACAAAAAAGAAACCTTTTAGGGCTCTTTTTTGTTTAATTTATATTAAGCTATTTTTTTGCAGCACTTTTTGCGACACGTTTCTTGAATCTATCAACACGTCCTGCTGTGTCTAGAACCTTTTCATTACCAGTGTAAAAAGGGTGGCATTGACTACATATTTCAACGTCGATTGCCTCTTTTGTAGAGCCTACTGAAAATTTCGCTCCGCATACGCAAGTTACTAGCGCGTTTGTATAGAAAGTTGGGTGAATATCTTTTTTCATATGGACACCATAGCACAATATTAGAGCCCTTGCAATGGGTCTATCATAGTTTCCTGGATAGTGGTGGCTTTAGCCATAACTTGATTGCCATAAAAAGAGTTTGCTGGTGAAGCTGCGTCACAAGATCTTCCAGAATAGTAACGGCAAGCAGCGTTTCTCTCAGCTGTATAGGTTTTGGCATTTGCACCCAAATCTCCTAGGTAGATCGATGAGGCCATGAAAGCATCTGCTGGATTCCATGGGTCAGGTACGGCCTTTCCGACAGCAGCGCCTATTCTAGACTGAAATAGAACCCATGTTGAAGGTATAAACTGCGCAGGACCCATCGCACCTCCATACCCCACAGTCCAAGGACAAGACACTCTAGTTTTATACGGATCTCTACCGAGAGCTTTAGTAACATTCAAAAATGGAGTTACGTCACGAGTTGGCTTCATAACATTTAAGATAGGAGTTCCTGTGTTTGCACCCACTCCCGCTCCAGTAACTGGATCAGACAAATAACATGAACCCACGTTCATGCCCAAGTTTGATTCCTGAGTCAAAATAGCTAGTACAAAAGCTGGACGCACTCCTGTCTTCAGTGAAGCTGCTTCAGCATATTTCAGAGCATCACCGAAAGGTATCGCGCCGGTATCACGAAGTGCAAACAAAGCACTGCGGATCTGTGCAGCCTTTTTCTGACGTTCTGCCAATACTGCCTGATATTCTTTTTCTTTGTTTTTACTTATTGATAGTAATCTTTGTTTTTCACTTTCAGATGATTCAACTTTTCGCTTCGCACTTTCGATTTCAGCTTTCGCGTCTAGCTCCTGATCCTGCTTTTTCTTTAAATCTTCCTTTTCAATTTGCGTTATTCCTTTGACTTGATTTATCTCGTCAACAGAAACTTTCATAGATTTTTGTATAGAAGCAAAAGAATCTATATCAGTATAGAAATCCGACACTGTAGCATTTGCCAATATGACGTGCACGAAAGTCGCGTCATCGATTTGATGTGTCTTTCTGATCAATTGCGCGAGAGATTCTTTTGTTTTAGATAATTTATCGTCTAGAGTGCTGATTGTGTTGTTCTTTTCGGTAATCTCCCCGCTCAATTTACTAATAGTCAGATTTTTGGCTTTTATATTAAGTTTTGCCTTATCAATCTGAGAACTGAGAATCTTTATATCTCCTGAGATAGAAGCCGACTGACCTTTTTGTCCATTGAGCTCAGCTGTTTTTTGAGCAATTTCAGCTTCAAGTTGTGCCAATTCAGCCTCTAAAGCCTTCTTTTGAGCCTCCGCGACAGATAGTTCGGTAGCAGAAGCTGTCTTTACGCTATAATCCAAGCCCTGTAAGCCTGTAAAGCTTACAAATACGGCGCTTATTAGTATGAATAGAATTATCTTCTTAAACATGTGGGTATATTATAACATAACGAAAAACCACCAGTATTGTGACTGGGGGTTTCTCTAGTTCTAATATTATTCTTTTTCTGCCTCTGCTTCCTCTGCTCCTTCCTCTTCTTTCTTGCCTTTCTTCTCAACTTCGATTGCAGATAGATCTACTGGCACCTCTTCTTTTTCTTCTTGGATAGCTGATATAGCTGCTACTACTTCTTCAGGATCACTTACTAGAGTCACACCTGCTGGTAGCTTTATATCACTAACGTGTATTTGATCTTGGAGTGTTTTTAGAGAACTTATATCAACATGGAAAGCGTGTGGTAGGTCTTTTGGTAGAGCGCTGATTTCAATTTCATACATAACCTTTGCGAGAGTTCCTAGACCATCTTTTACAGCATCTGAAATACCTTCGAATTCTATAGGTACACTCACAGTAACAGCTTTGTTTGTATCAATAACCAAGAAATCCACATGGATCGGTGAACCACTAATTGGGTGGTTTTGAACATCATGTATAAGTGTAGCAATATCGCCATCTGGAGTTTCAAGTGTAATCTGTGAAGATTCACCAGCTTCTCTCAAAAGTTTTTTGAATGCAACCAAATCTACAGTTATAGGAGTAGATTCTTTTTTGAAACCGTAGAAAACAGCAGGGATTTTACCTTGTTTCTTGATTTCGTCTATATTTTCTGTCGCCTTTCGCGCTTGTGCAGTAAGTTTAAACATATTTGGATAGTATACTCAAAAAAAATAAATTGTAAAGCTTTCTATGAAGAATGCTTTGTTTCTGGATGATCTGGTCCGACAATATGAGTTTCTAGATAATTCTTGTCTTCAAAAACCTTCTTGTGTGGATTGAATATCCCTCTTGGGTCAAAAATCTTCTTTGTATTTTCAAAAAGTGCATAAACATTTGGACCGTACATTTTCGACAGATATGGTGTACGTATAAGCCCATCGTTGTGTTCGGCGTCTATAGACCCATGGTATTCAAGTACTAAGTCGTAGACTTTTGCTGATAACTCAAGGATGATACTGTGAGTTTTCGGATCATTGAAATCCATGAGTGGGATAATATGGAAATTCCCATTGCCAGCGTGACCTGCGATCGTATAAGTAATAGTCGGATACTGACTTAAAAGTGCATTCAACTTCGGTAAAAATTCTGGCAGATGCTCTGGACGAACAATGATGTCGTCGATAAAAGGCGCAGTTCGGCGACCTTTTACATGTTTGCGAAGTAGTGCAAAGCTATCACGTCGCATGGTCCAATATTTCTCTGCCTCTTCAACACTTTTTGTAACACGTCCACGAAGTTTAAACTTGGAGAGTTTTGCTAAAACATTTCTGCACTTTGAATCCAATTCTTCACTTGTACCACCAGTATATTCAATCAAAAGTATCAACTTCGGCACACCGCCAGTAAGTACAAGCCAAAGTTCTGGCAAGAACGACAAGCCGAATTTCAATGTTCCAAAGAATCCTTTTGTTTTTATAAAATCTTTAAAGAATCTGATAGCGAGCATGAAGGTCTTGTCATCATAGCTCTCGATAGACTGTGGGTTTGTCTCTAAAACCGTATCTACAATCTCACCTAGTTTGTCCAGCTTGTCTAAAAATACAACCGCGAGCTTTGACGCAGAGGGTTTTTCGATTAAGTAAAAAGTGATCTCAGTTGTAACTCCAAGTGTTCCCTGAGATCCAACTAGAAGTTTTGTAAGATCAAAAATATTTTCTTGTTCATCGGTATTTTTCTTTAGAATATTCCATAGATAATACCCGGCAGAATTTTTTGAAACATTCGGACGTGCAGCATCGATAAGTGCTTGATTGTTTTCTATAAGGTCAAAGATTCTCTTGTGGACTTGACCTTCGATATCGACTTGAGCAATCTTAGAATAAAGCTCTCTCCTGTTTTCTGGACCAAACACATACGTATGACCGTCAGACAAAACCGTACGCAAACTTGCAACATAGTCTTCTGTCTTTCCGTACCGAAGTGTGAGCTCTCCACCTGAGTTGTTGCCTACCATACCTCCCACGGCGTTGATACTTTTTGATGCAGTGTAACAAGGAAGAAGTAAATTTAGTTTCAAGGTTTCAGTTTCAAAATCTCTATAGAAGCATCCTGGTTCTACAACAGCACGCCCGACAATAGTCACCGGCTTTGCACCTGGAAAAAGTGGCTGTATTGTAATCGGATTGATTCGTTCAATCTTTTTAATCCTGTTCATGTACTTTGTGAAGTCCATGATAATAGATTCGTTGAGTGACCCACCGGACATACAAGTACCTGCAGAGCGCGCAGTAAGCGATAGATCTGTATATTTTGATTTGTTGTCATTTACCCACTGAACAAGACGCTCTACATCTTGCTCATGCTTTGGAAATACTACAAGCTTTGGTCTGACCTCAAAGAGACTCGCATCATGCGAATATTTTGTAAGTGTCTCCGCACCATCATCAACATCACCTTCAAAAAACTTTTTTATTTCCTCTTTCATTTTGATCCTTCGATTATATCTAAAACATCCTTGGCAGAATTCTCACCAATAAATTTCTCAAATAGATGAAGATTGTCTAGGTTGTATAGTATAGCTACTACAGAGATTATAGATACAACGAATGCAGACTTTAGGATTGATCCTAGGAGAAATCCTACAGAAGGAATCACTGTCACTGTTGCGAGCAATATAAACATAAAGAAAAATATCAAAAACCACTGGAAAACTGGTATGCGTTCTTGAAAAATCATAACCATATTTTTCCGCAACACCTGACAATCACCCAAGTTTGAAAGCACTCTTCCTAGAGACTGATTGCGCAAACTTTCTTGTTTATCGTTACCTACTTCCTCTTCTAAAATATCATGCATTTTAGTTATGGTATTGGACTTATGAGTAAAGTGATAATCCCAAGATTTAGAATCCACAACTTTCTGATAATGATCTTTTATTATCATTCCAAACTTATCTTGAATAGATTTTGAGATATTTCCAGATACTCTATATATACCTGACATCTTGCCATCAAAGGTACTGATAATCTCTCGTATTTTTGTATAACGATTGCCTTGTCTGGTTATGAAAAATCCAGTAAATATAGAAAAGAAGAAAGTTGTGATAGTTATAAAAACTCTATCTGTATTTTCAGCACCAACAGGTATCATGAAATATACATATGATAAGACAATAAAAAGTAAGACCAGGACTATTTCAATTTTGTTACGTATATGCATGTTATTGCAGATGATTAAATAATTTCAATCTCGCCTCTACTACTGCCTCGATTGCTTCTACTGCTGGACCAAGAATTTTTGCAGGAGTTATCTCATTTGGATTTTCTTCTATTGTCTCTTTTACTTCATCTCGAAAAGCAAGGCGAATTTCACTGTTTATATGAACTACAGATATCCCAGCCTTGATAGCATTTGTAAAATCTTCATCGCGAAGCCCTGATCCACCGTGTAGTACAAGTGGAACTCCAGTAATATTTTTTATTTCTCGGACTAAATCCGCATCAATATGAGGCTTACCGCTTTTTATAAGTCCATGAATAGAGCCTACGGACGGAGCAAACATATCTACCCCCGTCTCATCGACAAACTTCTTTGCATCTTCCGGTTTTGTCAGGATTCCTGCACCTTCTGGAATCGAATCTTTTATATCAGAACCAGAACCTATAAACCCAAGCTCAGCTTCCACTAAAATATCGCGACCAGAAGACTTACTAATCTCTCGCGCATAATCTACACACTGTTTTGTAATTTTCACATTTTCTTCAAAAGGTAGTTTAGTTCCATCAAATATAACCATGTCGAAACCTGCGTCTATACAAGCTTTGACTGATTCAAATGATGCGTGATGATCAGCATTTAAAAAAATAGGATAATTGTCACGTTCACGAATAGTTTTTACGAGTGTTGCGACTTCTTCAAGTCCGGCAAACTTTTGTTCACCTTCTGACACACCAATTATCACTGGTAAATTTAATTTCTTTGCAGCACTGTATATACCATGCAGAGCTTCCAAGTTTGAAATATTAAAGTGCCCGATTGCAACGCCTTGCGCACCTGCGTCGGCGACATATTCTCGTAATGTTTTCATATGCACAGTATACCCTATAGAATAATCAGCTCAAACTCTGTTATAATAGACACATGTTATTTAGTAAAAAACCTTATGAATTTGTCGCTATAGGCGATATTGTTACTGATGCATTTATAAAACTAAAAGATGCGCATGTTCATAGCAAGATTGATACGACTACGAGTGAACTCTGCGTTCGTTTTGGCGATAAAGTACCTTACGAATCTGTAGAAGTACTCAAGGCTGTAGGCAATTGTGCCAATGCTGCAGTCTCCGCATCGCGTCTCGGGCTTTCGAGCGCACTTATATCAACTGTCGGAGATGATATAAACGGGCGTGAATGTCTCCTCGAACTAGAAAAAAACAAGGTGTCTGTTGAGTACATGATTACAAATAGTGAATTCCCTACAAACTACCACTATGTACTTTGGTATGGTGTAGAACGTACTATCCTAGTAAAGCATGCACCCTTTCCTCATGCACTACCTAAAAAAATGTCTGGGCCTAAGTGGATATACCTGACATCGCTTGGTGAAAACTCTGTAGATTTCCACGATGAAATTGCCGAATATTTAAAATCTCACCCAGAAACAAAGCTTGCATTTCAGCCTGGAACTTTCCAGATAAAATTGGGAACTGACAAACTGAAACACATCTACAACATTACAGAAATATTCTTCTGTAATGTTGACGAGGCTCAAAGAATCTTGAACTCAACCGAGACAGACAAATTGAAACTTATGGATATGCTCCATGAACTTGGTCCAAAAATTGTTGTTATGACCGATGGTATCGACGGTGCATATGCTCGCGAAGAATCTGGGAGCTCTTGGTTTATGCCAGTATACCCACACGAACCATACGAACGCACTGGTGCAGGAGATGCTTTTTCCTCTACTGTCGTAAGCGCAATTGCAATGGGTAAAGGATTGAAGGAAGCAATGTATTGGGCTCCTATAAACGCAATGTCAGTAACACTACAGGTCGGCGCACAAAAAGGACTACTAAAGAAATCAGCTCTCGAGCAATATCTTGCAAGTGCACCCGAGGACTATAAACTCAAGAATTTGCGTAACTAGTTTGACTAGAATTGAATTCGTAGTATAGTTTAGAAAAACAAGATATGGGCCTAAATAACGGTACATTGAGACGTCTTTCGTGCGATGCATCAGAGCGTGCACTGAATTTCTTGGTGGATTTCAAAAAAAATACATATAGAGTGACCGGTGGAAGATACAAAATTTTTCTTCCGTACCTAAGCTCTATTACAGAAAATCCATCAGTCAGATTTATGGAGATCAACAGAGATATCGTATGCGGTGAAGCAATTCTCAAATCACACCTACGTGACACCGACACCGATTTTGAAATTCGTAAAAAAATAGTCTGGCATATAAACGATATCAATCTGTATAAAGATATTTGTGGTATAAAAAAATCAAGTGCAAACAAATCAGAACTTGAACATCTACAATATTTAGATTGGATCATGACAGATCTCAATAATACTCTTTCCTATCTGAGGCAAGAGTTACAAAAAATTGAGGAAAAAATACTGAGAAAAAAATTTGTAGAAGAACCGCCTTTGCATACAAAACTAAAGGTTCTCAAGCAAAGATTTTTAAACTAAAAAAGGTCCCACTTGGGACCTTTTAATTTTATCTATTTAAAACTTTTTGTATCGCTTCCTTTATTGCCTCGCGTCCCATACCATAATGCTCGATAAGTTCATTTGGAGTTCCTGACTGTCCAAATTTATTTTTAACTCCTACAAACTCTATCGGCACTGGAAACTCTTCTGCTAATACTTCCGCAACTGCAGAACCCATACCACCCATAACCTGGTGCTCTTCTACGGTTATAATATGTTTTGTCTCTTTTGCGAGCGCTATGATTCCCTCTCTATCAATCGGCTTTATAGTTGCTAGATTCATCACTTTTACTTTTATACCTTTTTTCTCAAGATCTCGCGCTGCAAGCATCGCATTTCGTACAAGTGCACCAGTTGCAATCACTCCGACATGCGCTACACCTTCTGGTTCATAAAAAATCTGTGACTTACCGATTTCAAACGGAGTTTCGTCGGTAGTCATGATACCAGTCTTCTCGCGAGCTAGACGTAAATACGCAGGCTTACCGAGTTTCGCTAAAGCTAGAGTTGCTTTCCTTGCTTCTATAGAATCGCACGGTGAGAGTACTATCATGTTCGGAATTGCACGCATGATAGCCATGTCTTCGATAGCTTGGTGAGTTCCGCCATCCGGCCCAACTGATACTCCAGCGTGACTTCCAACGATTATTACCCCACGATCATTGTAGGCAATCGTAGTTCTGATCTGCTCCCAGTTTCTACCAGGACTAAACATTGCATAGCTAGAACAAAAAGGAATCTTGCCCATTGCGGCCATACCTGAAGCCACTGTTACAAGATTTTGCTCAGCTACACCAATCTCTATAAATCGTTCTGGAAACTTTGCTTTGAATTTATCCATCTTCGTACTTTCTGTAAGATCAGCACAGAGCGCAACAATATTTTCGTTTTCTTCGCCTGCCTTCACAAGCCCATCACCAAAACCAACGCGTATCGGTACTTGCTCTACATCGTCATTAAAAAGTTTTGTATTTAGTTTTGAATTTTGGTTAAGCATTTCTAATTTTCACTTACATAACTAAATCTTTCTACACTCTTACCATCAATTTCCTTTTTTCCTAAAAAATTTTCTTTATACCTGCAATATATTCGCCATCCTGTATGCGCCAAATCAGTGAGTCTTTCGTAAACCACAACATCTGTTAGGTCTGCATCCTTAAACTTAGCGAGGGTTACTATTTTGTAAGTATCCCCTTTATAATGTTTCCAAATTTGTCCAGGTTTGATTTCCATATTTATTGATGTTCACTCTTAATTTTCCCTCCTAATGTTCTGAGTTCTTTTAGTGCCATTGCCGCTTCATCTTTGTTTGGTGGTTTACCATGCCATAGGAAATCTCGTTCAAATTCTTTGACCCCTTTACCTGGGATAGTACGCGCGATTATGACTGAAGGTTTTTCATACACAGCTTTTGCCTTCATGACTGCAGACTCCATAGCTTGAAAATTGTGACCATCGACTTCTTGGACATGCCAATTGAAACTTTCATATTTCTTGACCATGTCATCCAGTGGCATTATATCTTCGGTATTTCCATCAATCTGAATATTATTTCTATCCACTATTGCGATCAAGTTGTGCAATCTTTCCTTTGCTCCGAGTAAAACTGCTTCCCAAGTATTACCCTCGTTGTGCTCACCATCAGACATGAGGCAAAAAATCGTCTTGTCAGTACTTCTACCATTGTTCATCATGTCTGCTATTGCCATACCGACAGCTTGTGAAAGACCTGAGCCGAGTGGTCCAGAACTTGTTTCAAGCCAAGGCATGAATTCTCGATGTGGATGACCTTGAAGTCTAGAACCAAACTTACGTAAAGTTTTCAACTCTTCTGTAGGAAAATACCCAGCATGCGCCATGGTCGCATAGTAAACCGGACAGATATGACCATTTGAAAGCACAACGCGATCACGCTCTGCCCAATCAGGATTTTTAGGATCATGTTTTAGTGTATGAAAAAAAAGTAGAGTAAAAATATCCGCCATACCAAGTGGTCCAGCAGTGTGGCCACTACCTGCCGCAAGCAACATCTCGATTATAGACGCGCGAATATCATTTGCCTTGAGTTCAAGCTCTTCGATTTTTTTATCGGTTAGCATGTGTATTAATTATACACTATGAAATATTTTTTAGTGACTCTACAGTTCCGCGAGGGTTTACAGATTTCCAAATTGCCGAACCAACTACAAGTCTTGTAGCACCAGCTCTAACAAGAGACTCCGCTGTATCTATGCCTACACCACCGTCTATACTTATCGGCAGGTCAGGATATAGATTTCGAAGTGTCTTTATACGCTCGATTACACGATCATCAAATTCTTCGCCTTGATATCCAATTTTTTTTATTCCCATAAGCTGTACGAAATCGACAATGTTTATAAATGGGTATATCTTTTCGAGATCTGTATCGTTTGATATTGCTATACCTATATTTATAGACTCACGATCATATACATCTATACCTTCGATAAAATCCTTGAAAGAATCGTTTGTATTGTCTTCTGCTTCTAGATGAAAAACTATTCTTTTCGCGCCAAGTTTTATAAATGTATCAAATTGTTTTTCTGCTCCACTTACCATTAGGTCAAATTCAAAATCTATCTTGTCCCAGAAAGGCAAACCTTCCTCTTCAGACAAAATCTGCTCCAATTGATATTCATCTCTACCGTTATACGGCCAAGTTTGATTTGGTACAAAATTGCCGTCCGTTAAGTCCAGTTGAATAGTTGAGACCAGATCATACACTGATCCGATTTTAGATTTTATATCTTCTATGCCAGTCGGCATGATAGCGGGGATAATTTCAATATTCATATTACTGTAAATCAATTTTATTAATTCTACGCACATGTCGCTCGTCACCAGAAAACGGACGATCAAGCCAAAGCTTTACCGCTTCCATCGCTTCACTCTCTAGTATCATACGTGCACCAAGTGACAAGACATTTGAATCATTGTGCTCACGCGAAAGCGCGATAATATCGAGCGCTCCACCATAGTATTCGCAAGCTCGTATACCTTTCACTCTGTTTGCGACCATCGCCTCACCCTCTCCAGAGCCACCGAGTACTATCCCACGCGAATCAATCTCACCTGCTACAGCAAGTGCCACTGGACGACAAAAGTCCGGGTAGTCGTCACCTGAATCATATGTATGTGCTCCCAGGTCTACAACCTCGTGACCAAGAGACCCCAGAAATTCTTTTAGTTTTTCTTTTAATTCAAACCCCGCATGATCTGCTCCAATGTATATTTTCATCATAAATTAATTTGTATCCTCTGGATAAATTTCTTTTACAAGATATTCTGGTCTTTCTAAAGGACCACTATCTTTCAGCTTAAAAGCTGTGACGAGATCACTTGGTATTACATTCTTTAATAACCTTTCAATATCTCCATTTTCGTTTTTAATAAATTCAAGTTCGTAACTTATGTTTAATTTGGGATTGAAATATTGTTTAACAAGATTTTTCTCTTGCCCTTCTGTTTTTACAACCCTCATTGGAACTGGAGGGACATTCTCCTGATTATTGGATTCATTTTTAGGGCCCAAATTGAATAGCTTCAGTTTCATAAAATTTAATTTAAAGTTTCTTCTAAGATTATTTTTCTGCTAAATCCACCACGTTTTTCAAATTTATCCCTTCTGGTCATCTCGATCTCTTGCTTTGAAAAACCTTTGTAGGCTATGACCGCATCGAGTACTTCTAGCACATCCGCTGCCTCATCTATATTTTTATCCCGTGCAAGCTCGAGAACTTCCTCGCTAAGTTTTGCAAAAAGTTTTTCCTCATACTCAGTATCGTCGGCGATATGAATTCGAAAGTCTACTCCATTTTGAGCCAAGTGCTCTGGGATCAAATCTCTTACGAGTTTATCGTATACAACGGGCTTGTCTTTTTTATCAACCATAGCTGGAGTGTCGAACCTCGAATTCTCTTCAGGTAAAACAAGCGATATGAAGTAAGCGAGGACAAACGAATTAATCGCAAGTAGTATTGCTTCAAATATATTCCTGATTGTAATACTGCCTATAAAATTCTCTATAGACCTACTTTCCCCTGCATTGTACACAACTAAAACAATAGTCCCTCCCAGCAAAAAGACTGCAAGCCAAGAAATCAAGTGTTTTTTTGTTGGGTGTAAGATATCCATAGTTTATATAGAGTAGTCTACCAAGAGCCATTTTATATAGCAACAAAAAAGACTATTGTATCATCTTGCAATAGTCTTAGGTTCTTTATACTTTTGTTTGAGAATTGTGTTCATAAGCATCCTATAATACTCAGTCAACATATAAATACATTCGTGCTCATTCCCGCCTGTTTCCTCGATTATTCCATTACTGTAAAGAAAATAATACGTCTCAAGTTTAACGGGAAAAGTAGGGTTTGTCATTCCACAAAAAATGTAGGAATATTCTTCATCCACATAACTCATGCCATCTTCAGTCCACACTCTCTCAAAATGATAGACCAACTCTCTGTTTTCAAAATAAAGATAATAAAGAACGTTGACGATATTGCACTTAATCTCCTGTTCCATTTTATTTTTTTCACACTATATCAACAAATTTAAAAATACCCTAACTGAGGGTATTTTTAAATTTGTTGAATTATTTTACTGTCGCTCCTGTCTTTATCACATGATCCACAAGCGTATATGTGTACCCCATTTCATTGTCATACCAACCCATCACTTTCACTAGGTTGCCACCGACAACACGAGTGAGCTCTAAATCTGCGATAGATGCGTGAGAATTGCCGAGTATATCGGACGATACAAGCGGCTCATCCGTTACCGCAAAAATATCTTTCCATCGAGGATCCTTTGAAGCTTTTACAAGGAGTTCATTTACTTCCTCGCGAGTTGTATCACGTTTTGCGATAAAAGTTATATCTACGATTGAGCCCGCTGGTACTGGTACACGAATAGAGATACCGTCGAACAAACCTTCGAGAACTGGGAATGCCTTTGTAACTGCAATAGCTGCTCCAGTAGAGCTCGGTACTATATTTTGTGCTGCAGCGCGACCTTCGCGTAAATCTTTTTTACTTGGGCCGTCTACAAGAGCTTGAGATGCAGTATAACCATGAACTGTGTTTAGAATCGCTTTTTCAATTCCGATAGATTCGTGCATGATAGCAATCAAAGGACTCGCAGCATTTGTAGTACAAGATGCATTACTAGTTACATCACAAGTTCCAAATTTATCTTCGTTTACACCTAGGAGTATTGTCTCACCTGGGGCACTTGCGTCTTCAGACTTTGCAGGAGCAGATATAACAACTTTCTTTGCACCCTGATCTATATGGAAGTGCGCTTTATCAAATCCAGTAAATAGACCAGTAGATTCTACAACCACATCGATATCCAAATCTTTCCATGGTAATTTTGTAGTATCTTTTTCAGAAATAAACTTTACAGTTTTGCCGTCGATTACGAGGTCTGCCCCAGATACTTTTACATCGTGCCCCCAATTCCTATATACGGTATCGTGGCGAAGTAAATACGCGAGACTCTCGATAGACCCGAGGTCATTTACGGCGACTATTTCTATTTCTGATCTCTCCCAAGCAATTTTTAAAAATGCTCTACCTATACGCCCAAAGCCATTTATGGCAACTCTTGTTTTTTTCATGCGTATATTATAGCACTAGATATACAGGAAACGGAGTTATAGACAAAGAAGATTTTTCAATGTGAAATACAAGAAAAAATTAATTCATTCTATCCTCGTTTTCAATCTGACGTTTGATCTCTTTTATATCAATCTTTTGTTTCATTTCTACAAGTTCATCGTCGTCTTCTGGAGCAAGACCGAGGTGATCATGTATCTCGTCGAGCATAGTGAGTATGCGAGTGATTTCAGATTCTGCGCGTAAGTTTAACTCAAAATCTATCTCCTCACGCATGTCTGCAATCTTTGAAGATCTGTTCTGACTCATCAAAACTATAACCGATAGAAATATTGCTTCGAGTGACACTGTCATAGTCAAAAATGTAAATGGATACGGGTCAAAAGGTACCAGACTAGGAATAATTCCGGAATTGAAAACAAGCCAAGCGATAAAAATCAGAGCATTCACAATCAAAAACCAAGTCGAACCAAAATTCTCAGTGAGCATATCTGCAAAACGTCCCATCTTGGTCTTTTTCTCTTTTATGCGTGCACGAAAACCAGCTATCGTTTCTGTTCTCTTATTTAAATTTTTATTTTCATTATTCATACTGTTTAGTTTGGAGCTTCATCATAACTAGTGTACGTGATTACAATATTGTCTTTGTCTCGCATGATAGTATTTTCATATGTATCTACTTCCACACCATTTACTGAAACCTTCAATGATGCCACTTCTCCCCCAGATTCTCCGATAGTGACAGCACTCAAGATACTGTTCTTATCGAAAGGCTTATCCCACACTGCGAAGAAATCACCGAGTGTGAAATCTCTTTTTACTGGTGCTTCTACGTGGATTACACCACCGCCTTCATGCGTGTGAATTGAGCTCATGCATGTAGCTTTTATGCCAATATTTTCTGGAATATATACATTCTCACCATCAAGAATTATTGTGAGATTTGGATGAATATGAAACTCTGTCGCCATATCTGTAGTACAGAGCAATGCAACCTCCCTACTTGTAAGCTCCTTCTTAGTATCCTTGTCTTCACCTTTAAAAAATCCAGTAAATGCAAAAGCCACTAAGATCAAAATTACAACCAAAACAAATATATTTTTCTTGTTCATTTTTTTACAGAAGATTAATTATTATCATTCCGATCGACATAGCTATCATGATCGCATTCTCCACTACTGTTACATATGAAAGTGGTAGGGAAAATTTTGTACCCGCACAAGCACATTCGATATGCGCTCCACTCTTCAGTGCTTTTATTATACCCTTACTTTGAATCCCAAGCATTGGTATTGTGAGTATAGAGACAAGCATTGAAAGCTTGTGAAAATGTAGTAATAGGCCAAAAAAGAAGAATATAAACGGATAGACACCTCTGTACCAAGAGAATTTTTGTGCCAAGGGATCATATTTTTTAAGTGTCTCACTAGTCGAAGATGCTGTATATAATTGCAGCATTCCGAAGAACAAGAAGAATCCTGCCATAAAGTCATTTAGTATATTGTCTAAACCGTAATTCGAAAGAAAGGAATATCTACCGTAAATATATAGCAGTATCAGTACGAGTAGTACAAAAAGTACTCGGTAAGTTTTCAGAGTGGAAATAATATTTGATTGATTTATTTTTTTTGAACCACTAGGGGCATGATGTTTACAGTAGGTATGTACCAAACCCTTTTCATCTACATATACATGAGCTGCCTGCATGGAACATAATTTACATTTCATATAGATATTATAACAAACTATTGATTATTTTACCCTTTTTTATTTTGATTGAATTCATCTCTAATTTTGTCTGCTTCTTCAGGGTTTGTTATTTCAAACAAGGAGATGTTTTTATCAGAAATAAGTCCTCTCTCAAGTGCGTCCTGGAAAAGTCTTTTTGAAGCTTCGGATTCCTTGTGTTCGTCTTTTGCAATTTGAAAATAATTTTTGTTATTATTTACTGGTATAAAAACAGAGATATTGGTTTTTATACCAGTCCCTTCTCCACTTTTCGCTTCTATTTCTAGGGCATCTTTAATTTTAAAATCATCTTTATCTAATATGTTTTTAAGAAACTGACTGTTGTACATAACACTTCTACTAGAAAAACCATACTGTCCGTACTCATTTGAAGCAATTATTATAGGTAGAGGGGTTTCCATCCCCCACATTTTATTTTTTTCTAAAATTTTTTCGTATAGACTTCTCATAAAATCCTGTCCGAAACATGAAGTTGTTACTATGATTGGTGTATCTGTAATTCCATTTTTAAATCTTGAAACAAGCATTCCTGAAAGTATTTCAGGGCTTATCGTTGCATAAAAATCAATCTCTATTGAGTCAGATATTTTTTTTACATTATCTGGATACTCTTGAATCCCTGTAATTTCGTTAGGAGCTCCATGTGTATTAAAAACGAGAGTCAAATCCTCTTTTGTTGCAACGTACACTTGGAATTCTTCATATTTTTCTATATAGTTATTTTTTTCTCCTTCTGGTTTAAATATCTCTAGACTTTTTGGATTTTTACTACTCAATGATTCTGATATTTCTTCGTTTATAAACCTAGACTCCTTTTCCAGTGTGATTCGACCATCTTCTTTAAATCTAAAATCTAACCATTCTTCATTTCCAGCAAAAAAGGCAACATTTCTGTCTTTAAATATACTTTTCTCCAAAATTTCAGGATTTGATCGAGCTTCTATTGTTTCTTCCAATGTGTTATTGAAGTTTTCTTCTGTTATTTCAACTCCTGTGACATACATATTTCTGGCAGTTCGTATTGTCCACTCAGCTTTTTCCCTGTCTGAAAGATCATTTAGTGCTTCTGGATATTTTTTCTCGTAGTCTAGTTCATAGACAATTTTAAAAGCGGGATCTTGTAAAAGACCAAATTCTAATCGGTCTTTTTTGGATGTCTCTTTAAGTAAAATATCAATCATACCCATAACATTCCCGTTTTCGTTTTTGGTATCTTTTCTAGTCTCTACGGGTTTTGTCTCAAAGTCGTTCTTTTCTTTTTTTTCTACACAAGATGTTATAAAAGAAAGAAAAACAGGCATTAAATACACCGGAACATTTTTTTTGATTTTGTTGAGTCTCTCGATTACAGGCTCTTTGTTTTTATTTTCTTCAAAATTGTTTATTTTCTCTATCATGGAATTAAATATTATTTATCCAAAAGTTCCTTCAGTATTTTTAACGCAACCCCTGGATTGGCTGATCCTTTTGATTCTTTCATAATTTGTCCTATGAGTGACATGAGAGCATTCTCCTTACCGCCTTTGTATGTAGCGACAACCTCAGGATTCGCATCGATGATCTTCCCTACTATTTCTTTGAGTGCGCCTTCATCGTTTTTCTGAAGTAAATCTTTTTCTGTAGCAATCTTTAAAGGTGACTCGTCCACCTCGACAATCATAGCTAGTATGTCCTTTGCTGTACGGGAAGATATCTGACCGTCAGAAACCAACACAATTAATTCGGAAAAATTAGTTGCTGAAGGGATTTTTATCTCGGGGTTATTCTTCTTTATTCCAACATAATCAGAAGTAATATAATTTGATGCAGTCTTGATTTTTTCTTTATCAGCTAAGATTTGAGCAACTTCCTCAAACCACATTCCTAGCTCAGCATCATTTACAAAACTCTCTATATCTTCATCTTTAATTCCAAAATCGTTTTTATACCGATCTCTTTTTTGCGATGGTAGCTCTGGCAACTCAGATCTTAATTTTTCAATATCAAAAAGCTTACTCAAATAAAGCTTCGGAATATCTGGATCTGGAAAATATCTATATTCTTGCGCATTCTCTTTACTGCGCTGTGAAAAAGTAGATTGCTTTGCTTCATTCCACCCACGTGTCTCCTGGACTATCTCGTCACCTTTACCATCTTCAATCAGTTTTATCATGCGCCCTGTCTCAAAAAGTATAGCTCGTTCCGCACTTTTAAATGAGTTCAAATTCTTTACTTCAACTTTAGTTCCATAAGTATTTTTGTCATCTGACACAGACATGTTTACCTCTACTCGCATCTCACCCTTGTCCATATTTGCTTCTGATACTCCAAGTGCCAATAGTAAAAGTTGTAACTCGCGAGCAAATTTACCAGAAGCTTTTGAAGCCAATTCTGCGCTATCAAACGTATGTGGTTCAGTTACAAGTTCCATCAGTGGCACACCGGCGCGATTGAAATCCACAAGTGAAAAGTCTCCTCGGTCGTGTTTTGAAGTTCCAGTATCTTCCTCTAGATGTATTCGAGTTACATCGAAATCTGATAGATGCCCGCCAGAAACAATCGGAAATTTATACTGACTGATCTGATAACCTTTTGGGATATCTGGATAAAAATAATTCTTGCGATCAAATTCAGTAAAGTCAGCCAGGTTGCCATTTATCGCGATACCCACCTTGATTACGTTTTCAATTGCAGTTTTATTTGGCACTGGTAAGGTCCCAGGATGCGCCATGCAAACTGGACAGATATTTGTATTTGGTTTCTTTTCATTCGGATCATTTTTACAGGCGCAAAACATCTTGCTTTCAGTTGCAAGTTCAGCATGTATTTCAAGTCCAATTGTAGTGTAGAAGGTTTTACTCACCGAAAAAGTATAGCAAAAATAATGATTTTTTATTAATTGACACCTAAGGGTAAAAATAGTATTTTGAAATTAAACGCACTTTATATGACAACCAAAAATAATCCAATTTACTCTGGTATCTACGGTGAGATGCTTGGAAGACCGTTCGAATTCGCATATTTTTATGTTGAAAAAGTGATCAACCCTCTAAATGACAAAGATATTGACCCTGAAAAGTACACTCTACTTCTGCCAATTTTACGTACAGGTATGTATGAAAAAATACACGCAGGTATAGAAAAATACTTTCCAACAAAATTGAAAGGTCTCGAAGAGTTTGTGTATGGGGAAAAAATGTCACACCATTTCACAGACGATACAGTACTCACCATAGCAACCATGGAAGCGTTGCTTGAAGACAAGGAAAATCCAGATTTTCAAAAATTTTATTTGAAATGGGTCAAAGCCTATCCCAATGCTGGATACGGAAGAGTGTTCCGCGAATGGATTGAGAGTAGCGACCCAAAACCATATGGTGGCTTCGGGAACGGCGGGGCAATGCGTGTTTCTCCAGTTGCTTTTGTATCACACAATATCTTGGAAGTTGAAAGACTTGCAGAACTATCTGCAAGAGTAACGCATGACCACCCCGAAGGAATAGATGGCGCAGTTGCTGTAGCTGGAGCAGTCTTTTTAGCAAAAAGACAATTTGGGAAAAAATATATCCACAAATACATATCCGGATTTCCAAATTACAACATGCAGAGAAAATTGAGTGACATCCGTAAAAATTACATTTTTTACTCAGAAGCACTAAAAAGCGTCCCTGAATCAATAATCTGTTTTTACGAAGCAAGATCTTCAAGAGAAGCTATATCCAACGCTCTCTCACTTGCAGGTGACACAGACACAATGGCGATGATCGCTGGAGTACTTGCCGGAACCTACTACAAAGATACCGAAGATTACATGGTTGGTTTCTCTAAAATGAGATTGTCTGAGAGCATGCTGTACATCTTGGATGAATTTGAAGAAAAGTTTATAAAAATATAAAAAATCTGCCCACACGGGCAGATTTATTTTTTTAGCAAAGCAACAAGTTCGTCTGAAATTTTCTTTACAGATTTTTCATCAAAAAGCGTAACTGTGTAAATTGGTTTTTTCAGCTTCGCAAATTCTTTTACTTTTACTTTCAATTCTTTTTCGTCTATAGAATCAGTTTTTGTAAGAATTATGACTTCATCCTTTTCACTTAAACCTTCACCATACGCCTCAAGCTCAGCTCTAACTTGTTTGTAAGCTTTCATCATATTCATACCGTTCTCACAAGAAACCAAATGCACAAGCATTTTTGTACGTTTGATATGACGCAAGAACTTTATTCCTACACCCTTGCCTTCGTGCGCACCTTCGATAAGTCCTGGGATATCCGCTATGATATATCCGTATAAATCTCCCAAGTTTGGATCGAGTGTTGTAAAAGCGTAATCACCCACTTTTGCTTTTGCGTTTGTGAGTGCATTCAAAAGACTAGACTTACCTGCGTTTGGTAGCCCAACAAGTCCCATGTCAGCGAGTATTTCTACTACAACTTTAAACTTTGCTTTTTCTCCAGTCTTTCCTGGAGTAGCCTTCTCGGGTGTTGTATTTCGTGAACTTTTAAACTGTTCGTTTCCTCTTCCACCAAATCCACCGTTCAACAACTTTTCTGTTTGACCTTCTTCTGTTAGTTCTATTTCAACGCCAGTATCCAAGTTTACAATCTTAGTTCCGACTGGAAGCTCAAATATAAAATCCTCACCGTTTGCTCCGTGCTTTTTACCACCCATACCAGCACCAGCTTGTCCTGCCCGATAGACTTTGTCAGGTACGTATTTTGCAAGTGCATCCAGATCCCTGATTGCACGCACAAAAACATCACCTCCAGTTCCACCATCTCCTCCAGATGGTCCACCTTTTGGTATGAATTTTTCTCGACGCCACCGAACAACCCCGTCTCCTCCACGGCCTGCTTCAGCTGTTATTATCATTTCATCAATAAATCTCATTTTGTTTTTATTAGTTAATTTCCTTTTTTTTACCCTCTAATATATCTATATGGTCTTGCAGTTCTCGTGAATTTAAAATCGATATGTTGTACATATAATCTCCTTTGTGATCAGGGAAACTAGATCTCATGTATGAAGCAAAACCTGCTCCATAATTCTTATTTATATCCTCTACTACAGCCTTTATTCCAGACTCATATTTATTGCTCAAGGTAAACTTTCCCCTCAATTCTGCATGAATAGTTTCAATTTTAGATAGCGTATTCTTCAACTTTTCCACCTCACCGAGTTCTCTCTCGTTTTTAGGCTGTATAGGTGGAATATCGTTATTTTGATGCTTAAATATGTCTAGTTGCATAGATACCCTACATTTTATTGTCTTCTAAAGCAAGCCTAGCTAGAGCCAGGGCACCCTCGCGAGTTTTTGCGACAGAGAGGAATCGGCCCTTATGACAAAAGAGTGCGTCAGGAACTCCGCTCGCTTTTGCAAGCTCTTCGTCTTGAAGCCCAGCTAAATTCTGTGGAAAATATATTCTTCTCTCAAATTGACCTAGTGTTATAAGTGCTGCTTCCCCGCTCCATGTTCCATTGTCTCTCGGATAGATAACGATTTTCGGTTCAGGATATTTTGTAAGTTCCTTTTTCCATGGCAAGTATTGGGACAAGACAATGATTTGTTTGTCGGGGCTGTTTTCGTACTCTCTTTGCACCAACTCCTCACCTTCGAGCAGATCTCCCGTCTTTTTAATCATTCGAAGTAGAATAATTTTCGCGTACGATACGAGTTTTACAAATTCAGCGTCAACATCTATCACCCCTCCTTCTTTCCAGCTCGGTAAAAAAAGTGAATACAAATTATGAAGCCCAAACGGCAATACATCCGTCCTTGCAATTGTATAGAGCTCAACTCCATTGTCAGGAGCATCGATTGCACAGACAAGCTGATTGTCTAATTCGCTAGCAATCTTTTTTGACCCACAAAGTTTCTCCCCATACTTTTGCCATACAAGTCCGAACGATGCATACGGAATTCCATTCTCCCTCATACCTGCTCCGCCTTTTTGATGATGATCAAATCTCTCTATACTCTCGTCATGTATTCCTCCTACATCTACAACAAAATCTGCATTTTTTATTACCTCTTCGTCTCGTGTGCGAATTATTTTTATTTTTTCATCTGGAAAAATCGCGAGTATTGTTGCGCATGCAAAAATATCATCAGCATGAAAACTTCCATTGTGTGCAACGAGAGTCTTTTCCATATTAATCTCTGTCGCCAAGCACCTTATCTCCAATCCAGCTAAGTATAGATACTATAAATGCACCTATGATAGCTGCCATAAAATTGTCTATATTGAATCCATCTATAAGTGTAGCCACAAACCAGAAAAACAATCCGTTTAATATTACAGAGAAAAGTCCGAGTGTTAGTATGTTGATTGGCAAGGTTAGTATCTTTACAACTGGCTTTACTATCAAATTTATAAAGCCGAGCACCGCACCGACTATAACTGCAGTAAGTAATGTGTCGACATGTATTCCATCTACAACATACGGTACAGCTAAAACCGCAAGTGTGATTATGAGCCAATGAGCTAAAATTTTCATGATTTTTATTTAATTAACTAAATAATGAATCTACAACACTTTTTACATCTCCTCCGTCTGCTTTTCCTTTAAGCTCTTTCATAAGCTCTGACATCAACTTACCTTTATCTTTTGGATCAGTAATACCGAGAGACTCTTTTTTCTCGCGAGCTATTTTTTCTACCTCACTCTTTTCCATCATTTTTGGCAAATATACTTCAAGTATCGTAAGTTGACCCTGCTCTTCTTTGACCAAATCTTCTCTTCCTCCGTTTTTAAATTGCTCAATCGAATCTTTTCTTTGTTTTGCAAGCTTTGTTATAACCGCAATAACCTCTTCGTCAGACAAAACATCCTGAGGGGTGCGTCCTTTTGAGACAAGTTCATTTGTCATGGC
>DALYDX010000010.1:21911-26237 GCA_031972835.1 Minisyncoccota bacterium | reverse complement strand
AGCACCCGCCTGTCACGCGGGAGGTTGCCGGTTCGAGTCCGGTCGGTCGCGCAAAGAAAAAGAGCCATAGAAATATGGTTCTTTTTCTTTGTGTAAGGTGTTACAGGACTCTTTTGATTAAATTGACTTTTCTCATTAAAAATGTTATAATTCTGCCAGTTATTTCAAAACCAAAAAAACTAAATAAAAATGAAGAAAACTATTTTTCTATCACTTTTTACATTGCTTTCAGTTTGGCTTTTTGCGCAAAGTAACGGGACAACTATTGATTGCTCCGAGCTTCCGCAGAAACCGATTATCGCAAGTGCGGTCAATGATTATGCAAATATAATCGATGATGCCACTCAGGCGAACCTTGAAGCAAAGCTTCGAGAATACTGGAACAGTACGACCATTGCGGTCACTGTGTTCACTATGCAAAGTATAGATGGAGAAGTTCCATTCGAATACTCACTTGCACTTTTCAATTGCTGGGGAGTAGGTGATAAAACCAATCGTGGGGTACTAATATTTATTTCAATAGAGGAGCGTGCTGTAGAAATACGCACAGGTACTGGTATTGAATTTATTATGACCGACATAATGGCAAAGCGTATCATTGAAAACAATATTATTCCTTCGTTCAAAACAGAGGATTACTCGAAAGGTATTGTTGAAGGAGTAAATGGGGTCATTGGTATACTCGGGACGATGTCTTGGGAAGATCGTATGGCTCAGATAAAAGAGCGAGAAGAAATAGAAGCCAGAGAGCGTGCACAACAGCAAGAAAAGCTCATGAATTTTATTTTCACCATTCTCTTTATCGCTTGTTTTCTTGGGATCATTTATCTCATTTACAAATGGAATGTACGCAGAGAAAAAAGAAAAATATTTCTCAAGTTACATAAAAGTTTAAGTGAGGAAATTATCCGAGCAAGAAAGTCTATAAATGATATTGTTGCTACGTACGAGTTTGAACCTTCCTGGGCGAAAAAGGAGTCTAGGGAGCATCAGAACATTATTGCTGAAAAATTAGCCGAAGCAGATGCTGGACTTGTAAAGGCGAATGGCTGGTATCGTAAAGATCCAGAAAGTGCTGTAGAGTCAGCTGGTCAGGTTGATATAGCTCTCGACAAAGCATTTGAAAATTTTAAGATTCTCAATGTGAAGCTTAAAGCGAAGATAAAAAAGTTTTCTGATGAAGCTTCTGTGAAGCATGCGAATGCGTGTGTGAATGTAGGTCAGAAAAAGATGGATCTAAAAAAACTTATTGACGTAGGCTTTACAAGCTTTCAGGATGAGCTCAACGAATTGTCAGAAATTGAAACAAAATTGCTTGGTTACAATGGTGCTTTTATGGTTGATAAAGAAAATCATAAGACCATATGTGATCAGTCTGACTTGCTTCAAAGTAAAGCGGTGGAGATAAATAGTGCAGTAATGAATTTATTCATCATGCACAATACAGTTGAAGTAGGTTACAAGGAGCTCCGAAGAAAGTGTGAAAGTTTATATGAAAAGAAAAATTCATATGAAAACTTGTTATCAAGCCTCAAGATATATCACAAGGATGTATGGAAAGAATTTGATAAGAAAATTAGCACATTATTCTCTTTGATTTCACCGGCAGCGCTCGATAGAACGCTTCTGGATATAACTTTGTTCAATAGTCTAAAGTTGCAAAAATTTGATGAGGCGCATGATAAATATCAAGCACTCGCAAATGTAGCTCAGACAGTGCCCATGCTTTTTTCCGAGATGGAGCAAGAAATACAAAATCAGAAAAAAGCAGAAGAGGACGTTCCAGTGCTTTCAATAAAAGCAAAGGAAGCTGTAGATAAAGCGTTGGCAAAAGTGAAGGATTCAGATGTAGAAAGCGCTACGCGATCTCTCGCAAAGAAAGCTTCTGATACATTACGGAGTGCTCACGCACTCTCTGAATCGAGACCTGCACACTGGATAAAAGTTATTTTTGTGTATGATCAAGCCATCAGCGAAGCTGAAGCGGTCATCAAACAAGCAGAAAATGATATCGATGAAGCAGAAAAAAAACGCAAACGCAAGCGTGAAGAAGAGGAAGAAGAACGCCAGAGAAGAAATAATTCATACAACAACTCAGGTAGTTTTGGTGGATTTGGAGGCTCAGGCGGAGGCGGTGGTTTTGGAGGCTTCGGCGGCGGTCATTCAGGCGGCGGTGGAGCTGGTGGAAGATGGTAATTGAAATGTTCTTATGGGAAACCCTCACAATTGTGGGGGTTTTATTTTTTTATACACATTGCCTTTCTCTGTTATACTTAATTTACATGAAGCATATCGGACTTATAGCCATAGGTGGGTTTGCTGGGCTGCTCGTAGTCTCGGCTTTTCCAAATATTTTTCCAAGCAATTTTGACAACAGGTCACTTACTGGTTTTTCTGCTGGCGCATTGAACTCTTGGCGTGCACAAGGTGGGTTCAAGACTGATTATGGTATGGGCTCGAAGAGCACTGATATAAGTTATATCCAAAGTTATCTATTAGATTTGTATCCTGACCTTACTTTGAAATCTGATGGAGCACTCGGCGTGGTGACATCATCGGCTTTGGTTGATTTTCAAATCGATGAAGATATCCCGGTGACAGGAGTTGTCGACAGTAAAACACGTGAAGCTTTCAACGAGATACTTTTGTCTGAGTTGTGCCCAGAAGGTTCTGGAGAAGATGCTGGTTTGCTTTTTCCAATCAACAAAGTAAATAAAGTTGGTTCAGATTTTATTCCTGACAATTTAACCGTGTTACCAGACTACGTTCACCCAAAGGGAATTGTTTGTTTGAAAGATGTAGTAGCCGACGCATATATACAAATGTTTGATGATGCAAAGAAAGAAAACATAACACTTGGCGTTACTTCAGGTTTTAGAAAATATGAAATTCAAGACTATCTTTTCAATCTTTACACTGAAACTATGGGTCTAACAGAAGCATCTCGCATCAGCGCTCTTCCAGGGCACTCGGAACATCAACTTGGCACCACTATGGATTTGACTGGCTCATCGATTGGTTTTGTTTCTACAAGTAGGGCAATGTCTACGAGCACAGAAGGTGTGTGGCTAGAAGACAATGCTTACAAGTATGGCTTCGTGATGTCTTATCCAGACGGCAAGGAAAGTATCACAGGATATTCCTATGAACCTTGGCACTATCGATACGTTGGAATAGAAGTTGCCAGTGAAGTGAAATATTCTGGTTTGACACTCGGAGAGTATTTAGAAAATTAGAAAAATCGCCCCGCTACTGCGGGGCGATTTGTTTATTTTGTTATATCGTATTTTCGTAACGCATTATTCAAAGATACTTTTTTATCAGTATCTTGATCGCGTTCACCTAGTATGAGGGCGCAAGGAACATTGAATTTTCCTCCAAGAAATGTTTTTTCTTTTGAACCCATGATCACAACCGATCTTGGTGGAATGTATCCGCGAGTTTCTTTTTGGTGAGGTGTGCTTACATCAAATATTTTTGTAGATGATGTGAGTATAACCCCAGCTCCGAGTACAGCTTCATTTCCTATGTGGACACCTTCTGCTATGACACATCGTGATCCTATAAAGCAATCATCTTCGACAATCACAGGCATGCCTTGTTTCGGTTCTAGTATTCCTCCGATTCCAACTCCGCCACTTATGTGACACCTTTTGCCTATCTGTGCACCGCTTCCGATTGTCGCCCACGTGTCTATCATAGTGTGCTCGTCTACATATGCGCCTATATTTACAAAGCTTGGCATAAGCACGCATCCAGGAGCAATATATGCGCCAGAGCGTACGAGTGCACCTTCGAGAGCTCGAACTCCCTGCATTTTTAACCAGTCTATTTTGAACTGCATATTAGCTTTATCAAAACCAAAAACATCACTACCAATTATCTTTTTTGCTAGGAAATAATAATTGATTGATTCGATAACCCATTTGTTGATTTTCCATGAGTCATCTTTTTTCTCGGCCAACCTGATTTTACCAAGATGCATTTCTTCGATAATCCCGCCTATTAAGTGTAGTACTTCCGGTTTGCGTAAATCTTCTTCGTCGATAATTTTTTCTATAGTTTCTTCCATAAAGATCTTTTTATTCAGACTAGCTTATATTAGCTTAAAGTCAATCTTCATTCTTCTGTATTGAAAAGGGGAGTATTTCTGTTATACTTTTTGCGTTTACACACAAGCCCACGTAGCTCAGTTGGTAGAGCACATTCATGGTAAGAATGAGGTCATCGGTTCAATCCCGGTCGTGGGCTCAAAACTCGACTTTTTAAGCGTCTTTACATGATATATATCATGTGGTAGATTGTAGAAAATCAAAAAATGTGAAC
>DALYDX010000010.1:8706-21811 GCA_031972835.1 Minisyncoccota bacterium | reverse complement strand
GTCTTTACATGATATATATCATGTGGTAGATTGTAGAAAATCAAAAAATGTGAACGAAGAAAGAAAAAAGAACATTGAGGATCAGGTTCTCAGTGAATTGTTCACTGTAGGAGGAATAGTTAAAAACGGCTATCTTCCAGAAGAGGAAAAAGAGAAAATTTTGCATATCTTACAGCAGATAAGTAAAGGTAATCTTGATCTGGTTCTGAAAGATTCGGCAGACAGGAAGGAGACTATTTTTGAGGGAGTCACAAGACTTCTGCATGAAGAACCTCATTCTTGTATTGCGGTTATAGGTACAGGGAAGATAAGACTTCACGTGCTGAAAGCTATAGCAAAATCTTATGGTTTGGGTGACAGGAACATAGAAGTTGTAAACGGGTTCGAGCATTCTGGCATGATCCCGGTAGATGAACTTCGAGGGCATAAGTGGAAAGGTGTTCTGCTTGGTCCGATTCCACATTCAATCCATGGTGTGGGTGGGCATACAAGTTTATATGACTTCATAACCGAAAGTATTCAAAAGCCAGTAGTGCTTATGAAAACCAATTCAGATAGTGGAGAAGTTAAGCTTACAAAAAGCTCATTTAAAATAGGGCTTGAGGATATTCTTTATAAAATAATTTCTTCTACAGTGTAAAAACCCCGAAATTCGGGGTTTTAATTTTACTCAATTAACAAATATTAGTATCTGTTATAATAATCTCGTGGATAAAGAACAAATCAAAAAACGCATAATAGAAATTGAGCTTGCTATGGCAGGAGCAGATTTTTGGTCTGACAAGATGAAGGCTCAATCTATGATACGAGAAATTGGAGATTTGAAAAACAAACTTGAGGGAGTGGGGGAGTTTGATCGCGGAGATGCGATCATGACGATTTTCTCTGGTGCTGGCGGAGATGACTCCGAAGACTTTACTCGAATGCTTTTCAATATGTATGTGAAATTTTTCGCACGCAAGAATTTTAAATATTCATTACTTTCTCAAAATGAAAACGATCATGGTGGATTTAGAAATATATCTATCGAAATAACTGGCAAAAATATTTATGGGACTTTGAAGAATGAATCTGGTGTTCATAGGCTTGTTAGACTTTCGCCATTCAATGCAAAAAAGTTACGTCAAACATCTTTTTCACTTGTTGAGGTGATACCAAAAATACCTGAGGGTGCTCTTCCGGAAATAAAATCCGATGATATAAAAGTTGAGATGTCCAAGTCTGGTGGTCCTGGCGGACAAAATGTAAACAAACGCGAGACTGCTGTAAGAGCAACTCATATTCCAACCGGAATCAATGTATATGTGACTACTGAGCGATCCCAAGAACAGAATAGAGCGCGTGCGATGGAGATGCTCGCTGGTAAGCTTTTTAGGCGTGCAGAAGAGGAAAAGAAAACCCTTGCCGATAGTTTGCAAATATCTAAAACTACAGATATCGAATGGGGGAATCAAATTCGTTCGTACGTGCTCCATCCTTATAAAATGGTAAAAGATCATCGGACAGAAGTAGAGACCAGTGATGTGGATGGGGTATTATTGGAAGGGGAACTAGATGATTTTATAGAAGCCGAAAGGAGATTGTAATAATGATTTAGCAGTTTTGGGATAAAAAATGTTATACTATGGTCTGTGATAAGTTTATATATATGATAAATTTCAACAACGTTACAAAAATATACCCAGGTTCTGACGAAGCGTCACTTTCTGAGATAGATATTGCGATTACGCAAGGTGAATTTGTGTCTATTGTTGGACATTCTGGGGCTGGAAAGACTACTCTCACAAAACTTATTCTCGCCGAAGAGCACCCAAGCTCAGGCACTGTGTTTTTTGAATCTTCAAATATTCACGCCCTAAAATCTAGTGACATCACAAAGCTTCGTCGCAAGATAGGTGTAGTTTTTCAAGATTTCCGTCTTCTTCCAAACAAGACTGCATATGAAAATATTGCATTTGCTATGGAAGCAGCAGGTAAAACCGACGAAGAGATTCAATCCGATGTGCCTCACGTTCTAGAGTTAGTTGATCTATCCAGTAAAATATTTCATTTTCCTTCTCAGATGTCAGGAGGTGAAAAGCAGCGTTTGGCTATAGCACGTGCAATCATAAATCAGCCAGATGTGATTATTGCTGACGAGCCTACAGGCAACCTAGATCCTATAAATACATATGAAGTTGTTCAGATTTTGAAAAAGATCAATGATCTCGGCACGACCGTACTACTTACCACTCACAATCGTGGTGTGATAGAATCTATTGGACGACGTGTTATTACTCTCGATAAGGGTAGAATTGTACGTGATGATAAAGATGGTAAATATATTATATAAATTATGTCTTGGATAAATTCAAAAAGAGTTATTAGATCAGGTTTGTTAAGTTTCTGGAGAAACGGTATCGTTTCTGTCGCGTCACTACTCGTCGCGACTATTACTTTATCTGTAGTAACTGCGCTTATCCTACTGAATGCAGTTCTTAATTTTTCACTTACTCAAATAGAAGACAAAGTAGATGTAACTATCTACATGACCAATACCGCTCCGGAGGACAAGATTCTAGACTTGAAAGCATCTCTGGAAAAGTTGCCTGAAGTTAGTGCTGTTACATATACATCTCGTGAGGAAGCTCTCGAGAATTTCAAGAATTTACATCAAGACGACTTCCTGACACTTCAAGCACTAGATGAGCTCGACGAGAACCCCCTCGGTGCAGCACTCAATGTAAAAGCAAAAGAAACTTCACAATATGAAAGTATCACGAATTTCCTAGAAAATGGTCCAGGTCTTTCGAGTGAAGGTGCATCAATCATAGACAAGATCAACTATCACCAAAACAAACTTGTTATAGACAGGCTGACTTCTATCATAGATGGAGCACGCAAGCTTGGATTCTTGGTAACATTTATTCTTGTTTTGATTTCTATAATAATCACTTTCAATACAATCCGTCTCACTATCTACTTTGCACGTGAAGAAATCGGCATCATGAGGCTCGTAGGTGCAGAGAACAAATATATCCGTGGTCCGTTTATGGTTGAGGGGATTCTGTACGGTTCTATCGCATCGGTCCTTACTCTGATACTTTACATACCTGTTACTTTTTGGCTCGGTCGCAACATGAGTGGATTCCTAGGTATGAATCTGTTCACATATTACACACACAATATCTTTCAAATTTTCATTATTATTCTTTTGTCAGGTGTCTTCTTGGGAGGGCTGTCGAGCTTCCTTGCTGTTCGAAAATATTTAACAAAATAAATACTTTAGCGTATGAAAAAAAGCACGAAATATATTTTTGTGGTGGGTGGTGTTATATCAGGAGTTGGAAAAGGTATCACAGCTTCATCTATCGGTAAGATTCTCCAAGACCGAGGACTTACTGTCACAGCAATAAAGATCGACCCGTATGTCAATGTGGATGCGGGTACTATGAACCCCACCGAACACGGTGAGGTTTTTGTATTGCACGATGGTGATGAGACAGATCAGGATATGGGTAACTACGAGAGATTCCTGGATGTGAAGCTCGGTAGAGTGAACTACATGACCACAGGACGCGTATACAAGAGTGTTATCGACCGAGAGCGTAATCTGGGTTATGGGGGCAAATGCGTGCAGGTTGTGCCTCATATACCACTTGAGATTATTGACCGTATACACAAGGCTCGTGATGAGGCAAAGGCTGATGTGGTGGTGATAGAGGTTGGGGGAACAGTTGGTGAGTACGAGAATATTCTGTTTCTTGAAGCAGCTCGTATGATGAAGATCAAAGATCCAAAAGATGTATTTTTTGTGATGGTGTCATACCTACCTGTGCCAAGCAAGGTAGGTGAGATGAAGACCAAGCCCACTCAGCACGCCGTGCGAGCTCTCAATGCATCTGGAATTCAGCCAGACATAATCATCGCTCGCTCTGACAAAAGACTCGATGACAAGCGAAAAGAAAAGTTATCTTTTTTCTGTAATATTCCACAAGACAGGGTAATATCAGCTCCAGACGTAGAAAGTATTTATGATGTTCCACTAAATTTTGAACACGAAGGTCTAGGAAATACACTTTGTGATATCATGTCGCTTACTTGCTCGAAACCAGATAAAGGTCATTCTGCGGATTGGAAAAAGTTTGTTTCGAATGTTCACAATTCTCGCGATGAAGTACGCATCGCAATAGTAGGAAAATATTTTGATACTGGGGATTTCACTTTATCTGATTCGTATTTGTCTGTGATCGAAGCTATAAAATATTCTGCATATTCACAAAAGAAAAAGCCTATTCTAACTTGGCTCAATGCATTTGATTTTGAAAAAAATCCAAAGAAAGTGTCTCTGCTTAAGAATTTTGACGGAGTACTTGTGCCAGGAGGTTTCGGTGCTCGTGGGATTCCAGGCAAGCTTGCAGTTATAAAATACGTGCGTGAACACAAGATTCCATATTTTGGACTTTGTTATGGTATGCAACTTTTGACTATAGAATACGCCAGAAATATTCTTAAATTGAAAGATGCTACATCTCGCGAGATTGATCCAAAGTCAAAAAATCTGGTTATTGATTTGATTCCAGAGCAGATTGAGAAGCTCGCACAAATGCAATACGGAAATACTATGCGACTTGGAGATTATGTGGCTAAGCTAAAACCTGGTACTCATGCGAGCCTTGCTTACGGTGCTACATCTATTGTAGAGCGTCATAGGCATCGATATGAAGTAAACCCAGAATACATAGAAAGGTTAGAAAAGTCAGGTCTTGTATTTTCAGGTAAGTCTCCTGATGGTACACTTTGTGAGATTGCAGAATTACCAAAGAGTGTGCATCCATTTTTTGTAGGTACACAATTTCACCCAGAGTTTCTAGCCCATCCACTTCATCCTCATCCACTGTTCACTGCTTTTATAAAAGCTTCGATTAAAAATAAGAAGAAATAAATTATGTTTATAACACTTTTAGTTGTATCTGTTGCTGCGGCATTATCTACTTTTTTAGGTGGACTTTTTGCCCTTCGCTTCAAAGACAAATCACATTTGATTGTGGGATTCTCTGCTGGTGCAGTAGTCGGAGTAGCCTTTTTTGATCTATTACCAGAGGCACTTGAGATTGGTGGTATGTACAACACAGGAAGCATTCTCTCTATGGCGGCACTTGGATTCATAATCTACCTACTTATCGATAGATTTTTTCATACACACAGAGATGCAGAAGATCATCATGATCACGAGCACACTCACAGAGGTGTGGTGAGAGCAACTAGCTTGTCTGTGCACAGCTTCTTGGATGGTATAGGTATTGGACTAGCATTCCAAGTATCAAGTGCGCTCGGTATAGTTGTGACTATTGCAGTGCTTGCTCACGATTTTTCCGACGGTATAAATACTGTTTCAGCGATTGTAAAAGGTGGGGGAGACAGAAAGCGCGCACTTAAGTGGTTGCTTGTAGACTCTATTGCTCCAGTACTTGGAATATTCTCTACACTATTCTTCTCTGTATCTGACGCATCACTTGGGCTTATACTGGCAGTGTTTGCAGGATTCTTCTTGTATCTAGGAGCTAGCGATCTTGTTCCAGAAAGTTACCATGCGCATCCAACAAAATGGACTACATTTGCAACTGTACTGGGGGTTGTATTCATATATATAATCATAGGTTTTGCAGGATAAATATTTTATAACACATATTAAAAACCGGACTCATGTCCGGTTTTTAATATTATTTAAGTATTTTTACTGGTTATTTCCAAGTCCTATTTCTATTTGCACTCCATCGTCTACATTTTGTGTTTTATTCCACCAGATAAATCCTCCTACCAATAGAATAATTATTACTATAACTATGAGCACAGTGTTTGTTCCTGAGCCACTTTGTTGATTTTCCATGTTTATTTTATTGGGTTTTCACCACGAATAATTCTAATAAGAAACACTACCACTGCTATTACGAGTAGTATGTGTATGAACCAGCCTATTGTGTATACTCCGACAACACCTAGAAGCCAAAGTATCAGCAGTATTGTTGCGATTGTGAATAACATATTTTATTTACCACATAGTGGTGATTACTTTTTTGCGACCTTTTTGGCTTTTTTGGAAACTTTTTTAGCTGCTTTTTTTGTGGATTGCATGCTATTCATTTTTATTCCTTTTGCGAAACCTTTCCAATCCTTCTTGAGATCTGCTGCAAATGCTTTTAGATCTGTTGAGTCTAATTTGTTTTTTGCAGCATATGTTTTAGCTACCTTATCGACAACTTTCTGATATACAGGCTCAGTTATGTTTTCGAGTTTTTCAAGTTGCTCGATTACTTCGCCTTTCATTTTCATCATCCAACCGCTTGCACTTTTTCTATTCTTTTTTCCATTTGGTCCAAATAAAAAGTATGTTGCTGCTGCAACTGCAATCACTCCCGCTCCAACTGCCACCGCTTTTCCTTTTGAACTGTTCACCTTTTTCTTTTTCATGATTGTTTGTGATTATTAATAATAACTTTTATTATACTACTTATGTTTAACGTATACTAAGTCTTTTTGTGACGAGTCTTCTTTTTCTGAAATAAAAAATTAAATATTTTGCTTTCAGAAATATTTTCTTTGAATGCGTGAATTTCTTTGCCGGCTTCGTCTACACCGCTTTCTATTTTGTCGGCAACACGAGATGCCTTTTTCAATACATCGATCAGATAGATTATTGCCACAAGTAGGGCAACAGCCACGAGTATTACCGCGATTGAGGTTATAAAGAAGAAAACGTCTGATTTCATTAATGATTCCATATCTAAACAATAGCAGAAAATACCGATCATGACTACAATGTTTTACGTAGCAACTTGATTGCTATGTAAGAACAAAAAAACGGCCACTCGGCCGTTTTAATCTTTGTAAATTTTAACTCTCAGATCCCAGACATCCATCTGGAGATCTTTTGAATACAGATAGCTTCATAGATGAGTCATATGTAATAGTATTTACATCAGAGAAGTGTGTGCCTGTAGCGTCTACATCTCCATACCCTCGCACAAAGCTATCTCCCGATTTTTGGAACGCTACTTGCATGACAGATTGCATACCTTCAGATTGGAATGAATAATCTCCGAGTAGTATTCCGTCTGCATATGTTCCACTGTAAGTTCCAGATGAACTATCTTTTTCAAAGTTGTCGAATTCTAGCTTTCCTGTGAACTGTCCATCCTGCACTGATGCGATCAGGAGTGAATACACATCTTTATCTGTTTTCATTTCGTAACATCCGAGAATTGGATTCGGTGCCTCTGTAGTACAGCCAGTATATGAATTCTGCCAGCCGTCTTCTACTATTGTTGCACCACTTCCTTTGCTCCAGAATACAAAAGATTCATCTGGATTTGCATAACGAGCGCCGTCCGCAGATACGACCTGTGGGAGAGTCAGTATTCTTCCGTCTGATAGAGTAAGGTGTACGCTTCCACTTTCTGTACTTTCACCTACATAGTATGTAGCTGTGAGAGACTTGCCTGCATCACAAGTATAAGACAGAGTGCTGATAGGTGTTTCACTAACTTGTTTTTTTGAATAGTAATGTATCGCTGCGACCGCACCACCGATGACAATCGCAATAAGTATTATGTTTCTTATATTATTTTTAGTCATATACTAAGCGTACTACGTATCGGGTATAAATGAAACTAAATATAAAAAGATTGCAATTGCAATCTTTTTATATTTGCCCATCTTTTATTTTGACAGCTAGCTCTAGAGGTGTATCTACGATACCGATCAGATTCTCATATTTCTCTAGTGTGAAAAATTCTCGATCATGCGCACCCCAAGTGACAGCTATGGTAGGGATGCCGACAATCAGCGCCTCACGAACATCTCCGAGAGTATCAGTTATGAATATAGTTTCATCAGCAGTTACATTATATTTTTCAAGAATCATCTTGAATTTTTCTACCTTACTTCTCCCAACTTCGCTTGTCGCAAGGAAGTCAAAACAGGGAAGTATCCCAGCATTTTCGAGTAGTGGTGTGCAGTTCCGTTCTCCGGCAGAAGTATTGATTGCTAGTATGAACCCTGATTCTTTTAGTGAATGTATAAGCTCTGGCATCCCAGTAAATGCCCTGATTTTACTTTTACCCTCTGCATACGCATCTTGGCGAGCTTTCTTTTCTTCAGGAGTTTCTTGTTTTTTTAAGTGTGCAAGTTTTGCAGTTTCTTCGAAATAATTTCCAGACAATACCTCTTTTTCCATTTCAGGAGTTATTCCAGGATAAACATTGCGCATATTTTGCGCAGCATATTCAGTGCTGTCTACTATTACTCCATCGAGATCAAATATGATTATTTTTTTCATTTAGGATTTAATTATACATTTATTAAACCTTTCCGCTTAATATAAAAAAGAGACAAATGATTCCAAATATGAACGCCCACACTACAGCTCCTGAAGCCAAGTCTTTACTTCTACCAATTGTCGCATCGTGTTCTGGGTGGAGTTTTGTAAGTGCTATTTCGATAGCTGTATTTTGAATTTCAGTGACAACAATAAAAAACCAACAGAATATAAGGAGTAAGAGTTCTTTGGCCGATAGTTCAAATAAAAAATATATAGCTGGTATTCCGATAATTCCAAAAACAATTGTTTCAAAGCGGACGGCGAAGTCACGAGTAAAGGCATATTTTAGGCCCCGGAAGGGATGGGAGAGTCTAGTGATAATTTGTTTCATAAAATTTACTTTTTAGTTTATTAGGTCTACTGACTTATCATATTCGTAATACATAGGTATACCTGTTCCTAAAACTTTTAATGTCATTTCTGATCTGCGACGTATACTTGGTCGCATAAGAGAAAGTGCTTCGTTTAGTGGGACAAATTTATATTCATCTAATTCATCTTCTCGAATGTTTATTTTTTGTATTTGTTCTTTTGATAAAACACCACCTGAGAAGAAAAATTCATATCCTTCATTTGTGTCTCCGTACGCCTTCCCATATTCCATTACTGTAAATTTTAAATCCTCTTCTTTTATATCAAGATTTATTTCTTCTTTTATTTCTCTGATTAGAGCTTGGCGAGGGGATTCATCGGCGTCTATGACACCACCTGGTACTTGCCAACCATCTTTCTTGTAATTTGCTTTCACGATTAGAACATTTTTCAATTCATCGAAAAAAAGTACACCCACACCAGAGCGTTTTTTTGGGAGGCTTTCCAAGTATTCTTTTTGGGGACGGAGTGGTTTCACTGGTTTAGTAGAAGTATGTTAATTTACAATTTTCGTTTTCTTGTGTTTTGTTCATTACCTTGTAAAGTTTTCTCGCTCTATTTTTATTACAACAAAACGGCGTATCTCGAGCGCGTAAAATTATCTAATTAGAGTCTTGATTAAATCGTATATAGCAGTAAAAGATATTGAATAGATTAAAGCTACAATAGCAATACCCATATACTTTTTAAATGATTTATTTGGAGTAATGGAATAATTAAAATATGGATATAGCGATTTTATACTTCTTGCACAGAAATCATAAATGGCAATGAAAATAATCCATATTAATGATAAAATCCCAATATTCATTTTAAGTTCCTTTGAAGAAAAATGATAAATTAAATACGCAACAGCAAGTGAGAATAAAAAAGATACCAATTTAATAATAAGAAACGGCTGATTTACAATTGGATATAAAACAGATTTATATTCTGTAACACTATCACGAAATGTTTTTTTAAGTTCATCTTCAATTTTTAACAATCTCCCACTATCAACGGAAGAAAGATTATATTCAGCTGTAATGCCATACCAACGTTGCGACATGCGAACACTTACATCTACGTATTCTGTATTTCCATAATGAGACACTCTAGCTGAAAAACTATTTATTTTTTCGGGAAAAAACTTTGTATCAATAAAATCTTGAATAGAAGGAAAAGTTAAGTCTTCATCTTTAGCATCGATACTATACTGAACGTTGACACGGGGGTTTCCATAACGAAGAACGCTTTCTTTCATTTCTTGAATTGCAGCGAGCTTGTCTTCGACGGTTTTATAATACGTCCTGCTGTTTATTTCTTTTCGTTTAACTAGAATTTCCGCTTCGTTTTTTTTATCTGCTAGAATTTTTCGTTCTTTAACCTCTGACTCGAGAACTGAACCGAATTTTTCCAGAAATTCCTTGTCTATCTTGATAGAGGGTATTTTACCGCGTTTTGTTTTTGCATTCACGTTTGTATTTTTTTTAAATAATATTCTAATTATATAGCACTTAACAAATCTCGCTCTATACAAACCTCAATAAACATAGTCCTGACGTATCTCGAGCGTGCTCTTGCTGACTGGGGGACAGGGACTCGGTCACAAGTTACTAAGTCTTTGGGCTTCAAAGGCCACCTATTTCTTATTCGTCTTCTTGTGTTTTCTCCGAAAACATCCGCGAAGCGAATTTGAGCTTTTTTGTATTGATCGCTTCGCTTGCAAAAAACACAAATTCGGCTGGGGGACAGGGACTCGAACCCCGATTAAAGGCTTCAAAGGCCTCTGTCCTACCATTAGACGATCCCCCAAGGTAGTTACGAACTCTACAATAGTACAAAAAAGCACTTTTTTCAAGCCTTTTTTGAGTTTCGTATTAGCGGCACCAGATATTCAACAAGTTTTTCTAGAGTTTCAAACTGAGGAATGTTGTATTTTTCGGAGACTATATCTACATTACCTTTTCTCCAAAATCCCGATGGACATACGATCAGTAGTTTTCCATCATGAGCAAACAAACCTGTCTCGAGTAGTGAGATAGGGGACTTTGTCGCAGGATCAAAATACATGATTATGTAATCAGCTGCTGCAAGAGAATTGAGTTCCCATTCTACTTGTTCTTTGAAATCTGGATTTTCTTTTGTCTGTTTCCATGTAGAGTCCCATGCATCGCGACGTGGGTTTAGAAGTAGCACATCTTCATCTACTAGCATCTCGGCGACTCGGGTCTGCCAGTCTTCTGCGACACCCATCTCTATACTACCAGCTAGGAATATTTTCATACTTTTTGAGTCGGGGACTTTGTTTGGCGCTTTTATTATTTCCATATTTGTATTGTATCATATCTATATCGTGTTGCAAGTACACTAACAAGTTAACAAATTTAAAACCCCTCCGTTTGTAGGATAGGGGTTTATATTTTTATTGCATAACACTATGACGTTCGTTGAACATCATATGTTTTTGTCGGAGCACTTCGGCGGGTATTTTGCCACCGTACTCTTCTTTCATACTTTCTATTTCTTCCTGCCAGAGTATTGCATTGAAGCGGAGTTCCTCTTTTAGTTGCTTCTTCTTCTCTGCTACCTCGGGGTCTTCTTCTTTTTTCTTCTTAAAAAGATCAAAGAGCAATTTTAAAAATAAAAAGGCGACCAAGAGGAACAGAGGGGTTAGCACTACCACAGAAATCATCGCTCCAGTACTACTGGCTGCATAATCAATAATGTTTATTATCATAAGTTTTACAATTTGTAATATAATATCACATATATTGTATTTGTCAAATTTAAAATCCCCTCACTTGGTAGGGGATTTTTTATACTTGAAATATGCTATGAGGCATATTGCTGCCGATATAGCTTGGTATATCGAGAAGATCGGATAGTAAACCTCTCCTTCTTCGACAAGGCTATCTGTGATCTTTTCATACATCCACATACTTACAGCGATATGAGCAATTGTATAAAATATCCAACCCAGAGCCTTTTTTCTGGCAATCATCGGACCGCCTATTACGAACCCAGCGATCACTATGAGCTGATAGTGCATATACTCTACTTTGTGTATGAACTCTAGTGTTATAACTGTGAGTCCAGCAATAATAGCGAAAGCAGTGAATATCCTATCAAACAAAGTCTTCTCTACGACACCCGGAAATTTATGCCATTTTATAAAACCATACGCATAAAATAGGGTAGTGCCAGCTTCTAATATTGCGAGTCCCGTGTCAGGATTTGGGATATAGAGGTAGAAGAAAACAGATAGTAATGCCGCTACACCTCCGACTACCCAGCCCAAGATGTTCTTTCTGAGCAAGAACAACTTGCTAGTTAGGTACATAATCAATAAGCATATTTGAAAAAACAAGAACTTATCCATTTGTTAGTTAATTTGCTTATAACTATACGTGCTTTTTAGGGATAATCAATAGCCTTGCAAAAAGTGACTTGTTTGGATAGAGTGAAGAAAAATGCTCTATGAATAACCTATACATATCGACCAATGGTCTTTGTTCATTTGATATTTCCACACTCGAGGATTTTTTCTCACGAGAGGAGATATTCGAAGCTTTAAAAGAAAAGAAATTTGAGATTGTAGAAGTAGATATTATTTCTCTGGCACGAGAGTGTGTAGGGAAGTCTGTTTTTAAAAAGAACTCTAGAGTTGAATGGGCTCCAGGTGTTGTGGATTGTTCAAGTTTTGTTAAATGGCTGTACTCAATGCGCGGAATCCGTATTCCTCGTCGACCGATACAACAAAGTGTGTTTGGTGTGGCAGTAGAGGAGCTCGATATTCGCGTAGGCGATCTTGTATTTAAAAGTGGCGCACGTGACTTGTATTGGGATGATCCGAAGTTCGGGGTTGGTCATGTCGGCATAGTAACCGAGAAGCGTAGTGTTATACACGCGAGTATCGGAGGTGTAGTCGAGGTACCATTTAGTGAATTTAGTAGCGCACAACACTATCGTGGTGCGAGACGTATCGTTAGAGACAAAGACATACTGACTCTCAAGATTCCTTTTGGAAGATCAATCGAAACAAGTGATGATATTATGTGGATCTTGCTACGTACCATCAGAGAAAAAGTTAGAGAAAAAGTAACTGTTTAAAAAATGGAAAAATTTAAACCCCGCAAAATTACGGGGTTTTGTTTTGTTATATATATTTTCCAGTTTCTACCAGCCTATCTATTTTTCTTAGTAAGGCCTTGTGCATTTCACTGGTGGTGACATACGCATTAGGATTGATATCCTTGGTAACATATTCTCCTTCTGCTAACAGCGACGCAACAGCATCTTCGAGGAGTTGTGCTCTTTTGTCTTCACCGATATAGCGGAGCATCATTACTCCAGAGAGTATTTCCGCGATAGGATTTACTATATTCTTACCGG
>DALYDX010000010.1:0-8606 GCA_031972835.1 Minisyncoccota bacterium | reverse complement strand
AGCATCATTACTCCAGAGAGTATTTCCGCGATAGGATTTACTATATTCTTACCGGCAATGTCAGGAGCAGTTCCATGCGTAGCTTCAAATACAGCATACTTATCACCGATATTTGCACCAGGTGCGAATCCAAGTCCACCGACGAGCGCTGCGCACAGATCGCTAAACATATCGCCATATAAGTTTGGTAGAAGTAAATTCTCCAAACTTTCTGGCCATCGTACTGCAACAGCTGAAGCATTATCAATTATGAGATGCTTATGGCTCATTTCTGGATACTTTTTAATCAATCTCTGCGATTCTTTTTCGCTTATAGTCCGGAACAATCCATCAGTATACTTTAGTATATTGGATTTTGTACCGACAGTGACATTTTTTCTCCCAAGTTTGTGTGCATATTCATATGCAAAATTCGTGATTCGTTTTGTGCGGTATTTTGAAATTGATTTTATCGTAATACCAGAATCTTTTCTGATTTTGTCTCCACTGAGTTTTTCAATGAACTTAATCAGCTTCAGTGTGTTTGCTTCTCCGACAGGGAATTCAACCCCGGCATATGAATCTTCCAGGTTTTCTCTGAAAATGAGTATATCTATTTTCTCTGGGTTTAAAATCCGCGTTGGAACACCTCTGTAATACTTGCAGGGGCGCACGCATGCATAAAGGTTTAGGGCTTTACGCAAGGCAACGTTTACGGATTTGAATCCACCACTCGAAGGAGTTTCAATTGGTCCTTTGATTGCGATTCCGTTTTTCTTGATACTTTGCAAGATATGTTTAGGAAGAGGTTCGCCGTATTCTTCGATGGCACGAGCGCCAGCGTATACATGCTCCCATCTAACATTGAAGCCTGTCGCCTCGATAGCACTCAGTGTTACTTTCATAATTTCGTCACTGATACCATCTCCGTTAACGACAGTGATAACTCTAGGTTTATTTTTCATAGTACGATTATTTTTCTACATTCTAGCATAAATACCCCCACTTGTCAAAGCTAAGCTTTTCTGCTAAGCTCTGCTAAAATAACGTACATATGAAATTACATTTCGATAAGGACTTGAAGAAACTTACACTTTCTGCCTTTGGCAATGAACTAGCCCAGATCATGGGTCACGATACTGACGAAGTCGGCAATCGAGTATACGCAAGAGACGAGAACGAGGAAATAGAAGTGGTCACGATAGACGACCCAGTTCTCGTTACAGACAACTACAGGATTGCACAATTTGATCCAATCAAGCGTGATACAGTTTTTGCGCTTTATAGTGCACCAATCAAGATCACTGAATATGATGGGACTGTGGTTCGTTTTGAGCAGAAACGATTCCCTGGAGTATGGGGACCATCTATCGATACGCTTTTGTTTTGTAGGGCGTTATCAAAAGTTGATTTGTCTGGAATCAAAAAAGTTTTGGAGATTGGGCCGGGGTCAGGATTCATTTCCAAATACATTTTGGATCATGTTCCAAGTGTAGAAAAAATTTATATGATTGATTTAAATCAAAAGTCGATCGACTGCACTCGCGAGAATATACAAGATCCTCGTGCAGAATTTGCGGTTGGGGACGCACTCGAGTTTATCAAAGACAATACTTTTGATCTCATAGTCTGCAATCCACCATACATCCCGCGTCCGAAAAGTATCGATGACAACCCATATGAGGGTGTGAGCTTACTTGCATACCTGCTCGAAAAAGGGAAGGAACATTTGAATCCGGGTGGGGTTCTGGTTACGAACATTTCAAGTTTGTCAGACTGTGTAATTGACCCATTATTGAAAGAAAGAAGTATCACTGTTACTGAGATTGATTCAATGGTTGTTCCGTTGAAGGTTTATAATGTATTAAATAATAAATCTTGGATGGAATACCTTGTAAAAAACAAGGGACTTACACAAGAATCTCATGACGGATACTATTTTTGGCACAAGCTCAAGATAGTTATCTTCTAATAAATTTAAAACCCGCACAATTGCGGGTTTTGTTTTATTTTAATCCAAGCTGTTTCAAAAAAGTTTCGAGTTCAGCGCCCATGAGAGATCTGTGTTGGCCTGGTTTTAGGTCACCAAGCAGGACATTCATGATTCGAAAACGTACGAGTTCAACTACATCGAATCCATACGCCATACACATACGTCTGATCTGGCGATTCTTGCCTTCAGTTAGTACTATCTCCAGAGTCTCTGGATTTACTTTGCGTACTTTTGCAGGACGAGTATTTACACCGAGTCCGATTCTGATCCCTTCTTTCATTCCACGAAGTAGATTGTTTGTGATGGGTTTGTTTACTGCGATACGGTATTCTTTTTCATGATTTTTCTTTGGATCAAGCAGTGCTCCGGTCACACGTCCGTCGTTTGTAAGTATGATGAGTCCATGAGAGTCTTTGTCGAGCCGTCCGATAGGGAACATATCAGCACCAAATGTTTTTACAGGGATTGCACGTTCGCCCTCGTTTGGTCCTACGGTTACAATACCGACTGGTTTGTGATATGCGATATATCTGTATTCATGAGCTTTGTCCTTGGTCACTTCTACCTTGTCAGCATCGGTGACTTTCATGCCAAGTGTTGCGACTTTGCCGTTTACTTTTACAAGACCGCCCTCGATCAGTTTATCTGCACCACGGCGTGTGGCGATATTTTTGAGTGCGAGATAATGGTTTAGTCTCACAGGTTCTGGTGTATTTATCTTTTTATTTTGCTTGAGCATCTTTGAGTTTATAGGCATAGAAGATTCCAGTGAGTACGAATACTCCGAGTATTATGTATAGCATTTTAAAAGGAAGTATCCCAATTATGAGTGTTCCGAAGATCGGAGCGATCACGAAGGCGAGCGGGGACATGTCTCGGAATACACTTATGAAGTTGCTGTCCTTGTCTGTAACTTTTTTGAAAAAATGAACTTCAATCATGACTTCAGATATTGCCGCACCGACACGTGTGAGGAATAAAAACATCGCCCAGATGATCAAGTTCTTTGGCAAGGTTGGCAAAAATAATGTTGCTACACCCATGATTACGAGACCAAAGATCAAGAGACTTCTCTCTCCGTGTGTATCAGATCTTTTACCGAGTGGTAGTTCAAACAATATAAACGGTAGGAGCATTATAGTGAAAATCACACCTATGTTTTCCCAAGAGAATCCGATATGTTCGTGCAGATATAGTGGTGTGTAGATAATCATCCATGCATAGAAGAACTGTAGAACAAAGTTTAGTACTGTGATGGAACGTAGTTCATGTTTACTCCACAAAAGTTTGAGTGTATGCATAAATGGCGCTCGCACGTACGGTGCGTCATGATAGTTTTTTACTTTCGCGAGAATTATATAAAACACTATAAAAACAAACATCATAGCTACGCCATATAGCATCTGGAATCCACCTCGACTGATTAAGAATCCAGATAGTATTGGTGATAAGACCCAAGCTATGTTTATTATTGTCAGATAAAATCCACGCATACTCCCGACTTTTAGATTGTCGGAAAAATGCTGAACAAATATATCAAAGGAAAATACGATCAGATTGTTTGTTATGAGATACCCCAAAAATCCGATCAGTTGTATTGTCGGATTACCATGCGAAGTTATACCTAGAAGTGCAGTAAAGTTTAGTACGAGTAGTGCTAGTAGGGTGTGTTTGTTGCCAAATCTACTTATGATCTTCGGTATAGAGGAAAGTCCTACGAGAGTAAACAGCGCACTTACTGTGAAGGCGATACCAACTATTGATTCGGATATTATCCCACTTATGAAAGTAGAGTTTATATACGAAGCGATCGCAATCTGGAGTGCAAAGAAAAAACTCGCCGTATAAATTATTTTTACGATTGGAAGAATATTGCGCATTATATGAGATTATAACATGTATATTACATGCTAAGGAGAACTGGGATCACAAGTGGACGTTTTGCAGTTTTTTGGAATAGAAACTTTGAGACTTCGTCGGTTACAGCGCCTTTTACATAATCAAAGTTGATTGGATTTGCTCCGCTTGTAGTATCTTCGATAGTTTTCTTGATTATAATACGTGCTTGGCGAAGTAGCTCTTGGTTTTCTTTTAGATATACAAAACCACGTGAGATTAGGTCTGGAGATTTTTTGAGTTTCCCAGTTTTATTGTCCACGATTGCCATAACTATGAACATACCGTCTTCTGCAAGCATTCTGCGGTCGCGTATTACAACTTCCTGTTCGTCACCCACAGAGAAGCCGTCCACCATCATGTTTCCGGATGGAGCCTTTTCTTTTCGTAGTACCATTTTATTTCCATCTTCAACTATTTCTATGATCGATCCATTGTCAGGTACAATCACATGACTATCTTGCATGCCAAGTGTAAGTGCAAGTTCTTTGTGAAGCTTCAACATGTAGTGATTGCCGTGGATAGGGATGAAGAATTTTGGATGAGTCTTGTTGTGAAGCCATTTTATCTCAGGGACATTTCCGTGTCCTGTTGAGTGAATCGAAACCTCACTAGTTCGGTAGTGGATTATACGTACACCTTGGCGAGCTAGGTTGTCTTTTAGTTTTTGTACATTTAGCTCGTTACCTGGCACGATAGAAGCTGATAGGACAATAGTGTCGCCTTTGCCAAGTCTGAAATTTTTATGAGTTTTATTTGACGCACGCATCAGAGCAGAGAATTCTTCTCCTTGTCCTCCTGTTGATAGTATTATGATTCGGTCTGGTGGGTATTTTTCTACATCTTCAATCGGTATGATAGTTCCTTTTTTAGGATTTAGGAGTCCAGCTTGTATAGAAACTTCCATGTTTGTTTTCATACTACGTCCTTCGAGTACTATGTGTTTGTTTAGTTCCTCAGCTATTTCTACAACTTTGATCAAACGCTCGATATGAGATGCGAAAGCTGCGATGATAAGACGGCCTTTTACACTTTTTATAATACTCTCAAGTCCTTTGTGAACTTCACTTTCTGGAATCGCCCAATCAGGGTTTTCAATGTTTGTGGAGTCTGTCATGAGCAGTAAAACTTTTGCTTTATCGAAAATAGCGTATTCTTTTTCTTCTCTGTCTGACGGGATTCCATTTTGGTGTTCGAGTTTGTAGTCACCAGGAGTCACAATCCATCCGTATGGTGTTTCTACTATGATTCCCATTGAATCTGGAACAGTATGAGTCACACCAAAGAAGCGGACTTTTATATTTCCGACTGTTATAACAGAATCGTTTTCAACTACATGAAAATCTAGTGGCTTTAGATGTGGAAATTCTGATTGGCGTTTCTTCATCAGAAGCACGGAAAGATTACGAGAGTATATCGGCGGGTTTCCAATACGATCCATCACTATAGGTACACCTCCAATATGGTCTAAGTGTCCGTGAGTTATGATCATGGCGCGGATCTTGTCTTTGCGTTCTTCGAGATATGTAGTGTTTGGGATGATGTAGTCTATACCTGGAGTATCATCAGTTTTGAACTGCATTCCAGCGTCAACAACTATGATATCGTTGCCGATTTCAATTGCAGTCATGTTCTTGCCGATCTCTTCTACTCCACCGAGTGGGATGATTCGTATTACACCAGGAGCTGCAGGTGGAATATGCCCAGTTTGTTTTGGTTTGTTGCTTGGTAGGTGAGTGGTTACACTCTGGATTCCATTTTTACGAGATCCATGTTTTTGGTAACGATACCCACCACTTCTCTTTGGCGCGCTCTTTGGGAAAGCTTTCTTGTCATCGCTTGGTTTTGTATTTGTGTGTGGGTGATGTGGATGAGTAATATGACTTTTTGTGTCCTTGTGTCCTTCGTGAGGAACTTTCTTTGCTATTGGTTTTTGTATTTTCTGCATAAATTATTTATTCATTCGAACGGGCAAATATTTTCCATACTGCATCGCTCTCTTTATACCACTTATATATTGTGGTGAGTCGATCATGAGGTTCGACAATATGATCGACAGTTAATCCTTGTAATTTTTTTGGTAGTACATAAATAAAATCAGGGGAGTACATAAAGACAGCAGCGTGGTCACTCTTTATGACCTCTTCGAACTTTATATAGTTTGCTAATCTGTCTTCACTAGACAGCAACCCTTGAGCTTTTTCTAAATACGAATCCGTTTTTGTGTTTGTGTAAAGTGCGATATTTAATCCTGGGTCGTTACGCTGTGATGAATGCCAGAAAGCAAACAGGTCATTTTCGGTGCTGATTATTTGTCCAAATAGAAGCACATCGTATTTTCGTGGACGGATTACATTTTGGTTCAATACTCCGATTTCAAATATTTTTAATTCTACGCTCGCACCTATCGCTTCAAGATTTTCTTTTACTATTTCTCCTGCTTGTTTTAATTCTGGAGCATCACCTGTTGAGATTGAAAAAGCGAGGCGTACTGTTCCGGTTTTACTTTTTTTCTCATAGATTCCATCGGCACCTTTTACCCAACCGTCACTCTCCAAGATTTTCATAGCTTCCTCTGCTGAACTGCTCATAGGTACATCGCTTGATACAGATGTTCCACGTAGAAGTGTTTTTGGTATCGGACTGTCGATTGATTTACCGTAATTGTGTAACACTTCGCTTATTATACGGTCTTTGTCTACTGCTTTGTCAAAAGCTGCGATAACTTTCTTGTCTAGAAATATAGGTGCTTGGTTTTGGTTGAAAAATAATCCAAATATTCTAGGTAGTGTTGTAGTTTCTACTCTGCTTCCTGATCCTTCCAACAAAAGGGCTTTTTCCGGAGATATTGCACTCATGGATTCTATAGAACCACTTTTATACGCGCGGATCATGTCATCTTCATTTACATAAAAGTTGAATGTAATATGACGCAAGTATGGTTTGCCCAATGCAAATTCATTGAATGAATCTAGAGAGTAAGAACTTGGAGCACCAGAACTTTTTTTACTAATCTTATTGATCTCAAATGGACCAGAGCCGATTGCGTTTGCATTGTATTCGCTGAAATTCCATTCCTCTATCGGAATGTCTTTCCATATGTGGTATGGCAGAATTCCCAAAGTAGCATTTTCCAAAAAAGATGCAAATCTCTGCCTCAATGTGAACGATACAGTTAGATCATCAATCTTGGTTACTTCGACACCTTCCCACTCAACACGTTTTGGACTTTTCAAAAGTGGGTCTTGTATGCGTTCTATTGTGAATACTATATCGTCAGTAGTAAGAGGTTTTCCGTCGTGAAATTCTAGACCTTTTTTCAATGTGAAAGTATATGTGAGACCGTCATCTGAAATTTCGTAACTTTCTGCTAGGTCTGGGATGATTATCCCTTCTGATGTTTTTCTAACTAGTCCTGAAAAAACTACGCTCGTTATATCGTCGTCTGCATCAGATAGTGCAAGTACAGGATTTATAAATCTAGGTGTTCCAACTATGCCTTCTGTTATAGATCCGCCTTCAACAGGAACTTTTACGATAAAGTTCATATTTATTCTTTCGAGTATTAAAAATGTAGTTACGACAAGAGCGATGATCAATCCAACAAAAACAAACCACTCACGGCGGGTCAGATAATGGGGGATTGTCGCAAGCTCAGTCTTTTTTGGAAAACGAAGCGAACGAGCTTTTATTAATAAGTTTTTGAACATATAGAGATATATTTTTCAGATCGCAAGTTTACTTGCTTTCTATTTTCATTTTGTAGTCTATACAAGGATTGCAGCAAAAGATGCAATTGCAAACAACACAGCAGTTATGATTGCTGTATAAAAGAGTACCTTCTCAAAACCACGACGTGTATGGAAAGTAGATAGACTGTCAGAACCGCCAAAAGTCCCACCCAAGCCTGCGCTTGATTGCTGTAGGAGAATTGATGCAGTTAGAATGATAGATAGAAAAATCTGTATGTAAGGCAATGCCTCAGTGATCGTACTCATGGATATGAGCATAGCAGATTGGGGGATTTTTGGCAAATAAATATGTTTGAAGTCTGACCAGGCTAGGGGAGAATATATTGACTTATTGTTTATTTATGCTACAATTTGCAAAAATATGTTTGAATGAAAAAAACAAAAAAAATTGCTCTCGCGTTCTTCGCGATGCTTACACTCTCACTGGTTTTTGCTTCTTGCTCCAAAGGCGAGGAATTAGACTTAGTGAATGACATTTCCATGAGGGTTAACCCTTCAGAAGATTTGATTCAATTGAACAATCAATTGCAGGATGCGAGTAGTCCGGCCGAAATGGCGGATATTATCTCTGATAACCAATGGCTGACCGGCCGTGTTGTATCTTACGCAAGAGAGCTTGATATTATCAAACAAAACGCAAAAGTAGATTCCGTTGTTTTTTATTACGGTTCTGCGCAAGCTCAGGCTCAGGATAAAACTGGAAAATATTTCGACGGAAAGATTACTGATCAACTTGTTGCATTTATTTTCCATGATGGGATTAAAAATGACCCAGCTGGAATAATCGTATTGTGTACGAATGGCATGCTCGCAGATCTCAATGATTTCACCCGTGTCACTTCTGGTGATATAGAATTCACTATAGAAGACCGGCAGGGAATCAACACATATGTTGATTATGAGACTGCTATCAGTCTCGCTGAGCATTTCAATCTCGAGCTATATAGAGGGAGAAGTATGATCGAAAAAAATAAGATTACCCCTGC
>DALYDX010000009.1:28717-33866 GCA_031972835.1 Minisyncoccota bacterium | reverse complement strand
AAAACCGCATTTATGCGGTTTTCTTTTTCATGTAGCCTTTATTTTTCTTTATTAGTTCACGTGCACTAGGTGAATCTATCAAGTGAGCGTTTGGTATCACGCAGTGTCCGCCTATAGGTCCATCCATGTGTTTTAGAAAAGGCCTAGCAACTTCTGGTCTACCAAGTTTTCGGTAGCCTTCGTTATAAGTAGAGTTTCCAAGTGTGTAGATAATATCAAAATCAATTTTGTTCTTCTTGCAATAATCATGGATTTCTTTTTGAAGAGTGATCATGATGCCGTATTGTGTTGTATCCCAAAGTTTCAGAGCTTCAGTTGTTTCAGAGTTTGGAGTGATTTGTGTTTTTATGCCACAAGCTTCAAACAGACCTGCTGCGTCTTTTGCGTTTTTACCCCCAAAGAATTTTACAAAAGTTTTGATACCTTTGACCATGTGTGGATGTACTCCGCGAACAGGTGAGTGGGTAGCTCCGAGTTTTCTTGATGTTCCGATTGGAACAGTAGAGTGTATTACTATAAATTTTGGTTTGAATTCTTTTTGGTACTTTTTTACACTCTCTATGAATTTTGCATTGTATGGAATACAGATATGGAGTACTTTGTATTGTTTTTGTGGAGCGTACACACTTTTAAACGGATCGTGTTTGTCAGATTTTAATATAAAGGATATTGCACTCCCGACTTCTCCTATACCTACTACAAGCTGTTCTGTTTTTTTCATAATTTAATTTATACCATTTTTGGTTTTTTTTTGCGATGGGGGGTATGAGTAGGTGATGGTCTAGTTATCCACAGAACATTTGCTATTTCTAGTAGTGTATGATATACACTAAGTATAGTGTTACTAAAACACTATTACCCAAATATAGACTATTTGGCAATACCAGAACTTTGATAACTAAATAACTAAATTAAGAATTCATGAAAAAACAATTTTCTATTGCTGGTGGTTCTGTACCAGGTACAGACCATACAATGCCAGGACGACCTGGCTGGAAAAACAATCAGGATGCATATGTGACATATAGCGATGAGGATACAACTATCGGCATAATCGCCGACGGGTGTGGAAGTGTGGAGGCACACGCAAGTGAGGTTGGTGCGCACATAGGTGTGAACTTGCTTCTACATGCAATACTTGTGCAGTACAAAAGATATTTGCCAATTTCAATCGGTAAATCTGAACCACTATTCTTCAAGAGGGTCCGAGAGGACATGCTCTCTCATCTCCGAGTGCTCGCTCTCGGTATGGGTGACAGTCTGTCATCTATAGTAAGAGATTATCTATCTTTTACATTGATAGGTTTTATGGTTACAAAATATAAAACTTACGTATTTGTAATAGGTGACGGGTACACTTCGGTAAATGGGAATCTTACTACTTGGGGGCCATTTGCAAACAATGCACCACCTTATCCTGCGCTCGTATTAACAAACAGTTCTATATCTACAAATGAAGATTTGGAATTTAAAGTTTTGGAATATGAAACAGACAAGGTGGATCACTTGCTTGTTGCAAGTGATGGTCTCAGATATGTTCTTTCTTCAGATAGTGAAAGATTGCCCGGTCAAGAAAAACTTGTCGGATCAATTTCTCAATTTTGGGAAGAAGATATTTTCTTCAAAAATTCTGATTCTATCCGGGGAAGATTGGCGTTGATGAATCGCGAAAGAGCTGTGATCGATAGTGGGTACAAACATCCACGTATTGCACACGGATTACTAAAAGACGATACAACGCTGATAGTTCTACGCAGAAATAAAAATTTCACCAGTTAAAAAATGTTTATGAAAATTATTATTAATTCTCAAGATTTTGAGACAAGAAATTTGAAGCAAATAGGTTCAGGTGGTGAGGCAGATGTGTTTGATATTGGTAATGGCAAGGCCTTGAAACTTTTTAAGCGTAAAGACCATATAGATTACCAAGGGAATGCATTTGCACAAAAAGGCGCAGAGGATAGATTGCGGATTCATCAAGCTAAGCTGACTCTGTTTCCCAAGAACTTACCATCGAACGTTATAATTCCAAGTGAGCTTGCTTATGACACCAAAGGTTTGGTGAGAGGGTATTCGATGAATTTATTGAAAAATCCTGAACCCATCTTTACCTTTAGTCAGCCAGCATCTTATGTTTTTGGTAAAGAAGAGGAATGGCTTATAAAGATCTTTGCTTCTATGTATAAAACTGTAGAGGAACTTCACAATAAGAAAATTGTGATTGGAGATTTCAATGACTTAAATGTATTGGTTACAAATAAATCAGTACCTTGGTTTATTGATGCAGATAGCTATCAGTTTGGTAGCTTTCCAAGTTCTACTTTTGACGAGAGGTTCGTCGATCCTCTGTTGTGCATATTGGCGAGCCCTACAACACATCCACAATTATGCCCTGATGGTAAGAGTCACTTAGTACAAGCTTCATCGCATACTGAATTGTCGGACTGGTATGCATTTGCAGTAATGTTGTTTCAAACATTACTTTCTGTGCATCCATATGGAGGAGTATATAGACCAAAGTCTGGTCCGAAAATTGCTCATCATGTGAGACCGATAGAAGCGATCAGCGTATTTGAGGATGATGTTATATATCCAAAAAAAGCTAGAAACTACCAATACCTTCCCGATGACTTACTTGAATTTTTCAACAAAACTTTTGTAAAAAAAGAACGTGGATTATTTCCTTTTAAGTTATTAAATGATCTTAGGTTCACTACTTGTACCAAGTGTGGAACAGTTCACGCAAGAGTTATGTGTCCCGAATGTTTCGGTGTACAAAAAAAAGCAATCATCGCTACGATCAGGGGTTCTGTAGAAGCTTTAAAAATATTTTCAACTACAGGGAAGATACTACGAGTTGGCCACAATGGTAAAAATTTGATTTATCTTTATCACGAAGGAGACTCGTATATTCGTGAAGATAAAACAGTCGTAGAGCGTGGACCAGAAGTTGAAAAAATCAGGTACAGGATAACCAACAGAGAAACTATTTTTGGAAAAGACAATCAGATTGATGTATTTTCAAAGAATTTGTCAAAAGAAAAATATGCGATCGACAGTCCAAATGGATTACCGTCAGTTGCGACAAATTCCAAAAATATTTTCTTTACAGAGGGAGGCTCACTATATCGTATTGATCAAATACTTGGGTCTTCAAGCAAAACATATATCGGATCAGTTTTAAAAGATTCGACTCATATATGGGCAGGAGAGCGTATTGGTTTTGGTTTTTATAGAAGAGAAGAAATACAAAGATTTTTTATCTTTAAGACAGAAGGTATCGGAATAAATGATAATATTTTGATTCCAAAAATTAACGGTAAAATTATCGATATAAACTGTGAGTTTTCAGGTGAATACATATGGTTTTTCATCTCCACAGTAGAAGGCTCTCTGCGTATAAACCATGCCTATATCCTTGATACAAAAGGAGAGATCCTTGCTGAAGCTCAGGCTCTTTCAGGTGATGGCTCATGGCTCGGAAGGATCCGTGGGGCTCTGGCGGTGGTCAATTCGTTGTATGTGGCTACCGAGGAGGGAATTGTACGAGTAGCACAAGAGCAAAATACAATTCAAATCAAAAAAGAATTTCCTGATACAGCTCCGTTTGTTGATTCAGCGTCAGAGTTATACCCAGGAAAAGGTGGAATTATTGTCGTGTCTAAAAAAGAGATATGGCAACTTACCATTAGTACACAGTAAAAAAATTTTCTCACAAACAAAAATTGTTTTTTATGAAAAATTCAAAATTACCGGTTTTCTATAACCCGGACAATGCAGCCAATTTTCTCTACAATGAGAATATGGCGCAAGTTAAGAGCGAAGCTCTAAAATTTGCGAAAAGTGCGAATCTTAAGCCATCTGCTAGTGACAAAGTAAGGATTAATTTACTTTTGATCGACATGCAGAGAGACTTTTGTCATCCAGAAGGGACACTGTATGTAGGTGGAAGAAGTGGTGTAGGTGCGATTGAGGATTCAAAACGCATCTCCGAATTTATCTACCGCAATGTGGACCTGATTACAAAGACAACAGTAACGATGGATACTCATTTTCCATGGCAAATATTTTTCTCCAATTTTTTTGTTGACAAAAACGGTGTAGAGCTTGCTCCGCACACACTTGTTGACGTAAAAGAGGTTGGTGGCAAAAAATATCTGATCAATATGGATTTGGGCGGAAATGTTATTAGTGATTTTGTATCTCCAAACCCACGTGTAGCACAGGAACTCGACGTGCCTATCGGATGGCTTTACAATCAATGCGTTCATTATTGTGAGCAACTTAAAAATCCGCAATCAGGACGTAAAAAATACACGCTGTATTTATGGCCGGAGCATTGCATGATTGGAACGATTGGTCACACGCTCGTAGGAGTTGTGAATGAAGCCAGAATGTTTCATGCATATGCACGTAGCAATCAGCCTACTATCGAAATCAAAGGTGGTCACCCACTTTCTGAAAACTATTCAATAGTTCAACCGGAAGTTCTGACTCGTTTTGATGGTAAGCCTTCAAATTTGCAACGTAATACAAAATTCCTCGATCATTTACTGAAAGACGATATTGTAATTATTGCCGGACAAGCTTCAAGTCACTGTGTGGCATCTTCGATAGATGATATTTTACAGGAGATTTTGAATAAAAATCCAAAACTTGCTGAAAAGATATATATCTTAGAAGACGGAACAAGCGCAGTTGCAGTACCTGATGGAAATGGTGGATTTCTGGCTGATTTTACAGATGAGGCAACACTCGCTATGGAACGTTTCCGTGCGGCTGGTATGCATATTGTGAAATCAACTGACGATATCGCCAGTTGGCCAGGTGTTGCACATGATTTATTAGGTTAAACAAAAAAAATGGAAGCACATTGTAAATTGCCGTGTGCTTCCTTACATAAAAAAGTAAAAAAATTGTTCATTTCAAAAAAATAAATAAGTTTTATGAACTCGAAAAATAGTATTAATTCAATGACCCCAGAGGAGTTGTTGAAACAGGCCGAACTATCGGGGAATCTTTCTCCTGAGGCCTTAAATGCAATAAACAATATTCCTGATATGGGCGCAGAGCTTCAAAATGCGATGGGTATATCGATTGATGATGTAGACGCAAGTGAAGTTGTTCTAATCGGGATGCTTATCGATGA
>DALYDX010000009.1:19914-28617 GCA_031972835.1 Minisyncoccota bacterium | reverse complement strand
ACACTTGCTGTAAAAGCAGAAGAGTTTGAAACTCTCTCAGGGACACCGGTTCGAAGTATTACGCTGATTGTAACTGATGGAGCAGATTGTCATTCACAAAAACAGAATGCAAAAAATGTAAAATCAGTGGTAGACAGTTTACTTAAAACTGAAAACCATATTGTAGCCGCGATGGGAATCGATGATGGAAGTACAGATTTTCGTAAAGTATTTAGTGATATGGGAATACCTGACGAATGGATACTGACTCCTGGAAATACTGAAAGTGAAATTAGAAAAGCATTTCAGCTATTTTCACAAAGTGCGGTGCGTGCAAGCCAAAATGCCGCCAGTTTCAGTCAAACTGCGATGGGTGGTTTTGGTGGATAGTTCTTTAGTTTTTTTCAAAACGGCGAATATTTCGCCGTTTTTATTTTAGGTATGATGCAAATTTCTGGTATAGTAGGAGAATTAATGGAAATGAATCAGACAAAATTTGAACGTGTAAAGACATCACTACGAGTGGGGATGTTTTTGGCGCTTCGAGATATAAAACAAGCCAATATTTGGACTACAGGTCTGATTATGTTTGTTATGACACTCACTTTTTTAAATTTGAATGTCGTTTCTGGTATTTTAGTCGGGTTGATTCAAGGATCTGAAGAAGCAAACAAAACTCATTACACAGGAGATATCATAATCACTCCATTTTTAGATAGGGCTTACATAGAGCAAAGTAGAGACATAGAAAAGATAGTTGAAACTATTCCTGGGTATGTTGCCCACACAGCTCGTTATACAGAGGGTGGAAAGATAGAGGAAGATTACCGTAAGACACTTGAGCCAAATCAGACTATTAGTAATGCCAGTGGGCTAGTGGCTGGTATAGATCCATTACAAGAAGATAAAGTAACTGGTCTATCTGGGTTGATTGTCGAGGGGGATTATTTAGAGCCTGGAGACAGCAATTATATACTTATCGGCAGTAGTCTTTTGTATAAATATACTCCAGTTGAATCACCGGGATTTCAAACACTAAAAGAAACCACAGTTGGATCAAAGGTCAGATTGACTGTTGCTGGAAACCAGAGAGAATTTATAGTGAAAGGAATAGTCCTATCTAAAGTGGGAGATGTTGATTCGCGTGTTTATATGATTGATAGCGAGCTTCGTAAATTGATAGGGCGAACAGATCTAAACGTAGATGAGATAGTTGTTTCGCTAGAGAATCCAGCTATGGCTGACAGTGCAAAGCTTGCGCTTATTGCAAGTGGTGTAGACAAATCAGCTCGTGTGCAAACTTGGGTTGAAGCACAACCAAAATTCCTGAAAGATATCAAAGCAACTTTTGCGCTTTTGGGAAATGTTATAGGCTCAATCGGACTTGCTGTTGCCTCCATAACTATTTTTATTGTTATTTTCGTAAATGCGATTACACGTAGACGTTACATTGGAATATTAAAAGGTATAGGTATTACAAAATCCGCAATTTTATTCTCGTATGTTATACAGTCTCTTTTTTATTCGATAGCTGGGGTTGGTTTTGGAATGTTGATTATATTTGGATTTTTAAAACCTTTTATTGCAGCGCATCCAATAAACTTCCCTTTTAGTGATGGAATATTAGTTGCAACCCTATCAGGAACTTTAATCAGAGCATTCATACTTTTTATCGCGACGATAGTTGCAGGTTTTATCCCAGCGCGTATTGTTATTAGACAAAATACTTTAAGTGCCATACTTGGAAGATAATATGATTGAAGCAATAAATTTATTTAAAAAATTTGAGAGTGGTGGTAGTCAGACTATCGCCTTGAATAACGTTTCTTTTTCTGTAAAAAAGGGTGAGTTTATAGCAGTCACTGGTAGATCTGGGTCTGGTAAAAGTACACTACTCTACCAGCTTGGATTGCTAGATCACCCATCAGAAGGGAAGGTTGTGATTGATGGTGTCGATGTGAATGAACTTTCTAGTGATGATAGAACTCGATTTAGACTATACTACTTGGGTTATGTATTTCAGGATTATGCGATATTGCCATCTCTCTCAGCGATAGAAAATGTTGCACTACCACTTTTGATGCAAGGTATTGTACCTGCGCTCGCAAACGAAAAGGCTAAAGTCGCACTTGAGCGTGTTGGACTTGGTGCACGCATACACAATTTGCCGAGCCAGCTCTCAGGCGGAGAACAGCAAAGAGTAGCTATTGCACGCGCTATAAGTCATGATCCTAAAATAATATTTGCCGACGAACCTACTGCGAACTTAGATACAGAAACTTCAGCTACTGTACTAAAATGTTTTTTAGATCTGCACAAAGAAGGTCAAACTATAATCATGGTTACTCATGAGCCTGAATACGCTGCGCTCGCGGATAGGATATTCAAACTCTCTGATGGACAGATAAGTTTCGATAAATAGTCTGTATATTTTAGGATTTTTGAGCTATTTATGTGAAATATCAATATTCCCATTTCATAGGGTATACTATGCTCATGCAAGTCTTGCCGCCTATCGATGATAAAGTAGTGCCTCGTCCTGGAAGTTACCAGTATAAAGTTACGCATTTTATTCCAGATTTGAATTACGATGAGTTTTGGGATGATTTCTACAGTCGTTTCAACAAAATCGTAGGACTAAAATTTCCGATAAAGGGTAAGATTCAAGAGATTGATGAATATTTTGGAAAATTTGGATTTAGATTTCATCCCATAATCCATACCCCTCACTATTTTCATATTGGTGTAGATATACTCGCTCTCCATAAAACCCTCGTGTATCCAATATTGCCAGGTATTTTTGAGTACTCTGGTTTTAGTAGAACAAACGGTAAATACGTACTCTTATCACATCCAGAAATAAAAACTGACGATGGGTATTCGCTCTGGAGTATATATATGCACTTAGATAAATACAGTCTGAAATTTACAAAATACCAAAAGATGCTTCGAGAAATGAGTTTTCATACGTATCCAAACATTCCTATTAAAACAAGACGTTCAATAGGCTCTGTTGGAACAAGTGGTGATGTCCGGGGTATGGTACCAAGATTGCATCTCCAGATAGAATTGAGATATAAAGACAAGATAATCGTACTCGACGGAGCTAGAATTTTTAAATTGGACAATAGTGAAAATAAAACTGCTAGCATAGCTAGTTTGGATGAATTTCAGATTTTTTGTAAACAGCACCAAGACAATCTGATAGACTGGCAAAAAATATGGGATGACAATAAAGGATTGTGATATAATTTTCATATGAACATACCAGCATTTTTAGAACCTATTGCAAACGCGATACAAGCTGTGGGATACATAAAATTCCTGATTCTTGTAGTAGCTTCAATACTTCTATATCGCATCCATCCGGTTTTAGGTATTTTAGGTATAGCTTTTACACTCGCTCTTACCTTGGGAATAATTGGATAAATTATGCGAGAGGATTTCAATAAAATACTACATCAATATAATGAGCACGCTAAAGATGCGGCCACTATGCTTTCTAGGGACGGTCGTGCAAAACACCAAGAAGTCACTAATAAAATTACAGAAGAGGCAGCGGTCATCCGCAAGAACACACCCGACACTCAAGATAAAATTTTCAATATACAAAAAATAAAACAAAATGCTATCCAAAAGATGCATAAACAGTTTCGTAAACTAGACGCAGGCAAAGATTTAGAGAAATTTAGTTTTGAGAGAACTGTTACGTATGATGAGAATTTTGACCAATTTTATTTTTTAGATGAAAATGGTCTAAAATCTCCAATCTCTCGTTCAGAGATATTGACCGATGGTGAATGGGGATTGTCATATAATTTTGATGATACTGTTCCGAAAATTCTCAAAAAAGAATATATTTTAACGGAGACAAAGAGACAGGTTTCTAAAAAACTAGATGAGCAAATTATTCTTGATGAGATAGATAGTAGTCATACTGATTCATTTAAGAAGTTGGCTTACAAGGATTTATACGAAAATAAAAATATAAAAGACCGGCTCGATGGTTTTTTGGCAGAGAGAATGATAAAAGGTCTCCTAACCAAAATCTCACTGGAGGGTGTAGATTTTGAAATAGAAGAAGCAGATGTATATCAAGATGTCGAGCAAAAGATAGATTTTATAATACGCCGTAAAAATTACAATCGTGCTGTTGGTGTAACGGAAGATGAAAAAGTTATTGGTATTCAATTTACACTCAATAAGGACAAGGAAGAGCACAAAAAGAAACAACTTAAGTATGCTAAAAGAAATTTAACTCACGGTTCAAAACGGAAACATGAACGCGGTATAGACGATATAATGCTCGTTGTTATGCCACTCGATAAAATATCTAAGATGTATAAAGCTTGGCAAGAAAAAAAGACACCCGGAGGACCTGAGATGTTGTGGGACGATGAAACAAAAAGGAATATTTTATCCGGAGTTTTAAAAGACTTAGTTCCTGAGGATGAGATTTATGAAATTTTTAACAGTAAATCCAGTATTGGCGATTTATAAATGCCTAAATTTAAATCACCTATATTATACGTTCTGCTTATTATAAACGCGCTTATTATTGCTTTTATAATTGATTTTACACAGCGTAAGATTATAAGTACTGCAGATAGTTACTATAAAGACAGGGACGCACTATACTCTAGTTTTGAAGCGGAAATCTAGAGACCCAAACTATCTTCCAATAAGTCTGACCATGTATCAGTCAGATGAGTTACAACTAGAAAAGAGGGTAGATATATGATCGCTAGCCCGAAAAGCATTATTATTTTCCAGATTCTTTCCATAATGTTGTGACTTTAACATAGAGTTATTTTTTTACAAAATATCGTATAATTCATATACAATGTTTGATTCTGAAAAAAGCCTGAGCAAAATAGAGAAGAAAACAGATTCACTAAAGGTGAATGATTTGAATTTACTTTTTGATAGTGTGGCTACCATAGAGAAGAAGCTTCTCGATGCATCTTTAGAATTTCAAAAATTAAGTTCCAATGAAGTCCGTGATATAGAGATAAATTTGTACTATAAGTTTGTAAGTGATGTTTTAAAAATAAAATCTGGAGAAATTTCGGACAAAGATCCGTTTACAAAAATTACAGGGGTTCCGATATCTAGATTTTACAAAGATAAAGCTAGTATAGAATACCCCGTTGCAAAACCAGAAGATCACGATAGAAAGATGATTTTTTCGCCGACTACGACCTTGATTAGAATTGAAAATGAGCAAATAGAAAAAAATAAAGATGGAAGCGATCGAGAGGATAAGCGTACATATATAGACTATGATGATGTAGCAAAGTCTATTTTCTTTGACCCTATAGAAATAAATAAAGATCGTGGTTGGAATATAAAATTTGGGTTTCTAGAATTCAACACACAATCCGATGATTACAGATTTATGAATGGAGTTTTTGGTCTTGAGAAGGATGTAGTAAGGATTTTAAAAAATTCAGAAGAAGGTGAGGAGATTTCTAAAAAATTAAACGAAATTCTAGTCTGGTTCAATCATGACTTAGTATCACACGCTACTTTTCTGCCTACACGAACAGACGATACAGAATTGTTGATACGCTCAAATAGAAAAGAAGCTGTAGATTTAAATCGATCATTTGGTAAAGAAGCAAAAAATATTGGTGATGGTCAAGAATTCAATACGGCTTTTGCTGGGGAACTTTGGTCTTTGAATTTGCATCAGGATATTTTTCAAGAAATTGTAAAAGACAGACCGGCAGTTATGCGCTTTCTCCGAGCTCATTTTGATAAATACACCAGACTTGTTGAGGATAGTGCTAAAAAAATAAAAGACTCCAAGCTAGCAGAGGATTACAAGGAATACATGCTCAAAGCTTATTCTTTTGGATTTTTTAGACTTGTTAACCCACAAATATATACTGACTCTATAGAATTTGCGGACTTACATGAAAAATATCCAGATGTATATGATTTGGGTTCTGCAGAAGACAAGGTGCGAAAATATGCCTTTGGTGAGTCAGGGTTGTCGATAGATACAGAAGATGGGAAAGAAGGCAGAATGCCACATAAAAAAATATTTGAAATATTTGAAGAATCACTCAAAGATAACGAAACTCTAAACAAAGCAAAATCATATTTTGAAAAAAATGTCCCAATACCTGAAAATGTACTTGAAAATTTAAAAAATATATACAAGAATTATAACGACAATCAAACAAGAAGAGAGTTGAAATTCATGATTGAGGGCTCTATTGATTTAGAGCAAAGAGTTAAAGACCCGATCAGAGAAGAATATGTTGTGCTAAAGAATATTTTGGCTGAACATTATGAAATTGTGCTCGATTTGATTTTATTTCAAAAAGTAAAAAAGAGTGATTTTGTAGAAGAATTTCTCACTCAGCTTTCTGATGCTATGGATATAAATATTAAGGCGTAATTAGAATTAAATTTTTAATTAACGTAATATTTCTATGTCTTTGAGTACTTCACTTGCGTGTGTTTCTGGGTCGACATGTGGATAGACTTTCTCGATCATTCCCTCTGGGTCAATCAGGTATGATATGCGTTTTGTTTTATCACCGTTGTCTGCGCCGTATATTTTTATTACCTTACCACTTTCATCTGAGAGTAGTGTAAAAGGCAATTTATATTTTGATATAAAATCTTGATGACTCTCACTTCCGTCGCGTGAAATACCTACAACAGCAAGATTGTTCTCTTCGTACTCTAGTGCGTGATCACGAATAGCACATGCTTCTTTTGTACATCCAGGTGTATTGTCTTTTGGATAGAAATAAAGTAGAACCCAAGAGCCCTCATATTCAGACAGAGAGTGATGCTCTCCATTTTCATCAGGTAGTGAAAAATCTGGTGCAAGTGTGTTTTTTTCTAACATAAATAAATTATATACGCGCTTTTCTATAGAGTAAAGGTGGGTTATACTAGGTAAATGAATAAAAAGACACTTACAAGTACAATAATAGTGGTAGTTTTTATCGTTTTATTAATTATAATTTATCGCGTTTTTCCAAGGCCTGTTAGTGCCCCAGAGAACGTAGAAGTAAATACAACAGATACATCTATGGATAAAGTTACAACAGAGAGCGGTCTTTCTTATGAGATTAAATCTGCAGGTTCGGGTCAAGTTGCTAAATCTGGAGACAAAGTTAGTGTGCATTATGTGGGTACGCTTGAAAATGGCGTGAAGTTTGACTCAAGTCGTGACCGAGGTGAGGCTTTTAAGTTCAATCTTGGTGCAGGACAGGTTATAAAAGGCTGGGACGAAGGTGTGGCTGGGATGAAAGTAGGCGAGATACGTGTACTTACAATCCCTGGTAATCTAGCTTACGGAATGGGAGGGGTTCCTGGGTTGATTCCATCTAACGCAACGCTTATATTTGAAGTTGAATTGATCGGTATAGAATAATATGAATTCTATCTTTATCTTGATGTTTGTTCGTTTTGGTAGGACTATGCGCGACGCACTAAGGGATCGTGAAGTGCGCAGTGTGCTCGGATTTCTGTTGATAGTGCTTTTTTCAGGATCAATTTTTTATCACGTCGTAGAGCATTGGACTTACTTGGACTCTCTGTATTTTTCCGTGACGACTCTTGCGACAGTTGGTGCTGACTCGCTTACTCCTATGACAGTTGCTGGAAAAATATTTACGATTGTGTATATCTTCTTGGGTATTGGCACAATGCTTCGATTTATAAATATACTGGCAACACACGCAAAGCGTGAGAGTGCGATGCATACATTGCTCGGAGTTGACCCATATGAAAAGACCAAGGAAATAATTCAAAGTACAAAAGATAGATTGGCTGAATAAATTACAATTTATTATTAATAATAAAAAAATATATGACAAATTTTTCTGTTAATGAACGTAAATTAGCAACTCAGAGTGCCATCGCGCTTGCGATAGTGCTTACATTATTTATTTTTGTAAAATTTGTTGACGCTGTCTCAAATCTAAACAAAAGTAAAAGTGAAAGTGTAGCGAGTATTACAGTTAGTGGCTTAGGTGAATCTTTTGCGATACCTGATACTGCAGTGATAGATTTTACAGTTAGTGCTGATGGAGCAACTGTAGGTGAAGCACAAAGTAAAGTTACTGATTTGGTTGGTAAGAGTCTTGAGGCTATAAAAGGTATAGGTATAGACGATAAAGACGTAAAAACTATTTCTTATGTTTCAAGTCCAAAATATAGTGGTACAGCATGTTCGTACTACACTTGCCGATATGAAAATCAGAAAATAATCGGGTATACGCTATCTGAAACTATTGAGGTTAAAGTTCGTGATACTGACAATACTAGTGCAGTTTTGGAATCTCTAGGTAAACTTGGTGTAACTACAATATCTGGTCCAAACTATACAGTCGATGATGAAGATATGGTGAAGGCGGAAGCTAGAGCTCTCGCAATAGCAGATGCAAAAGAAAAAGCAGAAGTATTAGCAAAAGATTTGGATGTACGCTTGGTTCGTATAACAAATTTCTCTGAAAATGGTGACATGCCTTACTACTTTGCAAAAGACTCTATGACAATGGCTTCTGGCGCTGAAAGCGCCCCAAGTGTTCCAACAGGGGAGAATAAGTTTAGTTCCACAGTTTCCATAACTTATGAAATAAGATAAATACCAATAAAAAACCGCTATCCACAAGTCTGTGGATAGCGGTTTTTTACTTGCTTCTGGTACAATATATTAAACAAGCTATTTTAAACTAAAAATATAGAAATTTGGAA
>DALYDX010000009.1:0-19814 GCA_031972835.1 Minisyncoccota bacterium | reverse complement strand
TCTGGTACAATATATTAAACAAGCTATTTTAAACTAAAAATATAGAAATTTGGAACTAATACAGCCTACAAACAGAATCATTTCATTAAATGAAAATGGAATAATTCATAAGAACCTTTCTTATGAGGTGAAACCTCATCAAAACACTATTGAATTTTATAATATGGATGGACGTAATGACCACCACAGACGTCCGCGATCAATTGGTGGATTTCGGGATCCTCGAAACTTGTACAAAAATGCTCCAAAGACAAAACATTTATTATGGCACTTGTTGTTTGGTACACTCAATGCTTTTCAGATCGTCGATGAAATAAACAGAAATAAATATTTTGGAAGAAGTTCTATTTCTTTGGAACAAATTGGGAAGTTGAACATTACTCTAAAAGAAGGTGACTATGGATGCAAAGATCTTGTTAAATTGAAATGTGTGTTTGATTTTATGTTTCGGGAGGACAGAGCTCGCAAACAAAAGCTTGATACAATAAATCATCTTTGGTTGGATCCAGATTTTATTTTAGTTATGTAAGATACAAAGGCCGGAAATTTCCGGCCTTTACATTTTTTAGGGGTCTGCTATACTAGGTAAATAAATGACCCCCCGAACGGGTGTTTTTTTATAAGAAAAACATATGTGCACTGTATTACTATAATTTGCCGATCTTAGATTGGCTTTGAAATTTATGAAATTACTTAATTATTTAAGAGAAACAAAAGCAGAGCTCAAGCATGTAATCTGGCCTACACGCAACCAGGCAATTTGGTATGCGGTATCTGTGCTTCTGATTTCAGGACTTGTTGCTTATTCACTTGGATTCTTCGACTTCCTATTTTCTTCAGGCTTACAAAAGATTTTGATTTACTAATTACGAACTAATTTTTTATTAATATATGGCAAAACAAGAATCATTGGGCACACGCAACTGGTATGCTATACACACATACTCAGGATATGAAAACGCAGTTATGCGTAATTTGATGCAACGTATCGAATCTCTCGGTATGCAAGACAAGATTTTCAACGTAATCGTTCCAGTTGAGAAGAAAATCAAGATCAAGGGTGGTAAGCGCGTAGAGCAAGACGAGAAAGTGTACCCTGGGTATGTTCTCGTGGATATGATCGTTACTGATGACTCATGGTTTGTAGTCCGAAACACACCTCGTGTTACTGGATTCGTGGGTGCTGGAGTAAACCCAGTTCCTCTAAACCAAGATGAAGTAAAAGCACTATTTGGTAAGATGGAAGTTGATAAAACTGCAAAGCACAATATCAACCTAGATGTTGGAGAAATTATCCGCATCGCAGACGGTCCTTTCAAGGAACTCGAAGGTAGAGTAGACGAGATAGATCACGAACGAGGTAAGGTAAAAGTACTTGTTTCAATGTTCGGTCGTGAGACTCCAGTTGAGCTAGACTTCTTGCAGGTCAAGAAGATTTAAACTTACAAAATATAGATATATTTCAAATGAGCGGTTGTCCCGCTCATTTGACTTTTATGCATAAATATGATATTATACTAGCAGGCAATTTTGCCCTTTTCATAATTAAAAATAAAGGAGATAGTCTTATGGACACAGCTCAAAACCCGCTTCAGTTTATGGAATTTTCTCAAACTGTAAGTATGGAAATTTGCCGTTATTTGCAATCTGGCAATATTTCAGACCAACAACTCCAGGAGTTGATTGGTAAAAAAGATGATATTAAAAATATCGCAAAAGAGGTTGCACATAAATATTTACAATTGGTACCAGATCAAATTTTGGTAGCGAAGGAACTTATTGAAAAGTTTTACAAAGAAGTTTTTAACTTCAGAGTGAGTCTTTCAAAAGTAGTTTTTCCTCAACAAGAAGGTTTCGGTGCTTATCACTACAATACTGGTCGCTTTAATGAGGATCAGATAATTAAAGCATATAATAAAAAATGGGATGTTGGTGTTTATACATACCAAAATCTATTTCGTATTGACCACAAAAAAGATCAGGCTCGGCCCGAGGGTCCATATCCATTTGCGCATGTTGGTGGCGATAGTCCGGACATAGCGCATCTCGGTAAACCATACAACTATGCTATAGATGAAAAAATTAACTTTGCAAATTCCGTGGAATACTTGCTGATGACAGGTTTTCACAAATTTGTAACGGATTATTTTTTGGACAGAAGTAATTTTACACAAACTAGCTCACTCTGGCTTGATGGTAAATCTGTGCTTGGATACTTTTTTGATAACAAAAATAGTATTTACTTGAACTTCAGTCTTTGTAATTCTGCTTTGTTTAAACAAGGACTTCGTGAGATTATTCTTTAATTTTTTTTATTTTTATTCTTCCGCACATTTTGCAAAATGTGCGGATTTTTTTATACTCAAATATGGTTATTAAACTGGCTTATTTTTTACGATCAGCAGTTTACCAAACAAAGAAGTTGCCTGTATAAAGCTAAGCATAGGAATTTCGGTTTTGTATTGATATGCCACAGTGTTCGCGATCGCGAGAGAGCGCAGGTGACTTATCTTACTGCAGAGGTGAGAGAAATATTACCGAATCTACAAAAAGTAATTATTAGTTAATAGAATCTTTACAAAAACTCTCTTTTCTGTTAATCTAAACCCGTTACGCGTTAGCTTCAAGGTTGCCTAAAAACCTAAAAATAGGCATTTAAATAAACATTTATGGCAAAGAAAATTATCAAAAAAGTAAAACTACAGGTGCCGGCTGCAAAGGCGACACCAGCTCCACCACTTGGTCCTGCACTTGGACAAGCAGGTATAAACATTGGTGACTTCGTTACTAAGTTCAATGCCGCTACATCAAGTATGGCAGGAGATATTGTTGGAGTACAGATCTCTGTTTACGAAGACAGAACTTACGATTTCGTAATCAAGACTCCACCAGTAGCTGGACTAATATTCAAAGCTGCAGGAGTAGAAAAAGGTTCAGGAAAACCAAAATCTTCAAAAGTCGGTAAAATCACAAAGGCTCAAGTACGTGAAATTGCTGAAAAGAAAATGGTAGACTTGAATGCAAAAGATATCGAAGGAGCAATGAAAATCATAGAAGGCTCTGCGAGATCAGCTGGAATCGACGTAGTATAAAACTTAAAATAAAAAATACCCCGCATCTGCGGGGTATTTTTTGTAAAAATTAAAAGCAGTCACGTTGACTGCTTTTTGTTATTTGTTTTTTTCGATTGTTAAAAAATTGTAGTGAAGATCACCTTTTTCATAGTACCCAGAAGATGAGTCAGTTATTTTTCCAAAGTATTGCCAATCTGGGAAAAAAGTATCTGCTTTGTTATTACTATCAACAAGGGTTAACTCTAACTTATCTACTACACCACTTTCTAATGCTTCTTTGTAGATTTGCCCTCCTCCTATAATAAATACATTTTCATCACCTAAGGTGCTAGCGTATTTTATCGCTTCAGCAAGTGACCCAACAACCACTACGTCTTTGTGTGGCATGAATTGCGGGTTTCTACTGATCACGATATTTGTTCTGTCCGGAAGTGGACGAAAATCATCGGGGAACGACTCGTAGGTCAATCTACCCATAATCACTGGGTGTCCAGTTGTTATTGTTTTGAAACGTTTCATATCAGGCGGAAGCCTGAAGAGCAACTTGTTGTCTTTGCCTATACCTCTGTTGAGTTTCGGATTATCCGAACTCTGTAGCGCGGCTACGATTGTTACTTTCATATAATGAGCATTTGTTAAATTTAGAGTAACACATGTCAAGATAAAAGCAAATATGTCAAACTTTTAGATATTTGACATTAAAATATTTTGGCGTAATGTAGGGGTAAATAAAAGTTATTTCTATGGAAGAAAAACAAAAATTAGATGTAAATGTTTTAAACATTACAGATCGCGGGATTCACGAAAATGATCGCGTTATAAAAGATTACGACAAGTTACTTGAGGTAATCTCTTTTTTCAAGAAGCAGGGCAAAAGAATTGTATATACAAGTGGTGTGTACGATTTGTATCATGTTGGTCATGCAAAGTATCTGGAAAAGGCAAAAGAGTGTGGTGACATACTTATTCTTGCAATTGATACAGATGAATTTGTAAGAAATCGCAAAGGACCAAAGCGTCCGATTGTCGATCTTGAAGAACGCCTCGCAATCTTAGTAAGGAATCGTTCGGTGGATATTTTAACTATTTTACATTCGTACGAAGGTGCAGATGAGTTGATCGAAAAAATTCACCCTGATGTCCTCGTAATATCGCAAACAACAAACGATAAACCAAACTTTGTTGAGGATATGAATCAAAAGCTTAGTGGTTTAGTTGGAAGAATAGAAGTTCTCCCTCCACAGGCTGAGACCTCGACCACAGCTAGAGTAAGATTTCTTGCTCTTGATGGTGCAAGTGAGTTATCTGAAAAAATCATGACCAGTATGAATAAGGTTATTGAAGAACACTTTGCACTCAATGGTCACCCTGAACTTCATATAAAAAGCGGAGGTGGAGATGGAAAGTAAAGCAGTAATACTTTACATGCCTATTGTTCATGCGGGGTATCTGAAGTTTATTGATTCTTGCCTTGGGAAAGGTAGAGGTACAGTTTATATTTTGGGTGATGGTATATTAGAACATCTACCAAAAGCGAAGACCTACAAAGAAAGAGATCTGCGAGCGATAAGTACTACTTTGGTTAAAACAGCAGTACAAAAATACGGTTACGATTCGCAGGTTATTGAGTCTCCGATTATGATAAATTATCTAATTTCAGAGAATGTACATATCTACATGCCTGATGAGGATATTTCTCATGAATTTTCAGAGATATTTTCTTTGAATGGTAAAGTTGTTTTTCAGGATGTGTTTTTGCGAATGGATCGTAAGTTTACACTTAAGACTGTGGAAGTCGAAGCAGACGTTACTTTTACTGAAGAAGAGCGTGCTAGGATGTACATGGAAAAAACCAAACAGCTGGCACAAAAGAGCAACGATTGGTGGAGACAAATAGGAAGCGTAATTGTCACAGTTGACGGTATAGAAATATTTGGTTTCAATCATCATCCAGACGATCGTGGCTTGTATGAAAACGGTGACCCGCGAAGCAACTTCGATGCCGGTGAATCCATAGAACTTTCAACTGCGATTCACTCTGAAACTACTGCGATTGCAAATGCTGCTCGTCAGGGTATAGCACTCGAAGGTGCGACGCTCTATGTTACTGTGTTTCCGTGTCCTGTCTGTGCGAAAATTGTTGCAGAAAGTGGTATTAAGCAAATTTATTTTGAACAAGGATACTCCAGGCTCGATGGAGAAAGTGTTCTGAAGAAAAATAATATAAAGCTTTACCGTGTTATTCCAGAAAATTAAAGTTTTTGAAATAAGAAAAACCCCGAAATTTCGGGGTTTTATTTTTTACAATTCTGTTTCTATTTTCATATACGGATGACTGTAGTAGTCACTCAAATGAAAATGCCATGGTCTGATCGCAAAGAAATCTTTTACTGGATCTCCTGTGGGTTCAAAATCAAGAATTACTGTCGGCAGTCGCATAGGTTCGCGAGTAAGAAGTATTTTTACGTTCTCTTTCTGTTTTTCTACATAGAAGTGACTGTCGATCATAACATGATGATATGCTTCAAACGTGTAGCCAAGTACGCAGGCAAGCATCATTCCGATCGCAGGATAGTGAATCATGTTGTATGGCACACCTACTGGTACATCCGCGGATCTCTGCAGATGAATCAATGTTAGAATCCTGTTTTCTGGATCGAGTTCTATCTGCACATCACCGTGGCATGGAGCGACAACAACCTGTCTTTTACCTTGTCCTTTTGGAACGATGATACCTGGTGGATACCAATTTGTAACTCTGTGTGTAAATGCTGTAGGCGATTTTATCATTTGGAGAATTACATTTTCCCATTGGTTGGTTTCACCTCCGTCCATAGTGGGGAAGCGCCCCCATATTCCACCGTAAGAAAATCTTCCTAGGTGTTCACCTGGGTCGTTCTCTGGTAAGTCGAAATATTTAACTCCTTCAGCATTTTGTATATGACTAGGTTCTACCCATCGTCTCCACCAAAATTTTGGTAAGCCGAATTTTTCAAGTTCGCTAAGTGTAGTAGCTCCATGAATAAATCCGATAATCTCAGCGATTGCCCAGCGCATCATTTTTTCTGAGTCTCCGTTTGCTGTAGAAATTTTTCGCTCGGTGATTATAGGGAAGCCCTCTCTCATATTGAATTTCATGACATTGGTAAAGAATTTTATTACTGTGCCATTGTGAAATTCAGGATTACGGGTAGTTCCTTCGTCCCAGATTCTTCTTAGTGCATTATGATATTCCGAATTTGTTGTTCTATCTTCATATGGAAGATATTTTACAATTGGTACTTTTTTTATCATTTTTTATCATTTTTTGAGTGTCCAATGAAAATTGTTACGAGTTCTTCAGGTTCAAAAAGTTGAGCATGAAGATGTTTTACTGTTGCTCCGGATAATTTAGTATCTCCAAAACGCATAGAATATCCACCACCTTTTATACCAAACTTTTTTTGTGACCAAATAAATAATTTATTTAAATCCTCGAGCGCACCACTAGGAATTTCATTTAAATTCTCAGCGTGCTCTCTTAGAATTGCCAGGAGGTGTACTTTTGTTCCTGGATATTTATTTTGGTTTGTTGTAAGTAACCAATACTCAGTTTTTTTGATTATTGGCTCAGTGTGATATTTTTTTAAGTGATTCTCACAAAATGGGCATACCCCATCTTCTATAATCTGGAGGATGGTTTTTCTATAGGTTTCTCCTCGAGCATTTTCAATATCTACATAGTATTTTTTTTCCATATATAAAGAATATTTGCTTTCACAATACACTAAAAAATCAGGATGTCAAAGATTTTTTTGATACTTACACAAGCATTAATTACATGTTAATATCTAAGACATAATGAAAGACTTACAGATTGGAAAGTTAATAGCAGAAGAAAAGAAGCGCCAGAAAAGTGTGGTCAATTTGATTGCGTCTGAAAACTATGTTTCAAAAGATGTATTAGAGGCTCTCGGCAGCGAACTCACAAACAAGTATTCCGAAGGTTATCCAGGCAAGCGTTACTATGGAGGAAATTCAACAATAGATAAAATTGAGAAGCTTACTCAAGACAGGGCTTTGAAATTATTTAAACTAAATAGAGATGAATGGAGTGTAAATGTACAACCGCTTTCTGGATCTCCAGCAAATTTGGCAGTTTATACTGCACTAGTCCCAAAGGGTGGGAAAATATTTGGCATGTCACTTGAGAGTGGCGGGCATCTAACACACGGACACAAAGTTTCAGCTTCAGGAATTTTCTGGAAACAGATTCCATACCACGTAGACAAAGACAAGGAGGTTTTGGATTACGAAGATCTAAAGCGCGAAGCCGCACTTCACAAACCAGATATAATCGTCGCTGGATTTACTGCATATCCACGAATTGTCGATTGGGACAAATTTCGACATATCGCTGACTTTGTCGGAGCAATACTTCTAGTGGACATGTCTCATATCGCAGGACTTGTAGCTGGAGGAGCTTATCCGTCGCCGTTTCCATATGCAGATATTGTGACTACTACAACTCACAAGACTTTACGCGGACCACGTAGTGCTATGATTTTTTCAAAAAAACAATTTTCAGAAAAAATAGATAAAGCTGTTTTTCCAGGGCTTCAAGGTGGACCACATGAAAATCAGATTGCATCGGTTGGCGTAGCTTTGGCAGAGGCGAGCAAACCGGAATTTAAAAAATATGCAAAACAGATTATAAAAAATGCAAAAGCTCTTGCAGATGAGCTTTCAAAACTTGGCTGGAGAATCGTTTCTGGTGGTACAGATTCACATTTGATCTTGGTAGATACATGGATGAACGGAAAAGGTATTTCTGGTAAAGAGGCAAGCGAGCGTCTTGAAAGAGAAGGAGTAATTGTAAATAAAAATACTATTCCCTTTGAACTCCGATCTCCATTTGATCCATCTGGGATTAGACTTGGCACAGCAGCAGAAACAACCCGAGGAAAAACCGAGAAAGATATGAAAAAAATCGCTCAGAAAATCAACACAGTTTTAAGGAAGTAGCAATACCTCCTTTTTTGTTGTCTATGGTACAAATTACATAGAACAAACGCTCTTTACTATGAATAGTAAACATTTATTTATTGCCTTATACGGCATAAACAATATTGGAAAATCAACTCAAGCTCAAATGCTTGGTACACGAATAGCCAAATCTGGTCTTGATATAAAGGTAATAAAATACCCGATTTATGAAATTCCTTCAGGGCAACGTATCAATGCGTATTTGCGTAGTGGTAATCCTGAGAATATGACACCAAAAGAAGCTCAGATGCTTTACGTAGAGAACAGAGCAGATCATGAAAAAGATCTCCTAAGTCTTTTAGAAAAAAATATTGTTCTTGCTGAAGACTACACAGGCACAGGTATTGCTTGGGGTGTCGGTGCAGGGGTAGACAAGAACTTTCTTATTGATGCAAACGAACATTTGGTTCGAGAAGACTTGGCTATATTGATGGATGGCCACAGGTTTCTTTCTGGTAAGGAAGCAAATCATAAACATGAAAATGACAATCCTTTGATTAATCGAGTTAGAGAAGTTCATATGGAGCTTGCAGAACAATATGGTTGGAAAATTGTAAATGCAAATCGTACTCCATATGAAGTTCACTATGATATTTGGCAAATAGTTTCTCCGTTTTTGAATAAATAAAATAAATCTCCCGAGCTCGGGAGATTTTTCTATTGCGTATTTTTGGTTTACATTTATCTAGTTTCTTGTATAGTGTTAAAAAAAAGTACAAAATGGCTAGAAAAAAAAGAAGGTTTTTTAAAAAAAGGACCATTCAGGAATCTGATATAAAACTTACGAATATACTATTGAGATCTATAGTAGAGTCCAGTAAACCCAGACTCTCTATAACAGAGAAAGAAATATTGTACTCTGGGGAAAAGGGTTCTAGATTGAAAAAGAGAGTCGTGTGCAGGGCCTTGCTGTGTATCAAGTTGCTTGAGCATCTTGAAAAGTATGTAATTTTGAAGGATATAAGTACTCTTTTGGGGTTTGATAAAGAAGCAAAAAGCACGCATTCGACGTTGATTTTCTACAAGAAAAAGTACAAGGAGTATAATCCTTTCGATGATTGGAATGTTGAATTTTTTATACTGAAAGGTTTGCTCGACAAATTTTTGAGTGAAGACCTTGAGTATTATGAGTATCTTTTATCTGAAAGTATTATTTTGGAAGAAGAGAAAGACGATAATTCTACTTTTCAGATTCATGAAAACAGGGAAGTGGAAGTACGCAAGTCAGAAATTGAAAAATCTTTTCCAATTGAGCGGTTTAAAGAGGCAATTCAAATAGATCAGTATGGTGATGAATCTTCTGAGATGCGAATTGAGTCTTTAAGTAAAATGCTTATTGATTTATTTGATAGACAGAAAATTAAACACCGAAGATATAAGTATTACAAGAACAAAATACCCATATCTGTCGTAAGTCTTTTTCTAGAAAGCCAGAAATACGAGCTTTCTTATATTGAAAAAGTAATGGAAAGACTTAAAGATTCTGAAGTCGAAATTTTTTAAAAACAAAACTCCCACAACAGGAGTTTTTTCTTTTTTATGCTAAAATCTCGAATATGGAAGTTTTAGAGGTATTGGGTGAAAAAATAAAGAATATCGTTGCCGGTCTAGGTGTAAATGATATAGAAATAAACTGGGAGCACCCGGGTGATTTGGTGCACGGGGATTACTCTACAAACATAGCCTTGATTGCCTCGAAAAAGATCGGCAAGAATCCAAAAGAAGTAGCCGAGAGTATAGTTGAATCAATACAAAAAGACCTACCAGAAGATATTGAAAAAATAGAAGTTGCAGGAGTAGGTTTTATAAATATCTACTTGTCGCATTCTTTTTTCATAGATTCGATAAACAGTATATCTAATGATAAAAATTTTGGTAAAACAAATTTACTTTCTGGTAAAAAAGTAATTATTGAATACACTGACCCGAACCCTTTCAAGGAATTTCATATAGGACATCTGATGAGTAACACCATAGGTGAGACACTCTCTCGTATCATAGAGTGGAATGGTGCAGAGATAAAACGCGCTTGTTACCAAGGCGATGTAGGATTGCATGTGGCGAAAGCGATTTTTGGAATGATCGAGAACAAAGATAATATGCCAAGTGAAGATGCTCCGATTGAAGTTTGGGCAAAATTCTTGGGTTCTTGTTATGCTCTCGGCTCAAAACTTGAAGGGGACACAGTAGAAAATAAAAACTTAATCAAGGATTTAAATAAAAAAATATATGAACTCTCTGATTCTGATGTGAATAAATTTTATGACCTAGGTAGAGCAAAAAGTTTGGAATACTTTGAAGAAATTTATAAAAAACTTGGAACAAAGTTTGATTTTTATTTTTTTGAAAGTAAAACAGGAGAATTTGGTAAAAGCATTGTCGAATCAAATATAGAAAATGGGATTTTTGAAAATGGCGAAAATGGCGCAATTATATTTAAAGGTGAAAAACACAATCCGAAACTTCATACACGTGTATTTATAAACAGTGAAGGTTTGCCGACATATGAGGCCAAGGAACTCGGACTTTCAAAAATAAAATTCGATAGTTATCAGTACGATGAATCAATCGTAGTAACTGGTAATGAAATTAACGATTATTTCCGTGTGTTACTAGAGGCGATGCATCAAGTTTTCCCAGATTTAGCATCCAAAACAAAACATATATCTCACGGGATGCTTAGATTGCCTACTGGAAAGATGTCTTCTCGTACCGGCGATGTTGTTACTGGCGATTCTTTACTTTCTGATATAAGTGAGAAGGTAGAAGAAAAAATGAAAGAGAGCAACAGAGCAGAAGACAAAGATCTTGTGAACGATATAGCAGTTTCAGCTTTGAAATATTCTGTACTCAAACAGGCGACAGGTAGAGATATAATTTTTGATTTTGATAAGTCACTTTCATTTGAAGGAGATTCAGGGCCGTATCTGTCATACTCTCACGCTCGTGCATGTTCAATTTTAGAAAAAGCAAAATCCTCAGGTGTAGATATATCGAATCAAAATACTACAGAAAATATCTTTGAAATAGAAAGATTGCTTTATAGATTTCCTGAAGTTGTCTCGCTTGCCTACAAAGAGTATGCACCACATGCTGTGGCTTCATATTTGATAGAACTTGCCCGCAGCTTCAATTCTTTCTATGCAGAAACTCAGATTGTGGACGATACAGACAAGACAAGTGGATATAAAGTTATGATAACTAACGCTTTTGAAACAGTCCAAAAAAATGGACTCCACATACTAGGTATAAAAGCACCCGATAAAATGTAGACTAATCGGTTTCGATTTGCTATTGTTCTAAAAAAGTTATTTATGGACATAAAATTTCTTACAGAAGAGTGTTTTCGATTACTCAAACCCCACATCACAGAGCATGATCATTCTCATGATATTGAGCACATTCGTCGAGTATTCAATCTTGGTATGCGGATTGCCAAAGCCGAACACATACAGGTTACAGATTATGTAGTACTTGTGCCTGCGCTCATATGTCACGACGCAGTAATCTATGCGAAAGATGACCCTAGGAACAAACATGCGACTGACGATAGCGCAAAGCTTGCCGGAGAATTACTGAGGACGATTGAAGGTTATCCGACTGTAAAGATTCCTGCAGTACAAACCTGCATCCGAGAATGCTCATTCTCTAAAGGGCTTGAACCATCTAGCTGGGAGTCTGCCATCACTCAAGATGCAGATAAACTCGAGTCAGTTGGAGTGTTTGCTATTATGCGCACTTTCAATTCAGGTGGCGAAATGAATCGTCCGTTCTATGATCCATTGGATCCACTGTGTGAAGGTGAGCTAAGTGAAAGTGTTGGGGCAAGCATAGAGCTTTTCAAGAAACGTTTATTTAAAGTTTCTGAAACTATGCACACACTGGAAGGGAAAAGCCTGTCTCAGAAACGCTATACTCGTCTTGTATCTTTCTGGCAAGGATACAAAGAGGAGCTTATAGAAGGTGGGATAATAGACAAGGCACATGAGCCTATAGTCATGAATTTTGAAAAAGTAACATCTTAAAATAAAGCCGCGCGTTTCGCGCGGCTTTTTCTATTGGACATGTATATTTTTATGTGTTAAAGTACTTGCTAGATATTTAGTTCACGAAACAAAAAACACATATATGAATCAGATGCAAAAGGCTCAGATTGAGCAAAAAAATCCTCTAACAAAAGAGGAGAGACATAAACTCTTTGCTGGCTTGGCTGCCTTATTGTTGGCGTGCTTGTCACTTAAAAATCTTACCCTTGCAGAAAATCCGCAGCAACTTGCACTCTGTATTGTTGCCACTTTTGGGTTTGGGGCAGTAACTGTTTTTTTCTTTAAACGTTCAATCTCTGTAAGAGATGCGAAGATAAAGAAAGAGATCGTGATGGTCACTCTCCAGGAGATATTTTGTGAGGACCTTACTTCCATGACTACAGATGATCCTAAAAAACATATTTATTGGAGTGATCTCTTACATGAGGTGCGCCGATATAATCTTGTTGCAACAAAAGACCAGAAGATAAAATCAATCATGATCATAACTACAAATGGTACACCTGTTAGATATGGTTATAAAATAATCTATGGATCTGAGGATCAACAAAAGATTGTTGATACACATAGCTACGATTCCATGTGTTCACATGAACTGATTCTTTTCTAAAAAATAAAACCACCCGTATCAAGGGTGGTTTTCTAATTCTCTATCCTGACAGTTTTTATTTCGTTTGCTTTTACTCGGACCACAGTAAGTATCCTCTCCTTCATCTTTTCAGGGTCACGAGCATGTGGAATATGGAATTCGCGTATTTCTCCGGCGGTTTGCACAAATACTTTCCCGCTACCTATGAGTTCTTCTATGACCCCAGATACAGTTATGGTTACATCTTGTATTTTTTCTATCTGAAGTGTTGATACTCTACGAGAGAAAAGTCCAAATTGCTCAACATCTATGAGTCTCTCGCTAGTTAGAATCCATATGTCTAGAAGATAGTTTGTAATCGACACAAAGAAACCGACCCAGACAAATACTAACCACAGACTGTAAAACAATTCGCATGCGGGTATAAATCTCTCGGGGATTGATATATCAAAGTACTGACCACCAAAATACACCATGAGGTAGGGAAGTATTGCGATAAGTGCAAACATCAAGGCCTCTAGTGCAAGATAAAACCAGTGTTTACGAAATACTGCTATTTTCTTTTCTCCTGGATTTAGTTTCATACTCCTATAAAAGATTGTAATTTTTGATAAACATTTCCGAGTAATACAAATACACCGATACCATATACGGCGAACATAACCAGCCCGCCTAGCAGATTCTCACCATATTCTTTCCAGTGGATTATCATGATAAGTGAGATGAATATAACAACAAGTACAATCACCCAAAAAGCCAAGATTAGATTTGAAGGATTGGTTATAAGTCCGAGTATATTTTGAGAAAAAGAAAGTAAATCCATATTGTATGTATATTGTATCACCATTGACTCTGTGTACGCTAGGATGTATAGTCACTGAAATTGCATAAATATGGAAATATTATATACACAATCTGAAATAGAAGAGCTTGAAAAAGTATTTAAATTCACTTCAGCCCAATTCTTGTCTACTCTGGACTTGAAACGATTTTTCAAATCAAAATATGAGCTTGTAAAAATATCGCGCGATATGCCAGCAAAACATATTTTTGATTTATTTCTTGCCTCAGAAGATGATGAGTATGCGTTTGATCTATGGAAGGAATTATATTTTGACAACAATGATGTCTTTTTGATTAGTGCAAAATCCGCAGAAAATGCATGGCGATCTTTGTTCCCAAAATTAAATTAAGCAAACCCCGGAATTCCGGGGTTTTGTTTTATTGCATTTTTTCTCATTTTATATAGTATAAGTATATAAGCGTTATTAGGAGTTATCAGCTCCGAGCTCTGGGAAGAAATTAAGTAGAACCCAGCAGGTAAGCCTGTTAAAGCTGTAATAAGCCCGAAAGGGGAACCGAGGTGGTACCACGATTTCTTGGATAAAAAAAGAAACTCGTCCTTGAATTATGACTTTTGTCGTAATTTGAGGACGAGTTTTTTGTTTAGAATACATGTGGATCATTCTTTTTGTCATCTTTATCACTAAAGTATCTTAATATAGCAAAAAGTATACCCATGAATGTTCCAGTAGAGAGGACTGCTTCCCAAGGAACTTTTTTCATTTGATCATCAAATAAAGCTGTTACTCCTACAATAAGCAGTGTAATTATTATGCCGCCAATAGTGCCAAAGATGAAATTTATAATATGTTTCATACAATATTTTTTTTAAAATTACCATCTATAATATAATTTGTCAATATGTCATCAGAAAACCAAAAAACAAATAAATCTGAATCAGCTTTAAGAGAAGAAGCGGTTTTGAAGCTGTGGCAAGAAAAAGATATTTTTAGCAAAGCACTTGCAAAGGATTCTCCAGAAGGCGAGTTCGTGTTCTTCGACGGACCTCCGACTGCAAACGGTATGCCAGGACTGCACCATCTCGAACCACGATGTTTCAAAGACGCTATACCTCGATACAAAACTATGCGAGGGTACCATGTCCGACGCAAAGGAGGCTGGGATACACACGGACTTCCAGTGGAGCTTCAGGTAGAAAAAGAGCTCGGTCTCAAATCCAAGAAAGAAATCGAGGAATACGGTGTGGAGAAATTCAATCAGAAATGTCGAGAGTCTGTCTGGAAATATATCGACGAATGGGAGAAATTTACTGACCGAGTTGCATACTGGGTGGATCACAAGAATCCGTATGTTACATATCACAATTCATACATCGAATCTGTATGGAATATTTTGGCAGAAACAGAAAAGAAAAAACTTTTGTACAAAGATTACAAAGTTCTGCCTTGGTGTCCACGCTGTGGAACCGCTCTTTCTTCGCACGAGCTCGCACAAGGGTATCAAGATGACAAAGATTTGTCTGTAACTGCGAAATTCAAAGTTATTGGTCAGGAGAATACTTATTTCCTCGCTTGGACAACAACTCCATGGACACTTCCTGGAAACGTTGGTCTTGCTGTTGGAGAGGATATTGATTATGTAAAAATAAAAAAAGAAAATGATACTCTAATTCTTGCAAAAGAAAGACTTTCTATAGTCGAAGGGGAATATGAACTTGTTGAAGAAATAAAAGGCAAAGATCTTGTCGGCCTAGAATACGAACCATTGTATTCATATTTCAAAAATCTTGTTCCAAAAAGTGTAGATATGAAAAACGCATACAAAGTGCATTCTGCGGACTTCGTTACAACTACAGACGGAACAGGTTTGGTGCATACAGCGGTTATGTACGGACAAGTAGACTTCGAACTCGGAACAAAAGTCGGTATGCCGAAATTCCATCTTGTAAAAGAAGACGGACATTTTATCGACGGGATGGATTTTCTTTCAGGACGATTTGTAAAAGACGAAGAAGTCGCTATAGATATCATCAAGGACCTCGCACGCCGCGGACTTCTATTCAAGAAAGAAAAATACGAACACTCATACCCTCACTGTTGGCGATGTAAAACTCCGCTTATCTATTACGCGCGGGATTCTTGGTATATCGAAATGTCCAAACTTCGAAACCAATTGCTCAAGGAAAACGAAAGTATAAACTGGGAGCCATCACACATAAAAGATGGTCGCTTTGGTGAATGGCTTCGTGAAGTGAAAGACTGGGCTATATCTCGAGAGCGATATTGGGGAACACCACTACCGATCTGGCAGTCAGAAGACGGCGAGCGAATAGTTGTCGACTCTATCGAAACACTTAAAAAGTATACAAAGAAAAGTGGAAACAAATATTTCTTTATAAGACACGGACAAGGTGTAAATAATACGGAGACAACATTTAAAGTTCGCTCACAACACGAAGCTGAGCTTACAGAGAAAGGAAAAGAAGAAGTAAAAGAAAGTATGTCTAAATTCAAAGAAAAGATTGATGTAATTATTTCTTCACCATTTGTGAGAACAAAACAAACAGCTCAAATAGTTTGCGGTGGTTTAGGTTTTGCTTTTGAAAAAGTCGTTTTTGACGAAAGAGCTGGAGAGTGGGAAGTTAGTAGTGAATTTGAAGGAAAAGACCGAGCTTTGATGCTGCAATTTTATCAGAAGGATTATGCAGATTTTCCTAAAAAAGATTTCGTCGATGGAGAGAATTTTTCTGAGTTGGTTAAACGGGTTGGAGAATTTATGTATGAAATCGAGAGTAAGTATCAAAATAATAATATTTTGATTGTTGGTCATGACGGAATGGGAAGAGCATTGAAGTTTTTGGCAGAAGTGTATTCTTTCGATAATTTGAAGAAAATGGGACCAATCAAAAGAATTAACAATGCAGAAATTTTTGAACTTTCATTTGTCCCGCTTCCTCACAACGAAAATTATGAACTCGATCTACACAAGCCATTTATTGATTCTGTTGAGTTAGAAAAAGATGGCAAGAAATTCAAAAGAGTAAAAGAAGTTTTGGATGTGTGGTTCGACTCTGGTGCGATGCCTTTTGCACAAGATCACTATCTGTTTGAAAATGACAAGAATGTTTTTCAGCCAGAAAAAGGCTTGTTCAAAAAGCAGAGGGGATATCCAGCAGACTTCATCTGTGAGGCTATCGATCAGACTCGTGGCTGGTTCTATACATTGCATGCCATAGGAGCGCTTATGGGCACAGGTAAGGCTTACAAGAACGTAATATGTCTCGGACACATACTCGACAGTGAAGGCAAGAAAATGTCCAAGTCTCTAGGCAACATTGTCGAACCATGGGAGATGTTCGACAAGTACGGAGCAGATACTTTGCGTCTCTGGATGTACTCTGTGAACCAGCCTGGTGAGTCCAAGAACTTTGACGAGAAGACAGTACTCGATCTACATCGTAAATTCTTTGGACTTCTGTACAACGTTCTAGCTTTCTACGAACTTTATCGAGAAAGAGATGCTGAGATAGATGCAGAAAAAGAAGCTAGATCTACAACAGTTGTTTTGGATCAATGGATTCTTGCTAGACTAGACCAGCTTGTAGAACTTTCAACAAACAACCTAGAAAATTACAAACTTCTCGAACCTGTTCGTGCAACACGCGACTTTATCGACGACTTTTCTACTTGGTATCTTCGTCGGTCACGAGACAGACTAAAAGATGGTTCACTTTCAGCAAAGATGACTATGTATGTTGTTTTGAAAACTCTTTCTAAACTTATTGCACCATTTGCACCATTTTCTGCAGAAAATATGTGGCAGAAATTGAAGCTAGAAACTGACGAAGAGTCTGTGCACCTAACAAATTGGCCGAAGGCGGGAAAGGTAGACAAAAAAATAATTGAAGAAATGCAGAAAGTTCGAGATCTTTGCACTGAAGGAAATTCACTTCGCAAGAAATTAAATATTCCTCTAAGACAGCCACTTGCAACATTCTTTATAAAAGAAAATCTTTCTACAGATTTGATTGAAATCATCAAGGATGAATTGAATGTAAAAAATGTTTCTGTGGGAAATGAAGTTTCTTTTGATACTGAGATTACTCCCGAACTAAAACGCGAAGGGGATTATCGTGAGCTACTTCGCTCTGTCCAAGATATGCGAAAGAAATCAGGACTTGAACCAAGCGACGTAATTGATGTGGTTATATCTCCATCAGTAGAACCTCTAATAAATGATTTCGTTGGTGACCTCAAGAAGACTGCAGGTATAAGTGAAATAGTATATTCATTAAATGACGGAGAAGAAATAGAGACAGGAGATTACACGTTCAATATAACAGTTACAAAAAAATAAAATACAGCCTCGGGGCTGTATTGTGTTAGATTCTGATCCTTAGAGGACCTATTCCTACATTCAAAATATTGTGTGAAAATGCAGTTGGATAAGCAGGATTTCTCTGATCTGCAAAAGCAGACGTTTCCAAGTCGGATCCTCGTTCACTGCTCGTATTGTTTCTTATTAGGAATCGAAGGAGATCTCGTAGTTCCTTGTTACTTTTTTCGATAGCTATAGCTGTCATGCGTATCGAATTGAACATCCACTCCCAAGCATTTTTTTGCTGGTTCTCAGTTAAGTCCCATTTTATATAGGACTTGTCATTTTGAGCTTCAAACCATTTTGTCTCATCAGGGTATTTTGCATCTGCCTCAACTGTCGGTATCAGCTCACCTGTTGGCTTAACTAAACAACAAAATGTTGCACTGCCTCTGGAAGTAAGGCGTCGAGACTTGGTCTCGACTATAACACCCTTTAGGTATACTTTTCCTGTCGGGGTTATTAGGGCCTCCATATCCTTCAGCACCGCCTCGTAGTTAGGATATTCTGTGACTCTTAGTTTAAAATCCATATTTTATTATATTTATTTAAATGAATTATAAATATTATATTTATTTTGTCAATATCTTACATATTCTTATATGCTATAGCACATTTGATATAATAAAATTATGAAAAAGGTCTACATAGTTCACGGATTTATGGCGAGCGCGGAATCCAATTGGAATTTACTGCTTCGAGATGCATTAAGCCCGCTTGGGTGCGAAGTGCACCTACTCGCTATGCCAAAGCCAAACTTTCCTCGACAGAAAAAATGGCTAGAGAAATTACGTGAATCTATAGGTACTCCAGATGAGAACACAATTCTCATCGGCCATAGTCTTGGTGCTGTCGCAACACTCAGATATCTAGAAAGTCTTGTGGAAACTCAGAAAATCGAGCACGCAATCGTAGTCTCCGGTGCGTATAGAAAAGTATTTGATTATTCCATAGGAACGATTATGGATTTTATAGTAACGGCAAATTTCTTCATAAGAGAAACTGATTTTGAAGAAATCAAAAAACATGCAAATAAATTTACCGTAATATACGGTAGTGACGATCCAGTCGTACCTCCAATTCAGGGAAGTGAAATAGCTCGTAGTCTCGGCGTAGTGCCACATGTTATTGTCGGCGGCGGTCATCTCTGTGAAGATTCGGGTAAAGAAAAATACGGAGAGCTTATAGAAATTATTAAAGACTCAATACAATAACATGAACGAAATAACTTGGAATGATTTTGAAAAAGTAGAAATACGCGTTGGTACGATAATTGAAGTATCGGATTTTCCCGAGGCTCGAAAACCCGCGTATAAATTGAAGATTGATCTTGGTCCGGAAATAGGAATAAAAAATTCTAGCGCACAGATCACTAAACACTACACAAAAGAAAGTCTCATCGGGAGACAGGTTATTTGCGTATGCAACTTTGCAACTAAACAAATAGGTCCATTTATTTCAGAAGTTTTGACCACTGGTTTCGCCGATGAAAACGGGGATGTTGTACTGTCAGAGCCCGAGCGAAAAGTCCCAAATGGGAGTAAAATGTACTAGTCATGAAACATACACCAATCTCAATCAAAATAGTTGAGGAGCTCAAGAAGATTTTTAAATGCCGAACATATCATATTGAATACGCTTTTGTTTTGATTGCCCTGCTTTTTGTTGGAGCAGCTTCAGGAAAAGGTCCGATCGAGTGGCTCGGAGTGCTCGCAGTATTTTTTACATTTTGTCATACATCTATCGCAAGTAGACTCGAAGAGAGGGAAGCTCACAAGAAAAAGACTACGAGTATTGCAGACGTACATTGCTACTACAAGCTCAATTATTATTTTTATGCAAAAGAACTTTGTTGGTTTCTATACTTTCTCATTCTCGGCGCCTACTCGGCACTTGCCG
>DALYDX010000008.1:0-34998 GCA_031972835.1 Minisyncoccota bacterium | reverse complement strand
CTACACAAATAGAGCAAGAATCTGATTCGCTTGAATTTACCGTTGATGCTTTAGCGCCTTCGATACAGGTTGAAGCAATTTCTATAGATGACAATACTGTTTTGTTGAAATGGGATGGTGTTGGTTCAGATTGGAGTCTCTACACCATCACTTTAGTTTACCCAAGTGGTAATACCAGAAAGTTTCCCGCAGAGGAGGCAAGTATAAAGTTAAAAAACCTTCCTAAAGGTGGAACCTTCAAAGTAACCATCTCGGGGCCAAACGGCATAGGAAGGGTTGAGTTCGAAAATTAGATAATTTTAATCCGCGCGAATAGCGCGGATTTACTATTTTAGCCTTGTTTATCAAGGCTTTCTATATACCCCAAAGTATTGACATTTAGAACAAAACCTGATATAATACTCCCATAGCGCACAACGCGTAAAACAGTTCATTTTCAAAAAAAAAATTACAAACGATGAAAAAAATAAAAAAAGTTTTATTTTTACTTACAGTTATCGCTACTTTTGCTTCTTGTAAAGGAAGTAAAGAGACAGCTTCTACGCCCACATCGGCAAAGGAAGCAATTCCGTTCACCTTAGAGATATATCAAAGTTTATCTCCAGCGGATCTGGCGAAAGTTCAGTTTTATCTGAGCGACGAAATCAGTATGTCGTTACAGAAAAACACTGAGAGTCTCACTGTAGAAGGTGGCGAAATTATTAAGAGAAAAGATGCCTCTCCTTCAGAAGTTATTTTTCCGAAGGGTACAATGGGTATTTTTGTAGGCCCAGTCATTCAGCAGGGTAGCTACCTTATTATGAACATTAAGTTCGAACAGGGCGGTTCAGGAAGAGTTCTGCAATTTATGTTGTCAAATGGACATTTTATCTTTGCTACTCGAGCAGATCATACAGTCCTTTATGATAACGCAAATTATGTGCCTACGCCTAGTAGTATAGGCACAGAGCTACTTGTGAGGACAGATGAAGAATTCCTTAACGATCCGTCTAAACGGGTTGTGCCAGGTGTCCCAATTGGTGGAAGTACTGGCAGTACAGGGAATACAAATTCCTCACCTACTGCAAACACAGGAAGTTCTACTGCTAACACTGGAACATTCTTGCCGGATTTATCGGGTTCTGTTGCTTCTGATACAACTCAGAATAAACAAACTACCACGAATCAAAGTGGTGGAATGGGACAAAGTAACACAGGGACAACTTCAACAAGTATGACTGTAACGGTGGTAAAAGTTACTGACTCAAAGGTAACTGTAAAGTGGACCGGTGCTGCTGGTCTGTATAATGTGGTATTAACTTTTCCAAATGGGAAAATATATCCTTATACCAAGACTACGACCACGACCGCTGGAACTTTCACTATGGACAACTTTGCTCCGGGTGTATATAAAGTTGCAGTTTCTGGTCCGGGTGGATCGGGGTCTACATCGTTTACGTTGTAATTGTAATGTTATTTTTTAAACCCGTCTTTTACAGACGGGTTTTTCTTTTGTCTACAACCCATACCACGTACTCGGTAATCTGTAATTTAGTAACCGGAAAACTTTCTTTTATCCACCACTTTTAAAAAGCACGCATAAAATCTTGCTAGATTTTTGCTCAACTCGCGCCGGCCGCGCTCCGTCAGGCTTTTTAGAAAGTGTGGATTTATATATTTAGAATTCTTGGGCCCAATCTTTGCCTTTCAGTGCCAAGAGTATACGAACAAATGAAAGCAAACGTTCCGTAGGAAAAAACATACTGTTTGAGGCTACAGCCGAGTTTATGTTTTTAGTGAGCTTGAATTTCGTGAGTGTTCTTGGCGCTGAACGCAAAAAGGTTTTTGTGTTACTTTTTTGAAAAAGTAACAATTAAAAAACAAAAAATCCCCAAAGGGGATTTGTATTATGAGTGCGTGGTATGGTTTACATCAAAAACAAAAACACGAGTGCGAGGAGTATGCGATATATTCCAAACCCTATAAAATTATGTTTCTCTATATATCGGACAAATATTTTAACTGCAAAAAGTGCTGATACGAATGCACTTACAAATCCAATCCCTAGTAGCATCCATTCATTTTGTGAAAAAACAAAACCAGTCTTAACTAAGTCTAGTCCACTTGCTGCGATAAGTGTCGGTATACCAAGTAGGAAAGAGAACTCTACAACGTTTTTCCTACTAATTCCAATAGAGAGCCCTCCGATAATCATCGCTCCTGAACGTGATACACCTGGGATAAATGCGAGTGTTTGAAATACTCCAAGCCAAAATGCATTTTTAGTTGTGATTTCTTTTGGCTCGTTTTGTTTTCTTCTCTTAAACCAAAGTTCAAAAAGTATTATGAGTATTCCTCCAAACAAGAGGGAGTATATAACCACATATGTGTTACCTAGCAAGAATTCTTTTATAAATGGATACAGTATTACGCCGATTATGGCAGTAGGTATAAATGCCAGAGCGATTTTTCTCATGAGTTTCCAGTTTCGGATCACTCGCTCTCCAAATAAAACCAGCACTGCAAGCAATGCTCCGACTTGGATCATGATTATAAAGCTCTCTACAAAAGGTGTCGCCTCTATTCCAAGTGTGCGTGTTGCTAGTATGAGGTGTCCTGTAGAGGATACTGGTAGGAACTCTGTGATGCCTTCTATAAGTCCTAAGATTATTGATTGAAATATTGTCATTATTTTTTATTTACAAACAGGAAGCTAGCGATTATCGCAGCAGTCTCCGCTCTGAGTGTTGGATTGCCGATTTTAACGATCTTTACCCCACGGTCTTTCGCGAGTTTTATCTCAGGTTCACTCCAGCCACCTTCTGGTCCTATAAATATTGAAACTTCTTTGGGTAGCTCACCTAGTTCCTCAAAAGGAATTCCATCCATATGAAGTAGATATTTTTCACCAGGGGAATTCTCTAAAGCATTTGTGAATTCAATTTTTTCTCCTAAAGTAGGCAGGTATGATCCACCAGATTGTTCGAGCGCTTCTTTGATTATGGTCTTCAACCTCTCTTCTTTGAAACCAGTTTTGACAGTCCTGTCGGACTCGACTGGGTTTATACTCTCTACTCCAACTTCTGTTGCTTTCTGCGCTACAAGTTCGAAGTTTTCCTTTTTTAGGATAGATAAATATAGGTGAACCTTGTGTGAGCTTTTTTGTGCATTGACCCTCTCGATCACACTTCCGACTATAGAGTCTTTTGATATCTCTGTAAGTGCGATATGTACATCGTGACCCACTCCGTTTGTAAGTATGATTTCTTCTGCCACGCGAAGTTTCAAAACATTTTTGATCTGGTGAATCAAATCTGTGTTTTCTATAAAGACATTGTTTCCGATTTCTTTATAGCTAGATAGAAAGCGATGAATTTTCATTGTTATACACCAACAAATATAGTGTAGAAGAATTTTACAACTGGGTCGACGTCGGGTCCGTATACGAGTGCACCACCGAGAGATCCAGCAACTGTTATGAAGAATAGTCCGACTATTGCGAGTAGTACGAGAATACCTTTTTTCCAGAATATGGATTTTATCTTTAGTAGTAGATTCCAGATATTTTTTCCGATACCACTGGTTGTGTATTTTGCAAATATTTGAGTCTTCTCAATAAGCCAAACGAGATACACAATCGCAAGTATTCCAAATATATAGCTTGCTCCCATCGCAAAAAATGCATGAGTTTCTAAAAGTTTTCCTTGAGGGCCATTCTCCATCGCCTCACCGACGAGCGCGCCAGTTTGAACTGCAAGCATAGAAGATATAGATCCAAGGATTAAAAATGCGGATTTGATATAAGTGACTGTGTCAGTAGCCTCAAATCTTTTGATGCGGATAATCTCGAAAAGTGCATAAATAGTAAAAAGTGCAATAGGAAAGTGAACAAAAATTGGGTGTATGTTTATCATGGTGTAAATTATAGCATGGTTAAATATACCTTGTCACAAAACCTTACTATATTCGTCATATATTGTAGACGTAAAGTCTACGAATTCCTCTCGACAGGGAATATAAAAAATGAAAAACACCCTTATTTATAAGGGTGTTTTTCATTTGACTTTTTGCTTCTTTTGTGATAGAATGTAGGTTCACAAATAGTTCATCTTAAAACTTAATATCGTATGAAAATGAAAAAATATTTAACTTTATTTTTTGCAGTAATTCTCGGCATTACGTCTTGTAAAAAAGACCCGATGCCCGGCGATTTGTTTAACAAAATCGACGGTACCTGGTTCGGATACCAGGTTTACTTTGGTCAGGCTCCAGTTTTGGATGCTACCGATCAGGGTTACGCAGACCTTTTTGTAACTTTCGACCTGGATGGGATTGTAACCATGACGTACAAATCTTACGGTGGAATAGATCCGGATTCTGGTGGAGAGCCTTATTGGCCTGACCAGACATTTACTGGAGATTATTGGAGAAATACTGATGGCACATGGCACATCCAATTCGGTAACTATGACACATTGCACGTTACAACCAATCGTAAGTTCGCCCTTGATTGGACGAATGGAGACTATAGTTACACCGAAGGTGGTGGACCGAGTACAGATGACCGTCCAGCGTTTACTCTGACTTCTCAAAACGGAGAGAACACCGGCACAAGCTGGGTGCTCATCTGGTACGAGAAAATCGGTTGGTTAAAAGCCAGAAGCGCAGAGGACAGTGTTCCGGAAGGCACACTGTACGGACCTCCGATATAAGGTAAAAATATTTTCACAAACCCGCTCAATCTCGAGCGGGTTTTATATTTGACTTCTTTGTTTTATATGCTATAACTTGTCCTAATAAGTTCATATTAAAAAATTATAAAAGTTGAAGAGTAAAAAAAATAAACCCCCGAAGTATTTACAGCGATTCGTTATTTCAATTATTGTGATTGGCCTTGCGACATGGTTAGCACCGCATGCAATACCCGAGGCCGCTGTTCCGGATCTTGTGTCTAGTGGCAGCGTAATTACATGGATATACACAGCACGATTCTTTTTATTATGGGCGTGCGCTGCAAACATCGTCATTATATTCTTTTTCAGGAGCATACTTGATAAGCTTGATAAGTCATCGAGTAGTGAAATTCTCACAAAAGGATTTTTCATTAGCTTGCTTGCTGGAACATGGGAAGAAATAGCATTTCGATTTGTATATTTTCTCTCAGCTATTGTGACTGTGCAAATAGGTAACTTTTTATTTTTTGGATTTCTTGGGTTTGGTATCCCTGAATGGTTTTACCTTCATGTTGCAGGGCCAATAGCAAACTTCACGACTCTTGGTTATCTTGAGCCATATCTTTTTTTTGAAGGATCATGGGCAGTAGGTGCAGCTATTCTTTCAGCAAATGCATTTTTTCGCGATGGTCACAAATATCAAGGAGTATTTGGTTGGATTAATAGTTGGTTCGGAGGAATGCTTTTCTTTTATTTGGCATTTAATTACGGATTATTATCCGCGATATTTATTCATTTTCTTTACGATATGATCTGTTTCGCAACAGCAGCATTGTCGCTCAAAGTAGCACGAGCATTTAATATCGTGTAAATTCTAAACCCGCTCAATCTCGAGCGGGTTTTAATATTTTAGGGTACGGGATTGACTTTTCATATAAAAGTGTTAGATTCATAAAAAAGTTTCTTATGAACAAGAAAGATAAAATAGCTTTATTGAAAATTTGGAAATACATTAGATTTTGCGGAACACCCGTTTTCTTTGGATTATTTTTTGCATTTATATGGACTATAGTTCCACGAGAATGGCTCGGCATACAACTCGAAGATGCTGGGAATTTGAACAATCAGTTCAACTTTATCGGTATCTCTCATGCAATATTTGCCGCAGGAATACTTGCGTATGTATGGAATCGCAATGATAAATTGAAATACTCCATCCAGCACTTTAAGAGGGAAGTATTTGATGAATACGCAGATGCTCGAATTCACCCGGTGATTCATTTCTTACTTTTTGTGTTTTCCGCAAGTCTCGTGATCGTATCACTGTTTATTCCAGACGATACTATATTTGTAGGTGCACAGAATTCATTTTTTACAGCATTCATCGTGACTGTTTGGTGGCGAGTTGCCCAAGAGCTCGATGATTGGAAGGATGGTTTCTGGGTACTCAGACCGCCAAAGAATTGGGTAAAGGAAGAAGACGCTCTTCCCGAGGCTGAGATCGAATTAAACGAAGCTCTATAAATTTAAAACCCTGCAATTTCGCAGGGTTTTCTTATAGCTTGACATATATAAAAAAGATGCTAATATGCTTCTCATAAGTTCACGAAAAAAAACAAATAAAAAAATGAAAGATTTCGGAAAAAAAATCGAAACTGAATTCAACGAGCAGGTTGAAAACTACAAGAAAAAAGATACCTCAGGACGGATTCTTATTGGGGTGTTGATTGCAATCGGAGTATTTGTGGGACTCTTTGCAGTTATTGGTATATTACAACTGGTTATCGCTTTATTAGGGACAGTATTGATTGCTATTTTGGTTGACATAGGAGTTATATACCTATTGTTCACTGGATTCTGGTATGGAAAATTTAAAGGCATACCCAGAAGATTGCTGTTTTACATTTTCATATCCGCCTGGTTTATTGGTGCCCTTGGTAATGGTTGGAACTTTTGGGCAATTGTGCCATTCCTGAATACTTGGTACTTCTGGGGTAGACTACTCTCTATTCCGACCGGCAGTGATAAAAAAGGATAAAAACTGTTCCAAAATACATTTTAGAAAACCTCTCGGAAACGAGAGGTTTTGTTATTTTTTAGGCTTGATTTATAACACTTTTTTACCCACTGGCAACCCCTTGACAATCAAACCCAAAAATGCTATAAAGCATCCGTAAACAAATCGTTATTTAACAAAAAAATAAAACAAAAAACAATGGCACTAACCAAAAAAAATGATGAAACAATAGAGTTGTCTAAGGAACAAATTCGCGAACAGCTCTATGCGCAACTGGGAGGTAAAAACTCCCTGGACAAATTCTCTAAATTGAAAGAAAAATTTGGGGATTCAAAAGCGTTTGCTGAAGAAATGAAGCAAATTATTCGTGAAGCAGAGTTGGGTCAATTACCTGATTTGGAAAAGAATACAAAAACAAGTTTGAGCGAGCTCGTAAAAGGGCTTACCCTTGCTTATGATTCTATGGGCGATGCAGTTGATCGCTTCCAGACGTTTAACGACGATGAAAAGGAAGTTATCAATGCAGCAAACCAAAGAGTTCTCGACGCTGAACAAGCAATTGTTGACGCAAAGCGTATTCTTGAAAAGAATAATTTTCAATTGGCCGAAGCTGAGAAGCTTAAAAAATATTGGATTGACATCAACGGCAGAGGTACAAAAATTGCAAATGCAAAAGGAGATATCAGAAGCGCATCTAATCGTTTAGAACAAGCCGAACAGGAGCTTGAAGATGCAAAATTAGGTATCCCACTTGCAGACCAAAAGGCAGTTTCAATGCGTGATTTACGTATCGATAATGCCGATATTTCTTCAAACATTGATGTAGTAACAAACTATAGCGAGGTCATAATTGAAGTCTTTGGTGAAAAAATAGAAGACAATGATATTACGATCAAGGACCTTTCAACAGACAGAGTAAAACTGCAAACCGAATTTGAAATGTCGGAGAAAGAGCTGAAAGTTGTTCGCAAAGAAATTGCCGGTATTGAAAAGAAACTTGAGATTGCTCAAGAAGAATTGAATAGCCTTAACGCAGAAGATGCATCAGCTATGAAAGGTGAGATTGCTCGTTTAGAAATTCAAATTGAGGAAAAGAGAGCACATGAAAGAGACTTAATCTCAATTCATGATTCAAGTGAGACATTCACCACAATATTTTTGGGACAGATAAAGTCTCTCCAGGTTACCACAGCAGTAATGAAATCACTGCAAACTTTATTGAGAAAGAAAACTGAGTCAAGGATAAAATCCTCTCAGGCCACAATAAAGCAGTTGCAGGACATGAAAGCACTCAGACTTGGCTCAAGTATTGAGCAAGCAGGAAACGCTATCGATGTGAAAAATTACAAAATCACTGCTCAGATCATGGAGATGGCCAGAAAAGACTTCAAGCAAAGACTGGACGCTCAGCCGAAAGCCATGAAGGAATACACAGCTATTCTTCAGGAGATTGCTGATATTGCAAATGCGTTCAAGCAGGACGTTGAGGAGTATCAGAAGGCAGTTGAAGAAGGTTTTGCTGAATCAAAAAAGCATGACAACCTTGATGATGATAAATCCCAAAATAATGGGACACTTGGTGACTTGAATTAACCATTTAAAATAGGATGTTGCCACCATGGTAGCATCCTATTATTTTTTTAATTTCATAAAACTTAAAAAATAATAAAATGAGTTCACAAAGGAACGTTTTTCCAATTAAATCTTCAGAGATTGAAGAATTTAAAGAAAAAGTCGAAGTATATCTTAAGGGAGTTTCTTGGAAACCAAAGAAGCCAAAGCAAAAAGATGTAATGACGATGAATGAAAAGGAATCGTATGACTTTATTAGAGGCAAACATAATGGGAATACTGAAGAGAGTATTAACATTCTGGAAATCTTTGAGAGATTTACTAATAGCTCAGATCTTATGAGCGAGAATGCCAATAAGGTTGCAAATACTATCCTTTACGGTCTTGCTCTTGCAGGAGTTACTGCGCGGATTTACGGAAAGTCTTCAGGACTTGAAAACTTACGTAACATCAATCGTAATAATGAGGAATTATCATCAGATCAAAATGCAGAATTGGGACATAAAAATCAAACTGATGCTGCGGTATTTGTCTTCACTGCTTCGAATTATATAGTTTCCGAATTGTTAAAATACAAAAAAGAAACTGTAGATAAGCGAGTTTCGCCGAAGGTTGATATACCGGAGCTTGTGCTTACAAGAAAAGAAAAAGCAATTCAATGCACACTGTTCTATTATGGTGCGTATGTTCAATCTAGTGAATTTGTTTCTGATGATGTGATGCTTGTAAAATTTACAATTGAGTATTTCACAAAAATACTTGATGAAATTGGATTATTTAAAAGCTCACTTCAGTATGCAGGTTTTTTTGATGGCCAGAGTTATGAGGTTGAAAGCACAGGTTTTCTGTTCAAAGGTTTTTATCAAAACTCTACAGAAGAGGTTCATGTAAAAGAAATCAACCCTCTGCGTTTTGAAGAAATTGTTGGTAATCGTCTCAGTAAGCTTGAAACGATTCGTATGGCGCAAAGACTTGCTACGTATGACATGAAAACTCAACGCAACCCGATTATGGTTTTGCGGGGTCTTACAAGAACCCATCTTTATATGGGGATTCCTGGGACTGGAAAAACAATGTTTATTAGAGCAACAGTTACCTTCCTTACCGAATTATGTAAGGAGCTAGGTATCAAATTCAAATATCATCCACTTAGCTTGAATATAATTTCAAAATTTCAAGGTGAGAGTGTGGACCGTATGGATGAATGGATGATTGCTATGAATGATCCGTCTTGTATTGTTTATGCGCCAATTGATGATGCAGAAAGTGTATTTGCTCGTCGCGATGGTGATAATAATTCAGAGGGTAATAGTAGTGTTGTAAAAGTGTTCTTGAATCGTACCGAGGGGGCTGATGCAGGTTACGATGGACAAAATGTTATGTGTAGCTTCACAAACAATGTGGAGATTATGGATCCGGCGGTACTTTCCAGATACGGTAAACGCACCTATATTTTGGGAGCGGAAACCATGGAAGATTACCTTGATCAGACATATTTATACTTTACTGGTATGGAGAAAAATTCACCTGGTTTGGTGAAATATGCTATGCCGAAGGACTATAAATACATGACGAATCAACAGTTACTTAAATCTTATTCAGCTGGGGTTAGAGAAGAGGATACTATTCCAAAGAATGAAAAACTTCGTGATTTATATCACAGGTTATCAAAGGAGTATGATCCTATGAAAAACCCTGAATTTGTCGCAGAGTTTGCGATTGGAACTAAACGATTGTTCCCAAACATGTGGGGTAATCGTGATATGAGAAATGTATACGATGGTGTATCTGACAAGCTTATGGATTTTGATTATCCAGAAGATTGGATGAATGATATTGCGAGATTTTATGCAAAAACGTATGACGAGAAGCTCGGAATGCTTACTGAATTACGCAACAATAATCTCAAAGGGATTTCGTTCGAACGTTTACTTTTGCAGGAGCTTGTTAAGTATGCCGATATCGCCATTATGATCAATGATACTGCTCATGAAAAAGCAGTGAAAGATCAGATGGAGAGGATGTTGGTGTACAAAGAAGCAGAAGAAAGAATCGCGGGTCTTAAAAAGGTTGCATAGGTAAATTAAAAAGCCCGTACTCCAGCGTGGGTGCGGGCTTTAATTCTTGAATTAAACAAAAAAAATTCACAGTTAAAAAATTACAGACAATGATAATTATCTTTTTAATTTTGATTTTTATGGCTGTAGGTATCGCAGTGTACGCACTCGACCTGTGGTTTCTCGGTATTTTTTCAAAGAAAAAATTGGCCGAAGGAACAGCGAAGGGAATGCTCGTGGGTAGAACCATTAGAGCAAAACTCGTTGTTGCAGCAGTGTTGATCGCACTGCGTACATATTTTGCAATAAAGGCTGGTCACACAGATTTTATGTGGGACGTAGTCTACGGTGCAATCATATATGTATCTATGATCATTGGTTTCTATCTTGCACCAAGAACAATAAAGGTGTTTCCAAGTAAAGCACGCAATACATTACGATACTTGGAAGGATTAGAATCCGGTAAGATTGACCCCCTCAAAAATCTAAAAGACCTTAAAAACAAAAAAGTTAAAGAGGTTGAAGAAAAAATTGAGGAGAAGGTTGTTGAAAAAGTTATTGAAAAGATTGTTCCAGAAAAAAAAGAGGAAGAAAAAATCGAAGATAATAAGCTTTCTTTTGAGGAACAACTTGAAAAATTCAAAAACTCTTAACGTGGAAGAAAAAAAAGAAGTTAAGAAGGAGCCGGGCAAAATGTCTCGCCTCCTAGCATGGTACGGTAGACGCAATTGGTTTGTAAAAATCCTCTTGGCGTTTATAGCCATCTATGCGATCCGGTTTCTCTTAATCGGTCGGGCTACATATGATGTCGTATTGCTTGCAATAGGACTCTATGGTCCGATCATGATTGTGGTTATCGGATTTATCTGGCTCTTGATACTTATCTTTAAAAAGAAAAAGGTAAAAGGTCGGATAGTGATAGCGGTTATATCGGGTCTGGTGGTAGCATTTTGTATTGTTGTACGACTTGCACCATGGGAAATGTATAACTATGTTAGCAAGTACGTAAGGCATGAAAACCTAAACAAGCAGTACATTAGCTCACTCCCTGAAACTGACTATGAAGCTATACAGCCGAAAGTTGGAATAAAAAATCTCGCAGAACAGCGAGTACAGGAGAATGAAATTGTGTACGAGCCGTTTATGGTGCGTGTAGGTGAAGAATACAGATGGACGATTGGACGAGGTCCATCGCCAAAATATTTTTACCAGAAATACTCTGGCAATATAAACACTGTATTTTCACTCCCAACTCAAGTATCATCAGTAAACTTTTTAGATCAAAATAAACAACAGGTAAACTTCGATGTAGGAGAAACCCTGATGTGGTCTAGAAATACTGAGACAGCAGTTGTTAAATCATTTAATTTTTTTCAACTGTTTAGATATGAAGTGGGGGATACACGATTCTTGAAAGATGATTATGGCGATTGGGTGCAAGTCACTTCGCTTATACACTGGAAGGGGATATTTTTTCCGCAACCAGAGTTTGGTGGCGTGCATGTAATCCGACAGAATTCAGAAAAATCATTTGCGCATAGCATGAAACGCAGATGGTCGGGTTACGGCGAGATATATAAACCAGAAGAGATGAAGAAATTCAAATATCTTCAGAATCAAAATCTCGTGAGCAAAAAGTTTGGAGATGCGATAGCAAACAGCTTCCATTTTCAAAATGGTTTCTTGGGTCCGCTTCCGGGTTATCACAAAGGTGATATCAGGATACCGGTGGTTGAAGGAGGTTTCTCCGAACAGCCTATACTTGGATATTTTAAAATGTCCGAAGTAGCAGATGGAGCCAAGGATATGCTCTACTATATGTACGCACTTGAGCCATATGACGAAAGCAAGCATGGGCTTGCAGTCAGTGTATTCATACCGGCTGATGGTAGTGGAAAAACATATGTTCACAGGTATGTGGACGATGCACTTCCAGGTCCTACTGCAGTACCTAGTAAAATCAGGGAAAGTAAAAAGCAGTACGACTGGTCTGTGACAAAGGTTGCAGATATCCGCTGTTATAACAAAAAGATTGATGGAACTCTCCATGCATTCTGGATGGTATCAATAGTCTCTAAAGACTCTGGTTCCGAAAGATATGTTTCTGGAGGAGTGCCTCAACTGATGCTAGTTGACCCAAAATACGATCGGGTCATCGACATCGACCCTGACCATCCAGAGATGTGGGTGGACCAGATTAGGCAAGAGCTTAGTCCGGTGTGGGGTAAATAATTGTTCTTTAATTTATTGTTCTTTTCCGCAATGTTGCGGACATGCAAACCCGAGGTTAAACACCTCGGGTTTTTTTATTTTCGTTTTCTAATTTTTGGAGATGGTTTCGTCCATTCAGTCATCTCACTTGAACGTCTTTCAATCTCACTTAACTTACGAAGTTTTTGAATTTGTTTTGCGGAGATTATTTTTATATGCGGACTATCGTCGAGTGCGATGGCTAGGTCCCAAAGCTCGTCTTCGTCGGTTACCCAAGCCGGATCAATTTTTGATAGATCAAAAGGTTTGGAGTAATCCCGCAAGGTTTTTACTCCGTTTTTTGATATTGCATATTCGTGGAAATAAGACATCACGAGTTCACGCACAGATTTGTATACAGGTTCGCGGAAGCGTAAAACAGGGTAGTTTGTCTTACTTATTGCACCCCAAAATCCGTCTATCTGGTACAGAGTGACAACGTGGTCAAAGTCCTTGCTAGAAGCCCGCAGGTCGAGGATCAAGGGCTTTTTACCGTGATAGGCGAGGGCAAGGCCGGCAAACAAAGCGCCTTCGATACAGTGAGCTTTTTTATGTTTCATCACACGGCGCGGGGAGAAAAGTGTCTCATCAAAATTTTGTGGAATTTTATTTAGCCAATCTTGAACTTTATACGGATTGTTTAGTTTTTTTAGTATTGCGATTTCACTTTTGGTCAGGTCGTTGAACATAGATTAGATTATAGCAATTTTTATGTTATTATTTCACAATGTCAAAAACAAAAGAAAAAAATATTATTCCGCGTACTAAAGTTGGTCGTTCATCACACAGTGGGTTTGGAATATTTGCTGTTGATCCTATAAAGAAAGGTCAGTTTATAATTGAATACATCGGAAAGATTTGCACGAACAAAGAAATTGAAGACAACTTGGGTATGTATCTTTTTGAGTTGAATAGTAAATTTACAATCGACGGAACTACTCGCAAAAACAAAGCTCGATATGTAAACCACTCATGTCGCCCAAATGCTGAGAGTGATGTGAAAGGTTTGCGAGTTTTTATCTCTGCTATAAAAGACATTGCACCAGGCGAAGAAGTGACATATGACTACGGCAAAGAATTCTTTGATGAATTTATAAAACCGAAAGGTTGTCAGTGTGGCAAATGTGACGGAAAAGGCAAAAAGCTTCCGATAAACAAGAAGAAAAAATAGTATAAGTAAAATAAAAACCCGCATTCGCATGCAGGTTTTTGTTTGTATTATTCATCTGTCAACACAAATACTTCTTTATCTTTGAATTCTTTTGCGGTATTCATGTCTGCTTTTTTTACAGCTTTTCCAAGCTCACTATGGTCGAGTTTATTGTTGTTGGTTTTAAATGCATCCATGAGACTAATGCTAAGACTATGAAAACGCATCAAGTCTATACCAAAGCGTTTTGGTGAAAAATATTTTTTCGTTTCAATTTCTACGATATCACCAACTTCAAGGTCCTTTGCTTTGAGACTGGAGGTCATACTGCCGTATTCACTTTTACTTTTATCGTCTTCCCAGTGAAAGAATTCTTGGGCGGCGTGTGTTCCGGTGTAAATGACAGCGCCTTTTTTAATAGATTTTCCATCACGTAGGACAGTGATCCGGTCATGGAACCCATATCCTTCGAAGTGTATGGAACTTAGAGAATCAAAATATAGTTCACCTTTGGGAGCGTCTTCTAGAAAGAACAGCTTCTTGTCATTGTAATTTTTAACTAAAAGACGAATCTTACAAACGAAATCAGACCTGTCTCCATATGTGCCACATTTTATTTTCCATAAGGCCCATGTACTTAAGAAACCGTACAAGTCTCTGAAACGTTGGCGTTGATACCAATCATTCACCTCGTCTGTCCACCTTTTTCTTGTTATACGTTCTGACATACGATCAAGAGATAAGATATTTTTTTTGAACACTTTGACATCCTCATATGACGGGCCAAATATGTCCTCAGGGCACGATAGGGTATAGCTAAATACTTTATCCCACAATACTTTTTGTCGTTGTGTTAGTTTTTTCATATTCTATGTTTTAAAGATCTATATAATGTATATTATACACTAAGTTATTATTAATCAATAATGAACATGTGGATAATTTTATTTAGTCTAATTGGGGGTATTTTTGATTATTGACTTTGGTCGATTTTTCAGGCATCATGGGGTGTTCTTTCAAAAAACAGAACGTAAATATATGCAGAAACAACTGATTGATAGGTTGAAAAAGGAAATCAAAACTTTTTATGATTTTCCAAAACCAGGCATTGCATTCAAGGACTTATGCACAATCTTGAAGAACCCTGTTTTGATGCAAGATGTGTGTCAGGGTCTATACCATGATCTTGTTCCTCTGAAAGGAAAAATTACTCATGTGGCATGTCTCGAGTCCAGAGGTTTTATTTTTGGTCCTATCATGGCGACTTATCTAAAAGTCCCTATGATCCCCATACGTAAGCCTGGAAAACTCCCCGGTGAACTAATCTCGATTGATTATGAAAAAGAGTATGGTGTGGATACACTTACTGTTCAATCGGATTCATTTGGGAGAGGTGATCAGGTTTTGATTCACGATGACTTACTCGCCACTGGAGGAAGTGCAGTCGCCGCTGCAAAACTTGTACACAAATGCGGTGCCGAAGTATGCGGTTTTAGTTTCATTATGGAGCTCGATGAGCTCGAAGGTCGCAAGAAATTGCAGGTCTTTTCTGACCATATAAATTCTGTTGTTAATTTTGCAAAAGGGGAGTGAAACCCATTTTGTCCTTATAAAACCACCTATTTTGGTGGTTTTCGTTTATATGGGTAAAACCCTTGCAAAATATACAAAAATGTGTTATTCTACAAGGGTCAAATATTTGTTCTATAGATTCCGATTTATTACTTACTTCGATGTTCTATACAGCAATTTTGAAGTAATTAATATAACTGATTCTGATTACTCAGAATCTAAAAAAGAATCTAAATATGGAACACTCCAAAAATCGGCGTTATGCGCCAAAGCGGTCTTTTAGTAGTTCTCGTCCAAACAGTTCACGTACACGTGCACCACAAGGTGGTGGTCGCAGAGGTGGTGGTCGCGGAAGAGGTCCAGCTATAGACATTGTAAGCTTCATCAAGAGGTCTACAGAAACAAAACATACAGAGAAAAAAATCGCTCCAGTTACGAGTACTTTTTCGGATTTCGCAATTAGTGAAAATCTAAAAGTAAACCTAGCAAAGCGTGGCTACACTATACCAACTCCGATTCAAGATCAGGCAATCCCAGCACTACTCGCAGGCCGCGATGTTATCGGACTTGCTTCTACTGGAACAGGTAAGACAGGTGCATTCTTGCTACCTCTGATTACTAAAATCGAGAAGGACAAGAATCAAAAAGTTTTGATCATGGCTCCAACTCGTGAGCTTGCACTACAAATCGAACAAGAGTTTCGTCTTTTTAGTACGGGTATGAAGATCTACTCAGCATTTTGCGTGGGTGGTATGCCTATATCTCGTCAGATTGAAAACTTGCGTTACCGTCCACATGTTGTGATCGGTACACCAGGACGATTGAAAGATTTGGCAGACCGTGGATGTATTCGCTACAGCGAATACCAAAACGTTGTACTCGACGAGGTGGATCACATGCTAGACATGGGATTTATCGATCCGATTACAAAGATTATGAATGCACTGCCTGCAAACAGACAGACACTTTTCTTCTCAGCGACAATGCCACCTCGTATACGAACTCTAACAAGTCAATTTCTAAAAAATCCAGTCACGATAGAAATATCTAGTGGTTCTACATCAAGTAACATAACTCAAGAGGTTGTACGTGTAGAAGGTGACAGAACAAAGAAATTCAATGTTTTGCACGATATGCTTTCTACTCCAGAACTTACAAAAGTTTTGATTTTCAGTGAGACAAAGCGAGATGTTGAGAGACTTACTATAGACTTGCGTAGTCGTGGTCACAAGGCAGTGTCAATTCACGGAGACAAACGTCAACGTGAGCGCGCACGTGCACTTACAGACTTCAAGACCAATATTGCTACAATCCTAGTTGCGACTGATGTTGCAGCCAGAGGTATTGATATCAAAGAAGTGTCACACGTTATAAACTACACTATCCCTCAGACATTTGATGACTATGTACACCGAATCGGTCGTACAGGTCGCGGGTCTCACAAGGGGACAGCACTCACTTTTATCTAAATATGCAAATAAAAAAACCTGGCATGCGTCAGGTTTTTTTATTTGCATTATCCATGTGCTTTGCTAGAATTTAATTAAATACGTTTCAATATGGATATTAAAATATTCTGTATACGTTGGGATGGAGATCCCATAACAGACAAAATAATGGATATGCTGTACGAAACTGCTCAAGATATGTATAGGATGAAAGTTTCTTATGTCAGTTTTGACCCAGAGTGGTGTGAATGTGAAGTTTTCACTGAATGGGAAATAAAGAATGTTGAAAATATAACCGGTTGTGTTTTTTTCTCCACAATAAAACATGGGTCAAAGGAAACATCGATTGAATTTATTGCAAGAGAAGAAGTCTTAGAAAAAGACGCTCCGTATTTCTGGATAAATCAAAATCTAATAGAGACAGAGTTTGGTGAGATATGTAGAAATTAGAAATTTTAAAAGCCACATGATTGTGGCTTTTTTGTTATAAGTTTCGATTGGCCCTAGCTTCTTCTAAAAGCTCGGCATTTGTGAAACTCGGTCTCTTGATGAGATTGAATTCATCCTCAGGGTTTCCTCCACCTGCAGGTCGTATCATACGGACCCTTGAAAAAGAAGATGATAAATACATTTCTGATTCAGGACTTGTCCTGGTGTAATGGATTATGGAGCAGTTAGGTACTCGACCCCAATCATCTGTACTTGAAAGATATGCGTTTGCTTGTCTGAGCGACATTCTTTCGAGGATTATTCGAAAAGTTCGCATAACGTGTCCATGGCATACAATAATCACATTTTTTCCATCACATTCACGAGCGAGTGTGTCCAGTACAATTTTTATTCTCTGGCATACATCGGCAATACTTTCACCTTGTGGTGGTCTGAATAGAAATGGTTGGGTATCATAGAACTTTTTCTGATCAGCATAATCGGTGTCGCGTTTTGATGGAGGTATGACATTGAAAAGACCTCCGTCACGTTCACGCAGATTGAAATCCTGTTTGAAAATAGTTATTTCTTCTGATAGACCCAAACAAGAAGCTGTTTCCATAGCTCTGACATTGTTTGACACAAGCTTCCTGTAAAATTCAGTGAAATTGTTTTGCTTGAACCATTCACCGGCAAGTTTGGCTTGCTCTATACCAAGTTCAGTTAGTTGATATTGAGACTCATGTAGTCCCAAGAATTCGTCATTGAAAAAAGATTCATCTCCGGTTTCTTCGAATCGTTTTCTCGTAAGATTTCCCTCAGATTGTCCATGTCGGACGAGGAATAAATTTTTTGGCATTCCCATAATTTCTAAATTAGTTATCTTCAGCCCAAAGATTGAGGCAAAGATAACTAATCTAAAAAGGGAATAGTGAAAAGATCCTTATTTATCAACATAATAATGGATTTTTTGTTTTTTGTCAAACTTTGGTTTTTTACTAGAAATGCTAGTATTAGGAAAAATTAAATATGGAAAATTTTGCGCAAGAGCTTTATGATATTAGCTTAAAATATCAGAATAGTCCTAAAATTAAAAAGACTCGCAAGGCTACACCCGAGATACAAGCAAAATCTTTTTTAAAAGAAGTGAAAGTTCGACTTATGCATACTGCTGAACAGGGCAAGTTTGAACTTCCTATTTTGCAATTGGAGTATTCAAAGCAGTCTGTAGAACAGCTGAATAAATACGAGAAATTGATTTTTGATGGATGTATAGATATGGGACTCAAGGCTGAAGTAAGGGAGCTGTATGATACAGAGATTGGCAATATAGAATCAATCGGTTTCCATATATATGTTAATTGGAATAAAGAATAATGAATTATAAATCCGTTCAGACCGAGCGGATTTTATTTATTGTATGATTGGCAGAGTAGGATAGATATGGTACTGTTTGTTTGAAAAATACCTTACAATGAAATATATTTTACTTCTTTTTGTAGCTTTTGCAGGGATTGCAAATGCACAAAGGTTTACTCCAATCTATACTGATTGGAGTAACAACTCATACGTAAATAATGTAACAAGTCTTTCCAGTGGAGACATTATCGTTTATGGTAATGGCGAATTTTTGCCTTCACCCTCTCCACCTGATGGGTTCATAATTAGGGGCAAAAAGATAGCTCCACTGGACTGGGCTATACCAAACAACACTCAAATCATTATCGAGCATAACGGGACAATATATCTCGGAGGTGCACTAGGTGTTGGTTATATAACCGATGGTCATTATCAAAAATTAGTTACCACCGAAGCACATATATTTGCTATGTGCGTATATCGTGGAAGTTTATATTTCGGAGGGACACTTGGAGATATAAATGGGACCAATGGAAATATTGGAAAATACAACCTGTCCACCGGAGAGCTGACCGTAGACAGTCTTGCAGACAATGCTGTAAAAAGTATCGTTCCCTTTGCAAAAGCCGGCGAGGATACAAGCCTGTATGTACTTTGTGATACAAAAGGATTTGGTTTATTCAAATTAGATCAGAATCTCAATCCTATTGATATGAATAGCGAAGAAAGTGCTCCGAAAAGCTATGTTGGTATCGAGATGAAAATCTGGAAGAACCAACTGATAGTTATATGTTGGGGTGGAAATAATGATGGATATGTAGGTACTTATGATGGCTATGACGAATGGGAATTTTCTCACAATATAAACAGTCCGTCCAAGATTTCTATATCACCGACAGATGAACTATGTATTTCAGGAACTGTATTTACAGATAGTGGAAAATTTGTTTTATCCAAATTTGAAACAGTAAATGAATTTATAGAATTGGATGATGAAAATGGGAGAAGCCTACAGAGCGTCACCTTAGTAGGTCCAAAAGTTTTTTTGGCATGGGATAGAACCAGTACCTTCGTTATTATGAACGATGGTACATGGATAGAAGACTATCCAGACTATCTCCATGTATTTCGTTTGGATAACATGGAAATCCTCCCGGCTGATGACATGGCGATTTATCCCAACCCAAATGATGGGAATTTCTCAGTTATGATACCAGGTCGTTTCTACGACTATGTGTCGATCACTGATATTAATGGTAAACGAATCTTTTTCGAGCCTATTTTTGGGAATAAATTTGATATATCTGTGGAAGTAAGTCCGGGAATCTATTTTATCCAGTGTGGTAATAAAAAATACAGACAAAAAATTATAATAAAATAACAACGGGTGTGATGCAATGCATCACACCCGTTTTTTCTATCTATTTACTCTTCTGCCATCTTGGAGCAAATCGCACCATCCATGTATAGAACTTTGCCTTTAACTTTGGTATACCTACTCCACGCATCCCTTTGTAGACAAATTCCTTGAATCCTTTTAGATCGCCCTCATAAGTAAACTTTCCGCTCCGGAAACAATAACTACAATACTTGTCACTCTCACGAACACCAGGGTCTTTCGAGAATGGCATAAGACAACTCTCACACGCATCTTTACAATTTTTTGTCATATACAAATTATCCTACCAAATTTTTATATAAATTCCAGTCATGCTACAATACGAATCTAATTTTATGGCAAAAAATATTATTTCAATCAAAAATCTTACCAAATCCTTCAAGTCTGTAGACGTCTTGAAAGGTATCAATCTTGAAGTAGAGGAGGGTACGATGTTAGCACTTCTCGGACCAAATGGTGCTGGAAAGACCACGACTATTCGCATATTGAGCACGCTCCTATCTCCAGATGGTGGAGAAGTCACTATTAATGGATTTGATGTAGTAAAAGACACAAATTCCATCAGGTCCTCAATCGGTCTCACTGGACAATACGCTGCAGTGGACGAGCTACTAACAGGACGCGAAAACCTTGTGATGATGGGACGTCTATATCATTTGTCTAAAAAAGACGCACGTACTCGAGCAGAAGAATTACTTACAGAGTTCGATCTTGTCGAAGCAGCTGATCGTATTGCAAAAACATATTCGGGTGGTATGCGACGCCGTCTAGACCTCGCACTTTCTCTCATAGCAACTCCGCCAATACTTTTCCTCGACGAACCTACCACAGGACTTGATCCTCGTAGTCGTATAACTATATGGGAAATAATCAAGCGTCTTATGTCGCAAGGTACAACTATACTTTTGACAACTCAGTATCTCGACGAAGCAGATAAGCTTGCAGACAAAATAGCAGTGCTTGATCACGGCAAAATTATTGCACAAGGTACAGCAGACGAATTGAAAGCGATGGTTGGTAAAGAGCGATTGGAAGTAACAATAGACAAAGATAGTGACTTCGCAAAAGCTAACAATACAGTAACAGGAGAGGCAAAAGAAGTAGACGAGGAAGAGAGAAAGATAAGCATCGCTACAGACGGAACAGTCTCTGATCTCAAGCGAGTGTTAGATGCCATGTCTACAGCAGGGGTAGAAGTTGAGACATTTTCTCTTCACAAACCAACACTTGATGATGTGTTCTTGAAATTAACAGGTCACTCTACGGAGACAAGTGAAAAAAATGACTAATACAAATCAAAAACTTATACCGATGAAGCGTTCAAAACTATTTTTTGTATTTTCTGATACAGCGGTTTTGATTATGCGAAGTCTTCGTCATATATTCAAAAATCTCGATCAGATACTTTCGATCATTATCTCGCCTGTCATGTTTATGCTTCTTTTCCGCTACGTATTCGGTGGAGCAATAGATACTGGTGGAACAACATATGTGAACTATCTTGTTGCTGGTATATTGGTGCAGACACTGGCTTTTGGAGCTACTACCACATCACTTTCTGTTGCCAATGACTTAAAACAGGGGATTATCGAACGTCTCAAGACTCTACCGATTGTAAGCTCTGGTGTGCTCATGGGGCACGTTGTCGCAGACTTGGTGCGAAACGTCCTCTCATCTATCGTTATGATCGGTATTGCACTTCTCGTTGGTTTCCGACCAGAAGCATCTTTCATCGATTGGATGTACATCTTGGCCCTCGTCTTACTTTTCACTTTTGCATTTTCTTGGCTGTCTGCAGTTATGGGACTTGTTGCAAAGAGTGTCGAAGCAACACAGTGGATTGGGTTTGTTGTAGTATTTCCACTTACTTTCGCATCAAGTGCATTCGTGCCAACTGAAGGCATGCCACGAGGGCTCAGGTTCTTTGCGGAGAATCAACCAGTCACACACATCATCGAAGCTATCCGTGCACTCATGAACGGAACCGACATTGGCAACCATGGAATCATATCTATCATCTGGTGTGTTGGCTTCGCTCTCATCGCAATACCTATCGCAGCTTATCTATTTAGACACAAAAAGAGTCGCTAATAAAAAAATCTCCCAACTTACTGTGGGAGATTATCTATAAAAGAATATCTTAAGTCTTTACTTTTTCAAGTAGAATTTGATTTTTTTTAATTTCTTCTTGCTTTGTTTGAATGTCTTTCTCAAGTTCTTCTATACATGCAATATTTTCTTTTATTTTTCTTTGTATTTTTTCGGTTTCTCGATTTTTATATTTTTCAACCTCTTTTGGAGTAGGTGTATAAAATCTATATAAAAAAATAGAGCACTCTCTGTTCTTTGTTGCAACGAGTAATGCACTTGCTGCTGCTATGCAGGCAATAGGAATTGCAAAGGATTGCAACTCCCAAAACCATTCTCGTGAAAAGGCGTCATACTCTGCTATGGTATTCTCAAAATATCCTACAGAAATAGCAGCGAGTAGTGCAAATATATACGCTGCTATCGTAAATAATGTCACAAACTCCAGTGCTCCTAGAGTTCTTCTGCCAAAGGACATTCCAAATGTCGCACTTTGAATTTCTTTTCTGTTCATTTTTTAATGTTTTTTTAACTTTATAATAAACAGAAAAAATGTCAACTTTAAAACCAAAAGTAGACTCACTGCACTATTGTTGGACTACTTTTCTTTTGAAGATAAGTTTAAGTTAAAAATCTGTAAAAATGCTGGGTATTTTTTGCGTTAAAGTCTAGTTTCCTTTGTATGTCTCTTGGTCACAGTTATTGAACCATAAAAATGGAGCTATTTTTTGCATAAATAAAAAATATTATATCAATAAAAATATAAAGAGAAAACTGACTTATTAGGTCAGTTTTATTTTTTTGGATATTTAATCAATAACTTCGATTGAGGTTATTGATGCTGTTACAGTTTTTTCACTTTTAGATACCACGTGAACATAGTCATTTCCAAAATAAATTGGTTTTAATAAAATGCTGTCTCCGTTCTTCATAACTAACAGCGTTTCAATACTTTCACTATATTCTACCTTTTTTTCTCTTCCTTCAACTTCACAATACAGAATAACTTCTTTTTTATTTGAGCATGAAGTTAGGGTTGCTATTGCAACTAAAAATATTATTTTTATCATATTTTTGTTTTATTGGTTTTTTTAAAGGCCACATAAAAGCCACTAAAGAAACCAATAAAACTAGCACCCAAAAGGACTCCTACCTATTAATATAACATATTCCTATATAAAAGTCAAGTAATATTTGTGTTTTATTTTAATTTGAAGTTTTCTAATAAATGGCGCAGAAACTACAACTTTTTGTTGCAGTTTCTGCGCCATACTATTGAATCAGTAGGGTATTAAGTTTAAGTGTTTGCGGAGTTTAGTTTATGGTAAGACTTGTACGAAAGCGCGAGGATTATGAATGCAACAACCGGGATAGCGAGTGTTGCATTGAACCCTGCCACTACCCAGATACTTACAAATGCCGAGATGAAATCGATACCAAATCCAGCATATGCCCACTCTTTTACATTCTTTGGAAACTTCGGAACGATGAGTACAATAGATCCGAGGACCTTGAATACTGTGAGTAATGTAACGAAATAGAGCGGATAGCCGAGCCCTACGATACCTTGGATAGACATTTCACTTTGTGAAGTGAGAGCTGGCATGACTCCTTCGAATATAAATATAAGACCTGTTGTAACCCAAAAGATGATTTTATGTTTTTTCATATTATCGATTTTACTCTTTAGGGTGGGGAATTACAAGTAAAAAACAATCCTTTTTTGGATTGTTTTTCGAATCAATTTTTTAAGATTTGTTGTCTAGATATCTACCAGCCAAACTGATTGCAAATGATGGAAGGATTATAAATACTGTTGCTTGTAGAAGTTTTGCTAGTACTTCACTCAATGCTGTTTGTTCTCCATCCAGTCCTCCAGTTAGAACTAGTACCATTCCTATTATTCCAAAGGCGATAGACGCACCTATAAATATTTTTGTTGCTATTTTTTGCATACGCTTAGTATATCATAGAGGATTTGGTAAGATAATTAGATGATTAAATTGCCACACACAATGCCTGCCGATTTCAAAAAAGCTATTGATGCTTCTAAAAAAGCGAGCGCAGTATGGAAAGAGGTTACACCACTCGCGCGGAACGAATGGATATGTTGGGTTACTTCCGGCAAGAAAGCAGAGACCAGAGATATCAGAATCAAAAAGGGGATTTCAAAACTTGAAAGTGGAATGCGCCGCCCATGCTGTTGGGCAGGGTGTGTGCATAGATAATTTAATTACTATTAGAAAATTCGATTAACCACTCAATGCCATATTTGTCTCGAAACATTCCGGCATAACTACCCCAAGGACTATCACCCATAGGGCCTTCTACCTGTCCTCCAGCTGAAAGACCATTGAACAATCTGTCTGCTTCTTCTTTACTTTCTGTGTTCACTATAATCTTGCTTCTGTTTTCGTTCTCGTTTACGCGCCCCATAAACTCTGGAACGTCATTTGCAATCAAGACACTATCACTGCCGATAGGTAGAGCGATATACATGATTTTCTCTGCCTCAGCTTCTGGAATCTGAAAGTCAGAACTAGCGAGATCTTTGAAACGAATAATTTTTACAAACTCACCTCCAAATACTGACTTATAAAAAGTAAACGCTTCAAAGGCATTGCCGTTGAAGTTAATCCAAGGATGTATTGTTGTCATGAGACAAGTATATCAGAAAGACACAAAGGATGAAAAAAATGAGTTCTGGTCTTTTGCAACACTCCAAACTTCGGATGACGTTCGAAATACTATTGTTAAGATTTCCTACGACGAAACAATTGACGAATATATCTCATCTACGGTTTCCTCTAGTGTTTGATCGCTAGAATCTATAACACAACAGTTGAGTTCGTTTTTCTTCTCAGAAAAATTTTTATGCAGTTCCATGGTTCGTGCGCGGAGTTCTGCATAGTCTCCTCTATCATCAAAGCGTTTCAAGAGAGCATCTACGGAAGGCATTAATAAAAACGCTTTGAAGTTTTTGCCTTTAAAGAAATTTGAATACTGCTCTAACAGCTTTCTACCTACAATACCATCAATAAAGACATTGAAACCTTTTTCTAAGAAATTATTGGCCACATCACAAGCATTTTTTGCACTAAGAGAAAGCTGTAATTCTACTTCTTCAGTATAAGGTGAAGGTCTTACAAATCCCCCTTTTATCATTCCACGAAGTATATCTACTTCTATTACAGCACTGCGTTCAAATTTACTAGCCAATGCTTTTGACACAGAAGATTTACCAGCCCCCATTGGGCCTGTGATGAGACAAACAAAAGTTTCTTTCATGTAGATATTATACATTAAAACTATTTATGTTCGAACTTGTGCCAGGATACCTAGAATGGCTCCGACACAACACTCTTCACTCTAGTGGACGCGAGCAGAACTCTCAATTGGACTGCAATTAAAAGAGATTTGGAATTTTCTAAAATTTTTGACTTGTTTCCAATGATGACACTTCAGAACTCATAAAATAGAAAGAGCCGTAAAAAGTAATTTAGCTCTTTCTACGGCTCGCAGATATTGTCGTTTCTAAAATGATTTGTCTTTTACAACAACATATGGCCTGCCTCCAGGCAACATTGACCACATTTTTCTTGGAAGTTTATACTCTGAAAGTCCAAGGGCGTTAGCCATAGCGAACAATTGTTCCATTGCTTCGTGAGAATCAGTCCACAGTTCACCATCTTTGGTAACATTGGCATTAAGGAATGACCAACCACCTCCACTGCTTTCCATAAATTCATTTGGAAGCTGTGAAAGCATTCCTTTGATGTCTTCCTTTTTGGCATCAATTCTTTCAGGGAAAAAATCGTAAGATTTTACCCTCAATCCTTCTCCAATTTTAGGCTCAATAATTGGTTTTCCGTCCTTCATTTCATTTTCCTGAAAAAGAAGTGACGTAAAAAGCTTGTTGACAGCATCTCCATTGAGTGCGAATTTCGTTGTTTTCATTTTATTTTTTATTAGTTGTGAATTTATTGTTATGTTCTCCCAACTCCCGTAAAGAAACTGAGAGAACACAACAAGCTCACAACCATAAAAATAGCAAAGAACTGTCATACTTTTACAGTATACTATAATATATTACAATCTATTTGTCAATATCTGCTCCCAGGCAGGGATTTAGAGCTACACTCGCTGGTACTTTTCAATCCGCCTTTGGCAGATAATGAAAAGTCTTTTGATCCTTGCGCGAAAGGCAAGAAGTTGCCTTTCTCCGGGGAGCATAATAAAAAAACACCATATGGTGTTTTTTTATTATGCTCCCTTTAGTGGACAAGTTCAGAACTGCAAATTGGGCTGACATTAAAAGTGATTTGCAGTTTAGCGGTATTTTAGGACTATTTCCGATGCTTGAACTTCAGAACTAGGAAGCTCTTTTACAATTCCATATTGAGCTTATGTAAGGTCACCCCTTAGGGCGACCCACCTATTTAATTAGGTGTTGATTTACGATGTTCACGAACAAGTACCTTTTTGCCATTGTCTAGCTTTCGGTAATGCTTACGAACTTCTACAATCTTTTTTCCTTCTTTGGTTTTTGCCATTGCAGTAAAAAATTGGTTAATAATACTGTCTTCGACAGGGACAGTCTGCTGTAACCTGTTTGTCGAAAAGTACCCCAAAGAGATGACCTTATATAAGTTCAACCTATCTTGTATTTTACTGCAATGTAAAGTAAAGTAAAGAGTATGAAAAAGTATTCTTCGGACTATTTTCAAAAGAAATATAAAATCCTTTTTGATAAGCTATTGCAAAAGGAAGGTTTCGTTGATGATATAAAAGCCACACGAAAAGAGCTTGGTTTACCTACTAACGGCTTTGCGAGCGGACCAGAACTAGCCGATTTCTTTATTAGTAAAATGAATAAATCCGAGAAAAAGAGACTTACAATGTGGGCTTTTTTGAGTGCCTATGAATATGAACAAAAAAGAAGATTGACTGAAGATGATAGAGATGCTTTTACAAAAGCATTTATGAAAAAGCACAAAAATGATGACGGTATAGGAATGTTACCAATGATGATTGAGCTAGGACAAGCCATAGATACTCATCATAATACTTTTACAAAATATCCACTTTTTGAAGGTAATAAGTATCTATCTAAGTTGTATAAAACAACCTTTAAGTTAATGCAAAAGTATTGGGGTGTTGATTTACTTGATGACCACATAATTTTCCACTATATTGAAAAATACCTTTTTATGGGGCAAGCAGGTGTAAATGAATATATTAGAAGCAAAGTATCTTGCCATAATTGTAAGTATTTAGGAGTTGACCACTTTTCCCCAAACAGAAACAATATGGACGGACAAGATAAAGGTCCATATAGTAAGGACTATCTTTTCAATAAGCAAACAGTGCAGTTACTATCCCAGCATTTTAATAGCGTATTTTTGATTATTAAGCCATACGCAACAAAGGAATTGGTGCTTCAGTATATTGAAGACAACTGGGACGACTTGAAAGAACATATAATTGAGAAGAATACTTTTTATAAGCAGTATGATGTCCACCCTTCAGTAATTAAAGAAAGTGATGATGAAAAGAACCGTCTTGTTTATGAACTAAATAAACTATCAAAAAAGGACCTTTTGAAAAGATATAAAGGCGAGCAAGATTTTAATCATAAGGGTGTCTACAAAGAAGCTATTATTTCCGCAATCTTAGAGGAAGAACATAATATAAAAATGTCGTCTGATGCTGTAAAAAAATCTGCAAGCCGTTTTGCTAAATCAATACAAGTCCAAAGAATACCAAAAGATATTAGGGACATTTAGTTTCCCGTTTTTGTGATGTAAGTATCTAACATATTGCGTAAAGAATATCCTGAAGATAATCCTTCGGGATTTTATTATGCAGGATATTGTCTCAATACAAGAAACTAAAAAGAGTTTCAAAATAGACGAACTACCTCTTGAGGACCAGCAAAGATTGGTCGGTGCTTTTGCGTGGCTCATAGAGGAAGACAAGAAACAAAATCCTGCTCTTTACCAACCTAAGAAAACCTAAAATTATGATTGATACAATATGCCTTTTAATTCCGAAGGACCAAATGCGATACCTTTCAGAAGTTGCTAGCTGGGAGCTGTATTCTAAGACAGACCAATATGCAAAGTTTGTCCGCAACCCTAGCAAAGCAGAGAAAGAAACGGGAAAATACTTTCCACGACTTACTGGTTACAAACGCCAATTCTCGCAAGAAGCAAATGTGCGAATGGAGTTTTCAGTACCCAAACTTCTATATTTGAATAACCTAGAAGAAATGGAAGACAAGGATTTTCCTAAAGTGATTGAAGTCCTACAAGATAGGCTAAAAACTATGGGCGTGATAGTTACAAAATCAGTACTTGAGAATGCTTCTGTAAGCTCGATCCATTTCTCAAAAAATATCGTGCTTCAAGACGGATACACAGTAAGTCATTTAATTTCAGAGATGAACAAAGTAAATCTACGAAAGAGTTTTGACTTTGCTAGGGCTAGATTTATAAACGACGGAGATAGCTTATATGCACACACCACATCACATCAGTTAGTTATCTATGACAAAGTAGCTGATTTAAGTAAGGGTAAAAAAAGGGCGATGGACAAAACTCAAACATTTTATCAAAGAGGTTTATTTTCCGAGCTAAACAAAGAAGATGAACCGCAAGAAATAATACGCTTTGAGATACGCTTGAGCCAAAAGCAGAAAATGAACAAGGTCCTTGAGGATTTGGGTTATCAGAAAAATCCAACTTTCAAGCAAGTGTTCAATACTGAAATGAGTAAAAAGGTTGTAACTGATTATTGGAAAAAACTTATCAAAGAACGCAATCTGGGATTGTTTTCTTTATCGGTAAGCATTAAGGATATACTACGGACTTTGTTTCTGGCTAATAAAAAACTCAAACCGAAGCAAGCGATATACCTACTTGGATTGTTTATGCTTGCAAAAGATGAGAATGGAATGAGGCAACTGCGAACCATTATTGCAAAACGGTCCCACGATAGGACTTGGTACAGAATTGCTAAAGATATGCAGGAAGCTAGTGAGCTAATAACCAAGAATAAGCTCCGAGATTGGGTTACCCAATTAGATAAACAACTTGACGAATACAAGCCGTATAAGCATAAAAAGATGTCCACTGATTAAAAATTGCTATGTAAAGCGTTGTAAAGTATAATTATTAGGTAAACGAAGATAAAATTATGAAAGAAAAACCATTCTATAAAGCAGAGGACCTCGCAGAACAATTAGAGGTAAACATTATGACTATTTACCGCTATATCAAAGCAGGTCGCTTAAAAGCGTATAAGTTAGGTCGTGAGTTTAGGATTGAGAAAAGTGAGTTTATAAGGTTTCTTAATAGAGTAAAAACAAAATAATATGCTTTATATAATTTTGATAGTGATTGCGGTATTTGTTTATTTGATCTATAAGGGACAAAAACCAAAGATAATTTCTAAGGAAGAAGCGGTAGAAAATATAAAATTGGAAATAAGTTGCAAAGAAGAATACTTGTTAAATAAAATAAAAACCAGTCATCTAAAAGATTATATGCAGACTGAAACTGCCCTATTTGAGTGTGGCAGAAAAAACTTTCTTCGCCTTAGCGAACGCTTTAAGCACGATGATATAAAGTTTGCACAAACAGTAAAAGATTGGATTGACTACATAGACACTATAAGTGAGGTAATCTTTGTAAGTGAGATGTTAGATGTTGCAAATTCAAATGAAGAAGTAAATGAATACAGAAATAATCAACAGGAATTGTTTATTAAAATACAAGAAACTGAAAAACGATTTAAGGACTTGCTTGGAAATGAATATATAGACCCAAATGATATATTAAATCCCCAGTCAAAATTATAAGATAATATAGAGACGATAATATGAAAACAATACAACAGCTAAATGAAAAATGGTGGTACAGATTATTAAAGGTAGTTTTTCTAGGGGTTGCGTCATTGGGTGCCGTAATCTCAATTTTTTTAATTGTAGACGATTATAAGCCACATCAAGTCCTTGATTATAAAATTAGTTGTATAGCTGATTATACAAATAAGAAAACTTTATTTGCAGAAAAAGATGCTGGTCTTTATTTTTTTCCTTACGGAACAGAAACTGTTTATCAGTCAATAAGTGATACTGATAAAATTAAACTCAGAAAAGTCTGTGGATATTCAGATTCTACAGCCGAAAAATTAAATAGCGAACTAGATGCTTATATAGAAGAACAGACTAAATTAGGAACTGATATCGCTACTATTATAAAAAATCTTGAAAGCAAGAGGGCGTATACAATTGAAGAAGAGTACAGAACTGAAGGGGGATATTTTGAAGTAATTGGCTACTCCTTATTAGCAATCACTATTATTGTGGTTGTTCTTGAAATAATAAGAAGGATTTTCTACTACATAGTTTTAGGTAGTATAAGACCAAAAAAATAATAAAATGGAACAAGAAACAAACAAAACAACAGAGGGATTTATTAGAAAAGAAATAAACAAACTTACTAGAACAGATTTTGTCTTCAGAATCATCTTTAATATCCTTCTGTATGTTGGCGTCACATTTTGGCTTAACTCTATTAGAGAACACGCTTCACTTTGGCTAGTGTGGCCACTGATAATCGTTCAGTTATTGCTGTTTTTTTGGATTTTTACTAAGGGCTATATGTACATGGTTAGTAAAGGATTAAACAAAAGTGTTGCGTTTACTATTACTATAATATTTGCTGTATTAGGACGGATCAATGATTGGGAAATATTAGCCATGCCTTGCTTCATATTGATTTCACTTCTAATTCACAGAAAAACTAAAATACAATTATGAAAGCAATAAATGTTTCCAGGGTATCAACGGAAGAACAAAAAGAAGCTGGAAACTCATTGCCTGCTCAAATTGAGCGTATAAGGAGATATTGTGAAGGAAAAGGTTTTGATGTTGCTGAAAAGGACATTTTTAGCTTTGATGAAAGTGCGTACAAAGAAAAACGAGATGATTTTGATAGCAAGGTTATTGCCCGAGTTGATGAGATAATTAAAAAAGAAAAGGTTGCGGTTTGTTTTGATAAAGTGGACCGACTAGCAAGAAATGTATTTGATAAGCGAGTAGCTTACTTGTACCAACTAGCTCTTGAAGGAAAAATAGAACTTCACTTTGTATCAGATAATCAAATAATTAGCGATAAACTTTCTGCCACAGAAAAGAGCGGTTTTAGTATGAGCTTGGTAATGGCTAGTTACTACTCAAACGCAATTAGCGATAATGTAAAACGAGCATTTGAGCAGAAGCGAAGGAATGGCGAATGGACAGGAGCGGTCCGCTTAGGTTATTTGAATGTGCAACTTGATATAGAGAAAAGATTACGAAAAGATATTGAGATTGACCCTGAACGAGGATATTTAGTGCAGAAAATGTTTGAGTTATATGCAACGGACCAATACTCGCTCGAAGCAATAAGAAATAAAATTACAGAGCTTGGTTTACGAACAAGGTTAGGAAATAAGCTATCAAAAAGTGGAGTTGAAAATATCTTGAAAGATAGTTTTTATTGTGGAATAGCTACACCTAAAAAGTATCCTGCGTATGCCCATAAATATCCTAAACTAATTACTAGAGGACTCTTTGATAAATGCCAACAAGTACGTAATAAACGCAACATAAACCCACATAAAACACTTTCAAAGGACTTTATATTTAAGGGTTTGCTCAAGTGTCAAAATTGCGGTTGCTCAATGAGTGCTGAAATCAAAAGAAAGCCAAGCGGGCTTACTTTTACCTACTATTCTTGTACAAATGCTAAAGGTGTTTGTAAACGAGTATATGTATCAGAAAAGGACCTTCTGAAGCCCGTATACGAGGTCCTAGAGCGATTTGAGAGCATTTCAGAGGACACTCAAAACCAACTTGTAGACAAACTTAGAGAAAGCACAGAAATGGAAGTTGTATTCCATAAGGCACAAATAACTCGTATACAAACTGAATATAACAACACGAAGGCAAAGCAAAATAGATTGCTTGATGCTCTATTGGACCAGAGTATTACTAAGGACATCTATGACAAAAAGCATCAAGAGTTACAGGACCAAATACAGCTACTTGAAATTGAAATGTCTGAACACAGTAAGGCAGATTACGAATACCAAAATACTGTTGCTACAGTCATTTCTGTAGCACGCAGAGCAAAAACAATTTTTGATAATAGTTCTGAACCTGCTAGAAAAAGACAGTTTTTGAATTACATACTTCAGAACCCGACTGTAAACGGAAAAAAGCTATATTTTACAATAGCTTCTCCGTTTAATTTGGTACTAGAACTGGCTGACAGTCCTAACTGGCTCGGGAGGTAGGGATCGAACCTACGACCAATCGCTTAACAGGCGACCGCTCTACCGCTGAGCTACTCCCGAAAATAAAAATATTCATTTTTATCATGAAGACCCAAGCGTAGAACGTTCGCCTGACAGGCGACTCCCTTACAGGGACTGTCCACTCATTAGATCTTTTATACTAAAAGCTCTCAATGAGTCTTGAGAAATGGGTCCCGTCCCATTTCTCACTCTACCGCTGAGTATTTTCAGATAAATTAGAACAGACAAAATATAGCAAAAATATGGAAAAAAGCAAAAGGCGCGGAGGAGTCGCGCCTTTATATGTCTAATTTTGCGGGTAGTAATAACTGACCCAATTGTTTCCATTCCACCATGTGTACCCGACAACTGTTTGGATATATATCCACTGTGTTCCGTCCCAGGCGTATTTCCAGCCCAATAGAGGGGTTGTTTCGGTTTGATAGGTAGTATTACCTGATTGCCATACAGCTCTCTGATTTATCGCGTTGTCATATATCGCATAAGTAACGAGTCCAATCACAGCTGACCCAAGCAATGTTCCCAAAGTAGGATAATAGTGGTTGTAATGTTGGTTTTCGTACCTGTAATTATTTTGATAATAATATCGGTATCCATTGTAACGTCCATATCCTGCGCCCGACGCACCACTGTAGCAATACCCTGGTGTGTTTGGAGGTGGAGGTGGAGCATAGACTTGTGCATACGAATTATCAGCAAAAAGAATAAAAGATAACATAAGTGTTAAAATGAACTTTTTCATAACCTAAGCTTTTCTTAATTAAACCACTATTTGGTCTGTTGAACAATAGGATAGGTCAAAGTATCTACGTGATATAATGTATATGTAAGTTTATTAGTTAACCAATAAACACATGCTTAATCTAAACATAAACACAACGAACATGGAGCTTACAGATGCGATCCGCGACTATGCTCAAAAGCGTATGGATACTCTCGAGAAAGTTATGCACTCTACCGTAGAGGTAATACACATGCAGATTGGTAAAACCACGAACCATCACAAGCAGGGTGATGTGTACAAGGCAGATGCGAATATGCTTCTTGGTGGTAATAAATTCTATGCACAAGCTGAAACCGAAGATCTATATAGTTCAATAGACGCATTGCGTGAAGATTTGTTTCGTCAGCTTACAGAAAAGAAAGATAGAAATGAAACTCTGTTTCGCCGTGGAGCTCGAAGTGTAAAGAAAATGCTCAAAGGCTTGTCTGACAGAAATCCGTTTACTAGTAAATATCATAAAAAATAATCTTTAAAAAATAAAACTTCTCGTATGAGAAGTTTTATTTTTTAAATTCTTGTGTCCTAAAAGTGAAAAGAGAGTTTCTTTGACATATTGTATTTTTATGTTAAAATCATAAAAAAGCACATATTGTATGAAAAATATTGAAAAACTAAAAATCGTTGTTATAGGCGGGGATTGGAACTCAAATGGTGGTAGAACATCGTCTTACATTAGCAAATTGGCATCTTCCATGGAATCACTTGGAGCCAAAATTACGACGTACAATGGCGGGTACTATGAAGACTTGTGCAAACTTGTCGAGCAAAATGGGTTGCAGTATTTTAACTGTATATGTTGGATGGCAAATGTACCAAATGACCTTCCGAAGAAGATAGACATAAAAGAGCTCTATCCTAAAGCGATTCTTGTAACTAGTAAACGTAACAATAATGAGTATTCCTTTCAGGAATTAATACGTAGATCCTTGATTCAGAAAGCAAATCTTACAATTGATTTTCGTAAAGCAGGCGATATCATAGAGGCAAGACTTTTCGATCCTCTCGGAGTTCTTTGGCAGGAATACACGAGCGATATTCCTGTATTTGCGCAAAAATTACTGAGTCGTATCAATGAACTTACTTCTCTAACTCGACAGAAAACAGTCCAGATAAGCGAAGTGTGTGTTCCTGTGCCTGACGAGAAAGATTTTTTTGATCTTATCAAAAATTATGCGCATATATTTCATGAGTTGGTTGCACCAGCAGAGGGCACAAACAGGTTTCTTGGCAATTCTGCCTTTCGTTGTTTACGCGGATTTCCTGGTTTCCGGAATGGAACACACATTTTTGTCTCAAGAAGAAATGTTGATAAAAGATTTATCGGTCAGGATTCATTTGTAGCTGTAGAGTTCAAGGATGACAACGTGTATTATTTTGGACCTGATAAACCATCCGTGGATACACCAATCCAAGTACGACTATTCGAAAAGTTACCTAACATTATGTATATGATTCATGGTCATGTGTATGTGGATGGCGCACCATACTCTCGTTACCCCATATCATGTGGTGCACTTGAGGAAGTAGAGGAGATAATGTCATATATCAAAGATAGGAACACCGACTTTTTTTGTCTGAATTTGTTAGGGCATGGTTTTATTGCTATGGCTACGAAAGTAGATGCACTCAAGAATATAGCTTTTATAGCACGAACGGTCCCTGAGAAAGTTTAAAATAAAAAGCTGTACATATTGTACAGCTTTTATCATATATACCTTTTTATTTTTTAAAATTTTTGTAATCCGTTTCTTTCTTGCCTTCTGGTATTACTTTCTCTATTAGGAATTCGTTATCTTCAAACTTCGCTTTTGTAATCTTAACGCGTTTATTATTCTCATCAAAGAAATATATTCCAG